>JBGPKH010000283.1:0-10694 GCA_041485845.1 Bryobacteraceae bacterium
AGGCCTGGAGCTGGAACGTAAGCTGCTGGCGAAGTTCAAGCGCGGTCAAGACCCGGTAGCCGGCGTCCTGAAGACCAAGCTTCTGCCGTACCAGACGCAAGGGGCCCTGTTCGCGGCTTGCCGCGGACGGGTGGTCCTGGCCGACGACATGGGTCTGGGGAAAACCGTGCAAGCGCTGGCCGCGGTCGAACTACTGCGCCGCAGCAAGGGAATCGAAAGAGTGCTGGTGATTGCGCCCGCCTCCGTCAAATACCAGTGGAAGACGGAAATCGAGAAGTTCACAGAGCTCCCGGCGCAGGTCGTCGACGGTTTGTTGCCCAGGCGGCAGGCGTTGTACGCTTCCCCCGCGTTCTTCACCCTCACCAGCTATGAACTGGTCCTCAAAGATGTGCGGTACATGCACGAATTGAGGCCGGACCTGATCATCCTCGACGAAGCGCAGCGCATCCGCAACTGGGCCACCGCAACCGCGCGCACGATCAAACAACTGAAGAGCCGTTACGCCTTCGTCCTCACCGGCACACCCCTCGAGAACAAGTTAGAGGAGCTCTTTTCCGTTGTCGAGTTCATCGACGGACGCAGATTGGGTCCGGCCTTCCGCTTCGTGCACGAACACCGCGTGGAGGACGAGAAGGGCCACCTGGTGGGTTATCGCGGTTTGGACCGTATTCACGGCCAGTTGGCGCCGATCCTGCTCCGGCGCACCCGTGCGGAGGTTCTCAAGGATCTCCCGGAGCGGACCGACCAGGTCTTCCGCGTGCCATTGACGGCCGAGCAGGCGGAGCCGTATTACGAGCAAAGCGACATCCTGGCCCGTCTCATGCGGAAGTGGGAAAAACAGGGCTGGCTTTCCGAGATCGATCAGAAGCGTATCCTGTGCTGCATTCAAAACATGCGCATGCTGTGCAACTCGACATTTCTTTTCGACAAGCAAACGCACCATTCGCCAAAGCTACAAGAGTTTCGCGAGATCCTCAGGGAACTGGCGATCGAGGAAAACCGCAAAGTGGTGGTGTTCAGCGAGTACGAGCGCATGACGTACCTGGCGGGCGAGGAGCTTCGCAAGCTGGGAATCGGCTTCGTCTCGCTCCATGGCAGTGTGCCTTCCCGTCAACGCGGGGCTCTGATCGAGAAGTTCCGGACCGATCCGGCATGCAAGGTCTTCCTGTCCACGGATGCGGGAGGTGTCGGGCTGAACCTGCAAGCCGCTTCGGCGGTGGTAAACTTCGAGCCGCCCTGGAACCCGGCGCGGCTGGAGCAGCGGATTGGGCGCGTGCACCGGCTTGGGCAGTCGCGGCCGGTTCACGTGATCCACATGCTTACGTCCGATAGCATCGAAGAGCGCGTGTGGGAAACGCTGCGCCTGAAGAAATCGCTGTTTGCGGGAGTGTTCGACTCGCCTACCGGCGAGGTCAGCTTTGCCAAGCTGGGCCGGAAAACGGTCCTCCAGGCGGTGAAGGAAATCTTCGCCGCTCAACCCGGCAGGCCCAAACCCGTAATCGACCCGGCCCCGTCCGTTCCGTTGAAGCCGATGGCCGCCGTTGCGCCACAACCGGTGGATTCCGCCGGGGCAACGGGCACGGCAGTTCCGGATGCCGTCCGCGGAAAGGCAGGCGCGGGCGGCATAGAGAAGGCTGCGGCCGGATTGATTGAAGCCGGTCTCAAATTCATCGAGTCGATCGCATCTGACCGCACTTCCGGGAGTTCCGCCGAGGCGTCCGGCAGCCGATTGGAACAGATCTTGTCCGGCCTCTTCACGCGGGACACCGCGACGAACAGGCCCGCCTTATCGATACCCCTGCCGGAGTCCCTGAGCCAGGACCGCCTTTCGCGGGCGATCTCGGGTCTGGTGAATACGCTCGGGCGAGCGGTGTCCGCGGCGAGCAAACAGTGAGATCGCCTTCGTGCGAGCTTGCCCCTCCGGCGAAATGACTCAGAGCGGAGGCCGGCGGAAGCGGTTGATTCGAGTCCTACCTGGGGAGCCAATCTAAACTTCTCGACTTCACGTTAT
Organism: Bryobacteraceae bacterium; assembly: GCA_041485845.1. Lineage (GTDB taxonomy): Bacteria > Acidobacteriota > Terriglobia > Bryobacterales > Bryobacteraceae > OMOG01. The sequence continues at coordinate 2,012 of JBGPKH010000283.1, forward strand.
CTTGTCGATTTCATTACGAGCGTTTCTGGCCATTCTTCTGGATTGTCCCCACTTGAGAGTGACCCCGGCGTGGACTCGAACTCTTTATCCGACCAGCATCCCCCAAACGAATCGACGCTGGCCCACTCTGCGTGCCAACTTCCGGATGGGCGACTAACCGGAACACAATGAGCTCGACCTTCCGAAAACCGGACTCCCCGAGATGCTCGTTTGATATGCGCGCCAACACTAGCGCGAGGTCCTCAACTGAGCCGGTGCCCGACCGCGTGGGGTTTTGCCCAGGCGACAACCCGCATTATTCGGTGCGGAAGCGGCACGCCTGAGGAACGTACCCAGACCGAAAGCGGAGCACGGTATTGCCGTGTCCCGTTCTACCGGAGGTCAATGTTTGTAGACTTGGCCGCCTTTCATGACGAACGTCACATTTCGCAGGGCCGCGATATCCTCTAAAGGATTGCCGGCGACGGCGATGATATCGGCCTCGTAGCCGGGCGCGAGGCTGCCGATGGTTTTGCCGAGCCCGAGCGATTCTGCCGCAAGCGAGGTCGCACCGATGATCGCGTCCATCGGCTTCTGCCCGGCCTCCGTGCGCATGATGATTTCGCGGGCATTCTCTCCGTGGCCGTACCCGATATCGCTCCCGTTTGGCATGCGCAAACCAGCGGCAAGCGCCTTCTGAAAAGTGGCGCGCTTTTTCGGCAGTTCTTCTTCAATCAGGGCAATCGTCTTTGCGTTTCGAAGGCCTATTCGAATCAGTTCATCTTTGTGCTCAACGATGATCGCCGCCCAGCTCATCGTGGGATCAAACAGTACGTTCGCGTCGGCCATGGCCTTGATGGCTGCGCCTCCCTCCTCACACGGCCAGCCGCAGCGGCGCATAGCTCAGGTATAAAGCAGACGCTGGCTTGGTGGCCGTCTTCGAACTCGCTCGGGACGACGCGCTCACGCCAGGATGAGAAAGCAACAGATGAATCAATGCAGATGAGCGAAATCAGCATCAGTCTTCCCTTTGGGCTGGGGAGCTGCAAATGGAAACCGGATGAGGTGGAGAAGACCGCGGCATGGAGCCTCTACATCGAATTGGTCACACGCGTTGCGACGCAGGAACTCGCCGAATACCAGGGCTTGGATGAGGAAGTTCTGATCTCGTTGTATTCCCTTTTTCCTTCAATTTTATTGTGTCCGGCCAATTTCCTTCGATCTATGCCCGGAGCGGCAACGGCATCGTGTACGACGGCGCCGTGCGCGAGATAAACGGCCATGACGCCGCCGTCTCTTCCGAGAACCACGTCGCCCGGCAACACCGTGACGTGCCCAAGGTCTGCTGTTACAGCCTCAGACTCAGAGCACCCGGAGAAAATTCACCAGGTCCTGCTTCTCCTCTTCGGTGTATTGCCGGCCGTAGAATTCCACCACTTCGCGCAGTGTGCGCGCCGAGCCATTCGAAAAGTACGGCGCCCGCGCGGCCAGCCCTTTCAACTGTTGGGGCACGATCGCGCCGGCGTCTGCGCACTTGCCGGAAATCAGCGCCCGCCCCGGATCTTGCGTGTGAAAGACGCGTCCCAGTCTGGGGTGAGGCAGGGCCGTCTGGTCGCAGGTGATGCGGAATAGCGGGAGGTCCGGTGACCCGCCGGCGGCGGCACTGGTGGTGGTGCCGATGTCCATCCACCCCTTGATTCCCGGAACGTGGCAACTGGCGCAGCGGGCGGCGAAGAGATCGCTGCCCCGGGCAGCCGAGGCGCGGAACTCCCGCTGCAATCCCAGATCGCCCGCGCCCTCGGGTTTTCGCCACACGGCGAACGAGAGTGGACCGTCCTTCTCGTTCAGCAGCCCGCCGCGAATGTCCGCGCTTTGCGCCGCGCGAACCTGGGTCTCGAACTCCACGATCGCGCGAAGCTGCTCCATGGTGGGGTGCGATTCGGCCTGCTCGTGAACCAGGATCGCGCCGATCGCCTGGGAAGTCAACGAAGGCTCGCGGCCGTCCGCCATGAAGGCCGCGACCGAGTGGAGATTCGCGGCCATGCGCGGCCTTCGGAACACGGAGATAGCTCCGCCCTGGTTGCATCCGGTCGGATCGCGCACCACCTCGATGCGGAAGTCGGGCCGGACCCCGGGTGGCGGCCATGGCAGGGAGATCCGAAACAGCCCCTTCTCGATCAACAGCGAATGCGAGCTCAGGGCCTCTTGCGGCAGGTCGGGGCAGTTCGAACCGTCGACGGCGGCAAAAACGGGGTCCTTGCCCTGCGTCTCCTTCCACCGCTCGCGAAGGCTGGCGGCCGAGACGCTCATCGCGTTCGCGGGCTGGTGACAGGTCACGCAGGCGCGGCCGTTGACGCCGAGCGATTCAAAGAACGGGTGGCGATCGGTGCGAATTGCGCCGGTCCGGTTGAGGATGCCGGCTTGTCCATCGGGATTGTCGTAGGTTTCTTCCCAAGGGAGAGCGCCGCCTTGACCCGCGTCCCACCACACGCGGCCCGGGCCGTAGGACCGGCCGCTCTGCGCGCTCAGGATCAGCGCGGACAGGACCGTTGACGCTGCCGTAAGTGCGACCTTCCGCATAGGTAGATTGTACCCAGGCTTGCGCCAGCGGGCGTGGGGTGTTGAAGCCGGACAGGCCAGGAGGCCTGTCCTACGCCTTCGCGCCCAACAGTTCGAGGGCTTTCTTGACCACCGGGTCGTCTTCCATCTTCTTCTTCTGCTGCTGTTGAAGCTGGTCGGGAGTCAGCGGGATGGGCTCGCCGTTGTCGTCGTAGTCGATCTGCACTTCGGTTTCCGCCGCCTGCGTTCCCGGCGTGACACCCGTATCTTGAATCGCCTTGCCGTTCGGCGAGTAGTACTTGGCGACGGAGAGAATGATCGCGCTGCCGTCTTCCATGGTGATGGCCTTGCGCTGGGCGGCGTCGCCATAGGTGCGTTCACCGACCACCTGCGCGCGGTTGTTCTCCATCAGGGCGGATGCCATGATCTCGGCGGCATTGGCGGTGCCACGGTTGGTGAGAACCGCAGCCGGCAGGCTGGTGATGGCTTTGCCCGGATCGGCGTCGAAGTTCTGCCGGGGCACGCGCTGGCCCTGCAAGTAGGCGATATGGCCCTTGGTCAGAAAGAGATTCGCCAGCGCGATGCCATCTTCGGGCGAGCCCGTGAAGCAATTGCGCACGTCAATCACGAGCTTCTGGGCGCCCTCTTTCTGGAGCCTGGTGATGGCGGCCGCGACTTCCTTTACCAGTGCGGGAGAGAGCGCGTCGACGTTCACATAGCCGACCTGCGCGGGCAACATCTTGCTTTCGATCGGCGGCAGGGTGACATTCGCGCGCGTCAACTTCACGGTCTGGGGTTCCGGCTGCCGGACGCGCACCACGGAGAGCTCGACCGTGCTGCCGGGATCGCCCTGCATCAGCATGGTGGCGTAGGCCAGCGGCATGTCTCGCGTGGCGATGCCCTTGATGCTCTCAATCATGTCGCCCGTGTTGAATCCGGCCTTGCCGGCTGGAGAGTTCAGCAAGGCGCCGACCACGCCCACGTACCCGAATTTCTTGGACAGCATCAGGCCGATGTCGGCCCGTTTGACGTCCTTGGTCTTCAGGTATTCCTTGTACTGATCGGCGTTCAGGTAGCTGGCGAACGGATCGATGGCTTCGAGCAGGCCGTTCAAAGCCCCCAGGGTCACGCTCTTCATGTCGGGCTCTTCGACGTATTCGCTCTTAATGTGGGCCACCACGTCGCTGAAGACGCCAATGTGCTTGAGGGTGTCGTCGGCGCTGGATGCGCCCTGGCCGAGCACACTCCCGATCAGAAGAAGAAGCGTGAGACACGTCGATGTGCTCACGACGAAATATTTGATACGGCTACTCATAGGTATTGAAATCCCCGGAGGAGTATTGAAAACCCTGGAGGCCCTTTCAGCCATTATACAGCAACGGCCGGGTGTACCTCCTGCTTCCCTTGGACGCGCCTGACGCCGATTGGGTTCTAACGATCCGGGGGCTGTGGAGACACTCCGGAAGCTGGAGCACACTTCGACCGGCCCGGCAAAGGAAAAGCATCGATGCGCGCCTCGGCCTACGGTTAGCCTGCTCAGAGCGGCGGTAGAATAGGGTTATGGCGAAGTCTTCAAAGACCACCGCCGATAAGAACGGGCGCCCTCAGCCGGAGCGCCGCGTATCTAAGCTTGGCAAGCAGCTCCGGAAGCTGGCCGAAGAGTATGCGGCATCTGGCGGTAAACTCCTCAACCGTCGCGAACTCGAACGCGAGATCGCTGAACGGCGGGGGCTGCGATAGTGGCGCGGCGCGCTATCCGTACGTATTTGGACAGAGGTGTTCTGATTACGGCGTACAACGCCGCTCCCGAACTGAAAGAACCGGCACTGCATGTGCTTGAGGACCCGGACAGGCTTTTCCTTTGTAGCCCGTTCGTCCACCTGGAGACCACGCCTAAAGCGCTTTTCAATAAGCGCAGCGGCGAACATCGCTTCTGTCAAATGTACTTTCGGCGCGCCGCGATGACCAACGATCTCAAGCTGATTCTCGGCCATGGGTTTAGAGAAGCGGCCAGGGCGGGAGTGGGACCCATGGACGCATTACATCTCGCCGCCGCGCATCTGCTTAAGGCGGACGAGTTCATCACGACCGAGAAGCCGAACAAGTCCATCCACCGGTCCTCGCTCGTCAAGGTCGTCTACCTATTCAGTTAGGCCCGCGTGCGCCTGGAACCTTCTCTAGTTCCAGATGATCCCGCGGGGAGTCTCACCAATAAGGGAAGATAGAGAGTATGAAATGGTTCGCCCTGGGGGCGTTACTGGTGTGGCGCCTCGGCGCCGCCGAGCTCAAGCCGGCGACCATGCAAGCCTTCGACCGCTACATCCGGCAGACCGAGCAGCGCCTGGATGCACGCAAGAGCTTCCTGTGGGCCGATGAGTCCGCGGACCGCGCGCGCCTGGTGCGCCAGGGGCAAATTGTGGTAGAGCCGCTCGGGGCGAAGCCGACCACGGTCGTGCCGGACGGCCTGATCCACGACTGGGTGGGATCGGTCTTCATCCCCGGCGCGACTTTGGAGAAGACGCTGGCGTCGATGCAGGATTACGACCACAAGGAGGCTCACCGTCCAGAGGTCATGGTTTCGCGGATGCTCGCCCGGGACGGCAACGATTTCCGGGTCTACATGCGGCTGCTGAAGAAGAAGGTCATCACCGTGGTGCTCGACACGGAACACGAAATTCACTATTCTGCGGTGGACAAGACCCGCTGGCGCAGCCGTTCGCGCACTACCAAAATCGCCGAGGTGGAGCGCCCCGGAAAGGCCAACGAAAGCGCCAAGCCCGCGGGAATGGGACAAGGTTTCCTGTGGCACCTGTATACCTACTGGCGATTTGAAGAGCGCGACGGCGGCGCCTGGGTGGAATGCGAGGCGGTCTCGCTCACGCGCGACGTCCCGACGGGGCTGGGCTGGCTGATCAACCCGATCATCCAGGACCTACCGAAGGAGAGCCTGCAAAACACGCTCCGGCAGACGCGCACGGCGATCGGGAGGTAAAACAGGCCTCCTGCGCAGGCCGAGCTTCGCTCGGCGTGGGCGGGCTGACAACCCAATGCCACTCGTTTCTTCCAAGACCTGCAGATGCACAAGTCAAGGGACCGCAATCCAGGCGACATGTAGCGGGAATGGGATTCCAAGCACATCCGGCACGGGCATCAACTCACCGGTTTCGGCGGCCAAGTGGTTCTCGGGACCGCCCGGGTATAATGTACCGGAAGCGCACAAATGGACTCATCGTCAGTGCCGAACCCCAAATTCCTGCATACCGGAACCACTTTGAGTCGAGCTAAACTCGAACGATTTCGACGCCTCTCGACCAGCGAGTTGAAATTCTCGATGGCTCCGGTCAGCAAGGGTCGCTGAAGGTCCGGCCGGAAGGAACCGTTCTGGATGGCCATCACCGAATCAGCGTGCTTGCTGAGCGGGGGGAAGACATTCATCAGCTTCCACGAGAGATAATGGAGAGAGAGAGCCATGAACCCCAACCTCTTCTGGATACCGGGCCCCTGGCGCGGAAGGCTGGCCGTGGCCACTCGTCCTCGTGGCGGGGACTGGATCGAGGACGAGGCCGCCGGTTGGCGCCGCGCCGGTCTGGATGTCGTGGTTTCGCTGCTCGAGAATGAAGAGGCCGCTCAACTGGACCTGGTTCATGAACGAGACGCCGCCGAGACGAATGGCGTCGACTTTATCTCGTTTCCGATTCCCGATCGCGGAGTGCCCGTATCCATGCCGACTGTACTCTCGCTGTTGAGAGGGATTGTCGGGGCCCTGGAGGAAGGCAAGAAGGTAGCCGTTCATTGCCGCCAGGGCATCGGGCGCTCGGGTTTGATCGCTGCCGGGGTGCTGATCAGTTCCGGAATCGGAGCAGAAAAAGCGATCGAGGTCATTAGCAGCGCGCGGGGACTAGCGGTTCCAGAGACTCCCGCACAGCTCGAATGGATTCATCATTTGCCCTCGGAGCGTCTGGTTGTGACGTCCTCCTGACCGATCCCAGGGCATCCAGCCTTGCCATCGGCGGAGAGCCTTGTCGTGTCGACGCTCGTCACCTTTCCGTTCAGTTTGGCGGTGGTTTCTCAGGTATTGGCGTCGATCTGTTTCCACGCGGCGGTGGTGCCGAAAATCGCCGGATAGTCCTTGCCGTCCGTCTTGAACGTGTAGGACTGCCCTTCTGCGGTGAATTGCATCTCCCCCGACCCGGTTTGTGCGAATGTGACCGTGGATTCGCCGAAGTCGCTCTTCGCCGGATTGAATTCCACTTGCCGGCATAGGGGAGATCGGCAGCAGCAACCGCCATTGCGGACGGAAGGAGTAGGCCGACGGTCCGAAGACGTAGTTGAGGTTTCATGTTTGGGATTAAACAATTGCGGCTGGCCAAGGTGAAGACGATGCAGGCGGCCAACGAGTTTCTGGAGAAGGAATACTGGCCGGAGTGGAACGAGCGTTTCGCGCGGTCCTTGAGTGGGGTGACGGATGTGCATCGGCCGCTGACCCCGCAGATCGATCTGGCGGCGAGCCTGAGCCACGTGGAGCCGCGAGTCATCAGCAACGATTACACGTTTTCGTTCGCGGGGCGGCGGTATCAGATTGTGCGTGGAGATGTACAAGCCGGTATGAAGCGGCAGAGCTTGCGAGTGGAACTGCGGCTGGATGGGGAGTTGCATGCACGTTACCAGAGCCGTTATTTGGAGATCCACGAATGCGGCGCCAAGAAACCGGCTGAGCCAGCCACCGGAACTTTCTACTTTGCTGGAAACCGGAACTTTCTACTTTGCCTTGACACAACAGGATGTCCGCGCGTACGGACGTGGCGAGCGAATCCCCGGCTCCACCTCGAAGTCTGAACACCACGAACGCCACCCAACACCACGACCCCTCTTCCCCCCCGGCCCAAAACACGGTACAATAGCACTTGAGTGTCGAGCCAAGCGAGTGGGCGAAAGCCCACTTTTTTGTTGGGTTGCGCACATTCTGGAACGATGCGGGACACTGTGACGTTGAAAATCGAAGAGATCGCCCAACGTGTGGCCGGGTCCGAGGGCCTGGAGCTGGTCGAGGTCGAAGTCAAGGGCGGCGGCAATAATCGCTTCGTCCGGATCTCGATCGACAAGCCCGGCGGCGTCACCCACGGCGATTGCGAGCTGGTCTCCCAGCAGGTGGGGACGATTCTGGATGTCGAAGACGTGGTGCCGGGCGGCCGCTACACGCTGGAGGTCAGCTCTCCCGGCGTGGAACGTAAGCTCCTCAAGCCTCAGGACTATCGGCGATTCCAGGGCAAGAAGGCCCGGATCACGCTGCGGGATGCCGTGGAAGGGCGGCGCAACTGGGAAGGGACTCTCGCCGGTTTCGAAAACGGCGACGTCGCACTCGAAACACAACCGGGGAAGACTCTGCGGTTCCCCATCGATCGGGTGCAAAAGGCCAATCTGAAGTTCGAGTGGTAACCCGCCGGAGAACCTGAGAACTCATAGCCTTAAAACTTATTGCAGCGACGAGGGCAATTTGGAAACGATTTTTCAATCCATCGAGATACTAAGCAAGGAAAAAGGCATCGATCCGCAAATCGTCCTGGACGCCGTTAAGGACGCCATGCTGATCGCCGCCCGCAAACACTACCGTACGAATGAAGACTACGTAGCCGACATGGACCCGAAGACCGGCGCCATCCATCTCTACGCGGTCAAGAAAGTGGCGGAAACGGTCACCGACCCGGTGCACGAAATGACCCTGGCCGAGGGCCGGCGAATCAATCCCGAAGCTGAGATTGGTTCCGAAATCCGCATCACGAAGAACACCGACTCCCTCGGCCGCATCTCCGCGCAAACCGCCAAGCAGGTGATCTTCCAGAAGGTGCGCGAGGCCGAGCGGGAAACCGTGTTCAACGAATACTCGGGCCGCACCGGCGAGCTGGTCAACTGCACCATCAAGCGCGTCGAGGGGCCGGATTACATTCTCGATCTCGGGAAGACCGAAGCCAAACTGCCCAAGAAGGAACAGTCGCGCCTGGAAGGCTACAGCGTCAGCGACCGCGTGCGCTGCGTAATCAAGCTGGTGGACAAGTCGAGCAAAGGCCCGGGAGTGCTGGTGTCGCGCGCCGCGCCGGAGCTCGTCATGCGGCTGTTCGAGCAGGAAGTTCCCGAGATCTACGACGGC
>JBGPKH010000284.1:0-10675 GCA_041485845.1 Bryobacteraceae bacterium
GAGAGCAAGCGGATTCGCGTGAATTGGCGGTCGCGACTCGCAGTCGGGTTCGAGAACGCGGAGCGAGCGGAGGAGCGCAGTCCTGGGCGCGGCAGCGTGTCCCAGGGCGAAACGGTCAAGTTATTTTTGCGCGCGCGCTTACCGAGCCGCCCCCTTGCCGAGCCGCGGCCAAAGGAAGCGGTCGCCGGTTTCCGGCGTCCCCGCGTGGGACAATAGAAAAACACGCTATGCGCCGCATTGGGACCCTCTCTCTCTTGATCGCCTGCCTGGGTGCGCCAGTCGTCGCGCGTCACAGCACTTCCGTCTGCGGCGCCAGTCGGGAAGGCTCCAGCGAGACCTTGTTCCTGCATCGCCAGTCGGTCCGGGCCCGCTCGAGACTCCGCCCGCTGGCGGCCACGCCGTCATTCGCGTCGGCCAATCGCGATATCGGCAACATCGCGATCGTCGAAGACACCGACGGCGTAGTGGCCCGCCAGAACCAGTTCAACCTCGACCTGAAGACGCTGCAATTCATTCCCACGGCGCCCAACGCCGCGCGTTACCGCTTTGCGGTGGCGGACGGGGGCTTCGACTTGGCCGCGGCTTCCGGCACGCCCCTGGCGGCGCTCGACGACGACGATACCCGCCAGGTTAGCCTGCCGTTTCCCTTCCCGTTCTTCGGCGCGACGTATACCCAGGTCTTCATCAACTCCGACGGCAACCTCACTTTCACCGCCGGCGACAGCGCCTCCACCGAGCGGTCGCTCGGCCGCATGACCGCGGGCCCGCCGCGCATCTCCCCCTTGTTCGACGATCTCGACCCCGCGCTGACCGCCGGCGGCGTCCGCATGCTGGCCGATCCGACCCGCGTGGTAGTGAGTTGGATCGGCGTTCCTGAATGGCAGGCGTTCGGCATCGGGGCGCGCCAGACCTTTCAGGTGAAACTGTACCCCGACGGGCGCCTCGAGTTTTCCTATTCCGCCATCAACGCCACCAGCGCCGTGGTAGGGATCGTACCCGGCAATTTGAAAGGCTCCACCACGCTCCTCGATTTCCGTAACGATCCCAGCGGCGATTACTCCGGCGCCGTGGTGGAGCGGTTCGGCGACACCCTGCAAGTCGATCCCGTCACGGTAGCGCAGAAGTTCTTCCAGACCCATGAGGACTCCTACGACTACCTCATGATCTACAACAACCAGGGGATCGGCGCCAGCCCCACAGCAGTAGCGTTTGAAAATACCGTCCGCGCCAGCGGCGCCGGCTATGGCGCTACGGCAACCGACACCGGGCGGCAGTATGGGTCGGCTTCCCGTCTGCAGGCGGTAGCCAACATGGGAAACCTGGGCCAGTACCCCAAGGATCCCAACCTGATTGTGCCCCTGCGGCAGGCCGCGGGCGACACGCCGCTGTCGATCCTGGCGCACGAAGCCGGGCACCTCTTCCTGGCCTACGCCAGCGTCCGCGACCCCAACGATCCATCGGCGCGGCCCACGCTCAACACCGACCAGGTCCACTGGAGCTTCGTCTTCAACTCGGAGGCTTCGCTGGTCGAAGGCGAGCGCATTGCGGACCGGGGCGCCGGCTTCACGCCAGAATTCCTCACTACCGATACCGCGCAGGGCTACGCGCCGCTCGATCAGTACCTCATGGGCTTCCGGCCGCCCACCCAGGTTCCGCCGGGCTTTTACGTGGGCAACGCGCCGTCTTTCCTCTTGGGACAACACCCCATTCGCGGCATCGGCTTCGACGGCGTCCGTCGCGATTTCACCATCGACGACCTGATCCGCGCGGAGGGCCGCCGGACTCCCGATGACACCGTGGCGCAGCGCCGCTTCCGTTTCGCCTTCATTCTGGTGGTGGCGCAGGGATCGCAACCACCCGCCGCGGACCTCGCACAAGTGGAGACATACCGCCAACAGTTCGAGCCGTACTTTGCGAACGCGACTTCCAGCAATGCCTCCGCCGACACCACGTTGAAGCGCAGCATGAAGCTGTCGCTGTTCCCCGCGACGGGCGTGGTTGCGGGCCTCTCGGCCTCCGCGAGTTTGACCCTGGCAACAGCCCCGGCCGCCGACATGACCGTGCAGTTCCAGGCGCCCAACGGCAACGCGTCGCTGCCGGCCTCGGTGCGGATTCCCGCCGGCGCCACCAGCGCATCTTTCACTGTCTCCGGTGTAAGAGCGGGAGTGGAAGAAGTGACCGCCATCCCCGGCGACCCCGCCTACGAAACCGCATTCGCGCGCGTCCAGGTGGCCGGCGCCTCGCTGCTCAAGCTCGTGGCGATCTCCGGCGATCATCAGGTTTCGAACGGTGCGGGCGCGCTATCCGACCCCATCGTGATTCGCCTGACGGACGCCAACAACCTGGCATATCCGGGCGCGCGCATTGTGGCAACGGCATCGGCCGGCGGAAGCGTCGCGACTCCGGCGGTGGTCACCGGCGCGCGCGGCGAGGCGGCCTTCCGTTGGACGCCCGGACCGGCTCCTGCAAGTCAGTTGCAACTGGCTGTCGACGGCCTTCCGGCTGTCAGCCTCACGCTGAGCGGCGGCAACGCGGCGCCCGTCGCAACCGCGGTAGTGAATGCCGCGTCATTCGTAAGCGGCATGGCGGCGGGCGCCATCGAGACCGTGACGGGCGTCAACCTCGCGGGCGGGCAGACCGCCACAGCGCCATATCCGTGGCCCACCACGCTCTCCGGCGTGCGCGTGCTGTTGAACGGCGCCGCGCTGCCATTGACCTACGTAAGCGACACGCAAATCAATTTCTATGTTCCGCAGGATGCGCCGCTGGGGGCCGGCACGCTGACCATCGTCACCCCGTCGGGAGCCCAGGCCACCGCGACGGTGAACGTGACCGCCCTGCAACCCGGCATCTTCCCCGGAGCGGTCCTCAAGGCCGGGACCGCGGTGAGCGCGGTCTCGACGCCGGTGCGCGCCGGCGACTTCATCGAGATCTACTGCACGGGCCTCGGTCCCACCCGCATGGTGGGCGGTTTGCAGCAAACCGTGGTCACGCCGACGGTGTTCATCGGGGCCGTGCCGGTGACCCCGGTCTTCAGCGGCCTGACGCCCGGCCTGGACGGGCTGTACCAGGTGAACGTGCAGATTCCCGTGGGACTCGCGCCCGGTTTGCAGCCGCTCCTCATGTCGGTTAACCTGACCCATAGCAACGAAATTTCAATCGCGGTGCAATGATGTTTTCCTGGCTCTTTTCCAGTCCGCTCGCGGTGGGCACGCCCGCGCCCGATTTTGCGCTGCCGGACGATTCCGGCCGCATCGTCACTCTCTCGGCATTGCTTGGCAGGCGCGTCGTCCTGGTATTCTATCCGGGCGACGATACCCCGGGCTGCACGAAACAACTCTGCCAGTTCCGCGACGGTTGGAGCGCGGCGCGGACCGCGGGCGTGGAAGTCTTCGGAGTGAATCCGCAGAGCGCGCGCAGCCACACGAAGTTCCGCGAGAAATTCCACTTCCCGTTCCCCCTGCTGGTGGACCAGGGCCAGAAGGTGGCGGCGCTCTATCATGCCAACGGGATCATCGTGAAGCGCACGGTGTACGGCATCGGCGCCGACGGTGTGATTCGTTTCGCGCGCCGCGGCATGCCGAGCCCTTCGGAAGTGCTCAAAGCTACGTAGGGGGGCCGCGGCTCAGCACGCAGGTTCCAAGCTGTGACCCTGTGGCGCAGGCACTCCTGCCGGGGAACCGTGTCCTTGACGCCGCGATGCGGAGGAAAAGGAGAAAACCGAGCAAGTCAAAACGGGAGAGCGCAGAGGCAGTGGAGCCAATGAAGACCGGCGGCAACGAGGTTGTGACAAAACCGGACCCGGCGATCATGGGCGGAAAGCCGTGCATGACCGTCGGAATGATCGTCGAGGCGATCGCCGTGAGTCGCACTATCTCCAATCCAACTGAAGAAGAATAACTCTTTTCCTTCCTAAGAGCTACGAGGGCGGTGCCGATTTCCTGACTTTGGCCGGATTACGGTCACAAGCTTTTGAGAAAAATTTTTCATCACTTAATCATTTCGATTTCTATCACTTGACCAATTTTAATAACGTGTGTAGTACAGGGTATGCGGGCGCCCTCCAGCTACACTAAAGTCAGCAGAAGACTACCGCTTCTCCGCCGCACCCGGCCGGGTGCGGATTTTCTTTTTTTGGAGGTACGATGATCCCCCGTTTGCTTATCGCAGCAGTAGTGTGGCTGGCCGCACCCGCTTGGGGCGCTCCACCGCTCACGACCGTTCAGGACGTGCTTTACAAGGCCGATGGAACACGATTCAGCGGCACTTTGACTATCACTTGGAAGAGTTTCGAGGCAGCCGATCAGACCACGATCGCCATGCACAGCATCACCGCCAAGGTGGTGGATGGGAATCTCCGCGTGCAACTCGTCCCCACCACCAGCAGCACCCCCGCGGTGTTTTACCAGGTCACTTACAACAGCGACGGCCGCATCCAGTTCCACGAAACCTGGTCGGTGCCCGAAAGCGGCACGCCGTTGCGTCTTCGCGACGTTCGGGTCTCGCCCTCGGCGATTGCGACCGATGATGGCAACACTCCGGTCAATGAGACCGACGTCATCGGGCTCATTGCCGACCTGGGCATGCGCCCGGTCAAAGGGCCCGGCTTTGCCGCCGGACGCGTGACGGTCGTGAATGCCACCGGCGCGCTCGAATCGGTCGCCGGCAGCGCGTCGGATTGTGTGCGCGTCGATGGATCCGCGGGTCCGTGCGGCGGCCAGGCCCCGTCGTTCATCGATGGCGACGCGCCCACCGGAATCGTGGACGGCTCGAACACCGTGTTCACCCTTTCGGCCACGCCCGACCCGCCCTCCAGCCTCGCTGTGTACCGCAACGGCCTGCTCCAGAAAATCGCCCAGGACTACACCTTCGGCGGCCGCACCGTCCAGTTCGTGGCCGCCGCGGCGCCGCAACCAGGCGATACCCTGCTGGCTTCCTACCGCCTCACCGGGACCGACACCAGCGTGCTGCAAATGTTTCCCAATCCCCAGGTGCTGTGCAGCGGAACCGGGGCGGCTACCGTGTCGACCACCCTCGCCAGCATCGGGATCTGCTCGATCCCTTCCGGAGTTCTGGTACCCGGCGACCGCGTCGAAGTGCGCTTCGACCTGGCGCACCAAGGCGCGGTCTCCGGCTTCAGCTTCGAGGTTCACTGGGGCGCCACGGTGGTGGCGCACCGCGATGCGGCGTCGTCGGACACGGTCGTCACCGGACGTGCCGACGCCGGAATTCTGGCAAGCGGCTCCCAACTGAGTTTTCAATCCTGGGGCACGGTGCTGCCGTTCACCGCGGGATTGGCCAGTGCCGCCGACGCGTATGCCACCGGACTGACCATCGATTTTCAGGGCAGGCTGGCGCAAGCCGGCGACACCCTGACGCTGGTCAATTACACGGTGGTTCGCTTACCCTGATCCTTCGCCGAAGAGGGGGCCGCGACACAACTTGTGTCGCGGCCGCTCTGCAAGTTATTGATTCTGCGAGAGAGCAGTCCTTCCAGGAGCCACATCTTGTGGCTCCTGGAGATCGATGTTCTCGTAGAGATCGCCGAGTGATAGCCGGCAGCCGATGGACTGCAAGTCGAGAACGTCTTCGAGCCGGCCGGCCGACGTGAGCAGCCAGCGGCCATCGGGTTGGCGTGTAAACAGATCGACGTGAACGCGGTCGGATGAAACCAGAAGATACTCGGAAAACGATTCAATCGTTTGGTACTGATCGAACTTGCGGCCCCGGTCGTAAGCTTCCGTCGAGGCAGAGAGCACCTCGACCAACAGATTCGGATTCAACAGCGTATCTCTCTGGTCGTCCAGAAACTGCCGCTCGCCGCAGACGACCGTCACGTCGGGATAGGTGTAGAGCCCCGTCGCGCTCACGCGGACCCGCATATCATTTGAATAAACGCGGCACGGCCCGGACCGAAGCTGCTGGTGGAGCCCGGCTACCAGGTTCGTCACCAGAAGGTTGTGGGCCTCCTTCGCACCGGCCATGGCGAACATCTCGCCCTGATAGTATTCGCTCTTGAACTCAGCCTTGCGCTCGATTTCGAGGTACTGTTCGGGTGTAAGAAAAGTTCTCGGATTGGTCGACACAGGCGGCCTCTCACGACCACCTTACCACGGGCTCCGGGGACAGGCCCCTCAGTTTTCGACTTGCAAACGACAACACTTCCGTTGTACAACATATGTGATGTACAACAAATTTGGTGTGATTTTGGCCAACCAAGTCGGCCCTCCGGTTCGGGGTCTCCAATGCTTCGGCCGTGACCAGTTCATCGATCTGATCTGGGAAAAGCTCAGTCTGGGGCACGTTCTGCTCACCGCCCCTCGACGCTTCGGCAAAACCAGCATCATGTACAAGCTGGTCGACGAGCCGAGATGGGAACACCAGGTGCTGATCGCCGACCTGGAATACGTCCGCGAACCGGCAGATCTCGTTACGCTCGTCACCGACCTTCTGATGCGCAATCCCGTGACCGCGCGCTGCCTCAAAGGAGTGTCTTTTCTCTCAGGAAGGCTCTGGTCGCGCTTTCGCGAATCAGTGGAAGAGGTGGAACTGCACAAGCTCCGAATCAAGCTGCGCGAGGAACTGCGGTGCCTCACTGGAAAGAGAGCGCGGACGAGCTTCTGGACCGGCTGGCCGGCTGCGGACACACCATCGTGTTCCTGCTCGATGAATTCCCGATGATGCTCGACGGCATGATGCGCCGCGACCGCGGAGCCGAGGACGCCCGCTCCGTCCTGCGGTGGCTGCGCTCGGTGAGGCAGAGGCCGGAATGCCGGAGCATTCGCTTCCTGATTGGAGGGTCCGTGGGCATTGGGGCAATCCTCCGAAACCTCGGGGAGGTGAGTTCCATTAACGACTTCGAATGTCTCAAGCTGGAACCGTTCACGCGGCCCACGGCGCTACGTTTTCTTGGTGGTCTTGCCGAAGGCCAAGAAACGGATTTGCCGCTCGCCTGCCAGCGGAAAATGCTGGACCTGGTCGGGCTACCAATCCCCTATTTCTTGCAGGTTCTCTTCTCCGAGGTTCGCAAGGTCCACCTGCAAG
The DNA here is from genome assembly GCA_041485845.1 of Bryobacteraceae bacterium. Taxonomy (GTDB): domain Bacteria; phylum Acidobacteriota; class Terriglobia; order Bryobacterales; family Bryobacteraceae; genus OMOG01. Next base: position 7,045 of record JBGPKH010000284.1, read on the forward strand.
CCGGCGCCGCCATCACCACCCGGCTGATCGAACGGGTCTACCACGAGCGAATGTTGGGCGTGGAGTGTAAGACCTATTTCGATCACTACTACGGCCGCATCCGCGACTACTACGCCCGCGACCTGGAACGCGCCGTGAAGCGGATGCTGCGGAAACTAGCGGTGGTGACGGAGGTGAGCCGCGACACGTTCTACCAGATCTATCGAAAGGAGGCCGGCACAGCGGCGACAGCCGAACAGTTCAACGACATGGCGGCCGAACTCGAAAACGATTTCTACGTCCGGCCCACCACGGACGGCAAGCACTACACGTTCGCCTGCAAGATCCTCCGAGACTGGTGGCTGCGCTACTACGGCATGGAGTATGGAGACTGACCATGGAGTTCTTATATAATCCCGATGCCCTTTCCCCGGAGCGGATCAAGCACACATTCGTCGCCCGGCAATGGCTGCTTGACGACCTGATCTCCATTCTCAAAAAGCAGCCCAAAAGCGCCGGAGTCCAGCACGTCCTGATCGTCGCCCCCCGAGGCATGGGAAAGACCACCGTCTTTCTGATGTTGGGCTTCGCGATGGAAGAATCGCCGCTCCGAAAGAAATGGCAGGTGGTGCGCTTCCGCGAGGAGTCCTATTCCGTTACAGACGCGGGCGAGTTCTGGATGGAGGCTATTCGCCAACTGAGTCTCACGGTTGCCGACCGCGACCTGGAAGCGCAGAGGACGAGACTCGCCACCGACTGTCGTGCGACCGGTGAGCTGGAATCGGCGATGGTGGCCCTACTTAAGGACTGGGCCCGCAAACACCGCACGCGCCTGCTCCTGCTGGTGGAGAATTTCGATGAGATTCTGAGTCAGATCCACAGCGAGGAAGAAAGCTCGCGGCTCCGGAACGTGCTGATGAACGACGGGACCGTGATGCTGATTGCGTCGGCCACCAGCTTCTTCGAGGAGACCCGTGGATACGACAAGCCCCTCTATAACTTTTTCAAGGTGTACAACCTCGAAGCCCTCTCCCAGGAGCAGATCGAAGAACTGCTGTGCCGGCGCGCCGAACTGGACGGTAACAAGGATTTCCGGGAGTACCTGAAAGCCAACGCCGGGCGCGTGCGGGCCTTGAGCCATTTCACGGGCGGCAACCCGCGACTGGTCCTGATGCTCTACGCCGTGCTCGCGGGCGCCAAGTTGGTCGAGGTGAAGACCGGCCTGGAAAAACTGCTCGACGAGGTCACGCCATACTTCAAAGCGAAGACGGAGATCCTGCCACCCCAGCAGCGCAAAATTCTCGACCAGATCGCCCGCGAAAGCGCGCGCACCAGCGAAGGACAAAGCCCCACGGCGATCGCACAGGCAATCCGGATGACCCCCAACCAAGTCAGTTCCCAATTGCAGCGGATGGCGAAGGCCGGGTACGTGCGGGCCGTAAACGTCCGCGGGAGGACGGCGTATTACACACTGTCCGAGCCGCTCTTTGCCCTCTGGTACCAGATGCGTTTTGGCAGGGAGGCAAGAGAACGCATGCAGTGGCTGGTGGAGTTTCTGCGTGCGTGGTATGACAACGCGGAACTGGGGACGGAGACCGAGCGGCTTGCCAAACGGCTGGCAGAACTCTTCGCCGCAGGCCAGCGGCAGGCGGCAAGCGAGGCTGCGGAATATGGAAGGTTTTTGATTGACGCCATGACGGATCCCCGCGCCCGAGCCGAGGCAGTAGAAGGCCTTGTAAGGACCCACGTCGAAGCCGGTGAGTTGGACTCCGCATTGCAATTGCTCGATGGGCGAATCGATTCCGAACCCGATAGCGTGACGCGCTCGTTGTGTTACGTATTTAGGGCATCTGTACGGAGCGGGACGGGTCAGCCTTCCGAGGCCTTGGACGATATCGAGCGTGCGTCCCGAGATTTCAACGAGTCTGCTCTGACTTGGCAGATCAAAGCCGAGCAGCTACTGAAACTAGGCCGCTTTAAGGGCGCACTGGCGGCCGCTGAACGCGTGCTTGAGCTGTCAACTGCGCCAGCCGACAAAGTTGATGGCCAATGGGTGCGATGGATGGCTCTAATGAACCTACGGAGGTGGCCAGAGTTCAGGGATGCTGTTATCGAGTTCGAGCGACTCAGGCCGAGCGCTTCTGCGAATTGGCTCGCGGCGGGCTTTTACCCGTTATTCGACCTCGCTGTGACAGACACCGGGCGCAGTCTGCGCGAGGCTCTTGATTATTCTCCTCAAAATACGGCTGTACGAACTCTATTCCTTGGGCTACTTAGTCTTGGGTCGGCGCTAGCGGGGGACCACATCCGGGCGGAGGCTTATTGGCATGAATTTCGGATGCAGCCGCTAGGTGCGAACTGGACAGATTTGTTGACGGTCATTGCAGTCTCGCTGGTCAAAACAGGTCGGGGCGCGCTTGTGAAGGAACTACTCACGCAATCGGGAGACCATCCCCAGTTCTTCCCCCTGCGCCTCGCACTCGAGTATCTCGACACCCGCGATCGAGACCTGATCGAGAAACTATCGCCCGAAGTGCGAGGCGTGGTGGAAGACATTGTCCAACGCCTGGACAAGAAGTGACTACGCCGTCCGCTGACTTTCCGACTTATCCCCCGAAATCGCAGCCTGTGCCGCGGCCAGGCGCGCGATCGGCACGCGGTACGGAGAGCACGACACGTAGTTCATGCCCACGCGATAGCAGAACTGCACCGAATTCGGCTCGCCGCCGTGCTCGCCGCAGATTCCGATCTCGAGATCGTCGCGCGTCCGGCGGCCCAGTTCCACCGCCATCTTGATCAGCTTGCCGACGCCTTCCTGATCCAGAATCGCGAACGGATCGCTGGGCCAGATCTTGCGGTCTTCGTAGTCCTTCTTGAAGCTGGTATAGTCGTCGCGCGAGATGCCCATGCAGGTCTGGGTCAGGTCGTTGGTGCCGAAGCTGAAGAACTCGGCTTCCCTGGCGACCGTGTCCGCGGTCAGCGCGGCGCGCGGAATCTCGATCATGGTGCCGACCATATATTTGAGGTCCTTCATGCCGGCCTTCGCCAGGACTTCCTCGGCCACCTGCACCACGATCTTCTTCTGGTTCTCCAGTTCCTTGACCCCGCCGATCAGCGGAATCATGACTTCCGGAATCACCTTCTTGCCCTTCTTCGCCACCTGCACGGCGGCCTCGAAAATCGCCCGCGCCTGCATCTCGGTGATCTCCGGGTACGTGACCCCGAGACGGCAGCCGCGGTGCCCGAGCATGGGGTTGAACTCGTGCAGTTCTTCCACGCGCTTCAACAGACCCGGCAGCTCGGTCTTCAGGTTTTTGACCTCGGCGCCGAACCGTTTGTAGGTCGCCACCAGTTCCTTCTTCTTCTGGATATCCGCGTAGGGCAGGATGGCGATGTCCACCATCAGGTCCTCGCGCTTGGGCAGGAATTCGTGCAGCGGCGGATCGAGCGTACGGATCACCAGCGGGAACCCGTCCATGGCTTCGAACAGGCCGGCGAAATCCTTGCGCTGGAACGGCAGGAGCTTGGCCAGCGCCTTACGGCGGGCCTTCTCGTCGCGGGCCAGGATCATGGCCTGCATGTGCTCGATGCGGCCTTCGGCGAAGAACATGTGCTCGGTGCGGCACAGCCCGATGCCCTCGGCGCCGAACGC
>JBGPKH010000285.1:0-10660 GCA_041485845.1 Bryobacteraceae bacterium
GCGCAGACGTTCATCCAGATGTCCGACCCGCAGTTCGGCATGTATGCCAAGGACGCGGGGTTCGGGCACGAGACCCTCAATTTCGACTTCGCCATCGCCACCGCCAACCGCTTGAAGCCGGCGTTCGTGGTGGTGACAGGCGATCTGATCAACCAGGCGGGCAACGCCGCCCAGGTCGCCGAGTACCAGCGGATCGCCGCGAAGCTGGATCCTCAAATCAAGCTGTTCAGCGTCGCTGGAAATCACGATGTCGAGAACGAGCCGACCAAGGCAACGCTGGCCAGTTATCGCGAGCGCTTCGGACCGGACTATTACTCGTTCCGGATCGGCGACATCGCCGGCTTCGCGCTGAATTCGAACCTCGAGAAGGCGCCGCAAAACGTCCTGTCGGAGGCGGCCGAAATGGAAGCGTGGCTCCGCGCCGAGCTGGCCAAAGCAAAGAGCGATGGCGTGAAGCATCTCATCGTATTCCAGCACCATCCGCTTTTCCTCAAGGACCCCAACGAAGACGACCAATACTTCAACATCCCGCGCGAGACGCGCCAGCGGTATCTGAAGCTTCTCCACGAGTACGGCGTCCGCTATGTTTTTACCGGCCATTACCACCGCAACGCCGGTGGCGCGGACGGCGACCTGGAAATGATCGTCACGGGGCCGGTCGGCATGGCGCTGGACGGGGGAAAATCGGGCATGCGGATCGTGACCGTTGCGCCGGCCGGAGTGTCCCACCGCTACTACGATTTCGGCGATCTCCCCGACTCGCTCCCTCCCGCCCGCTAACACCGCCGGTCTTGCCGCCGGTATTCTACCCCCGCTTATACTGGACGCGGAGGGGAACACCATGAGTGCAATGGGACACGCGGCGGTGACGCCGGAACGAATCATGCAGATGGCCTGGGGCTACTCTGCGCCATTGATGATCGAGGCCGCGGTGCGGAATCGCATCTTCGACCTGCTGGACGGAGGCTCAAAATCCGCGGACGAGGTCGCCGCTCTTTCCGGCGCTTCGGTGCGCGGCGTGCGGGCCGTCATGAACGCGCTGGCGGCGCTGCAACTGCTGACCAAAAACGCGGAGGGGCGGTTCGAACTCGCTCCGGACACCGCGACGTTTCTGGTGAGCGGCAAGCCCACCTACCTCGGTGGATTGAGCCTCCGCACGAGCACACAGAGCATTCCCATGTGGCTGAAACTCGGCGACGTGGTGCGGACGGGCAAGCCTTCCTCGGGTGTCAACGAGGAGCAGGCCGGGGCCGAGTTCTTTCAGGAATTGGTGGAGGGCCTCTTTCCATTGAACTACCGGCCGGCGCAGGGCCTTGCCGACGCCCTGAATGTGGCCGCCGCGGAAAAACCTGTGCGCGTGCTCGATCTCGCAGCCGGTTCGGGGGTCTGGGGTATCGCCTTGGCGCAGAAGTCCCCGCAGGTCGGCGTGACCGCAATCGATTGGCCGGGAGTCCTTGACATCACGCGCAGAACGGCGGCGCGTTTCGGAGTGGCGGAACGATTCTCATTTGTAGCGGGCGATCTGTGGACCGTCGATTTCGGCACGGGTTACAACATCGCCACGCTCGGTCATATTCTGCACATGGCTGGAGAGCGAGCCAGCCGCGCGCTGCTCCGCAAGACATTCGACTCACTCGCCCCGGGAGGCGCCATCGCCATCGCCGAGTTCCTGGTAGACGACGCGCGCACGGGACCACCGATGGGCCTGATCTTCGCCGTCAATATGTTGGTGGCCACCGAGGAAGGAGACACTTTCTCGTTCAACGAAATCGCCGGCTGGCTGCGCGAGGCCGGCTTCGAAAATGCCCGCACTCTCGAGTCGCCGGGGCCCTCGCCGCTGATTCTCGCCAACCGGCCCGCGTGAGGTCCGTAGCACAGGCCTCTTGTTGGATCCCAGACCCTTGGGCCAGGGGTACGCTTCCTTACAGTTACAGAGCAATCCGTGGCATCCCGCATGCTCTTAGGCTTAGGCATAGGGATGCCATCGCGCTGCTTAACCATTTCGCTCATTCTGGGACTCGTAACGGGTGCGGCCGCACAGACTCGCAAACAGCGAGGCTATGCCGAGCGCAGGGTCACGGCGCCCCGCCTCACTTTTGACGCCGGGGCCATCCGTAGCCCGAAGCAGCCTGTCCTATCTCGTGGCGCTAAGGGACCGGCCGTCGTTCGTGCGCAGATTCTGCTCGCGCGCGCTCACTTCTCCTGCGGAGAGATCGACGGGGACTTCGGTTCGAACCTGCAGAAGACCGTCACCGCCTTCCAGAACGATCGCCATCTACCGGCGTCCGGAATCGTGGACGCCGCCACGTGGTCCGAACTGAACGCGGATTTGGCGCCGGTTCTGATCGACTACACCATCTCGCCTGAAGACGAGGCCGGCCCGTTCGTGGCCATTCCCAATACCCTGGTGGAGCAGGCTGCGCTCGACGCCCTGGGATACACGTCGCCGCTGGAGGAACTCTCGGAGCGCTTTCACGCCGCCCCGAAGCTGTTCCAAGCCCTCAATCCCGGAGCGGACTTCCATCGCGCGGGACAGGCTCTGGTGGTTCCCAACGTCCTCACCATGCCGCCGGGCCAGGCCGCGAGCGTCACCGTTACCAAGTCGGAGAGTTCAGTCCGAGCCTTCGACGCCGACGGCAAACTGCTGGCTTTCTACATGGCCACCACCGGCAGCGAACACGACCCGCTGCCTCTCGGCAACTGGCAGATCAAGGGCCAACGGCGCAATCCCGATTTTCACTACGACGCCAGCCTTTTCTGGGACGCAAAGAATCACGATCAGAAAGCGGTCATCCAACCAGGGCCGAACAATCCCGTAGGGGTGGTCTGGATCGATCTTTCCAAGGAGCATTACGGCATACACGGCACGCCGGAACCGTCGATGATCGGCCATGCCTTATCGCACGGCTGCATCCGGCTGACCAACTGGGACGCGCTGGACCTGGCCTCGATGATCAAACCGGGAACGCCGGCAGTCCTCAAGGAGTAAAGGAGTAGAAGATGCGCGCAAGAACAGCAGCGGCTTTCGTGTTAGGGTTCGCCGCGGGAATGTTGTGCCTGGGAGTGTTCCTGTGGCGCACGGGCCGGATCCAGATGCCGCCGGCAATCGACGCGTTGCTCCCCGCGTGGAAGCGGCCCATGGCGCCCATGCCGGTCGATCTGGGCGCCCTCGTCGCCGAGGCCAAAAACATGCCGCCGCCCGTAGTGGAACCTCCGCCCGTAGTGGAACCTCCGCCCGCGGTGGAACCCCCGCCCCCGCTTCTGGAGCCGCCGCCTCCGGTCGCGCCAGCGCCTCTCCTCTTCGGACCGCCCGCAGTGACCGCGCCACCGCCCGCCGCCACTCCGCCTGCGGTGATTGGACCGCCTGCCGCCCCGCCGCCTCGACCGCGCGCAGCGGGCGAGGCCGACCGCATCGCGCCGGCCGTGCCGGGCCTGCATCTGGCCATTCCGCTTGCCGGCATCGATGTCACCACCTTGAGGGACTCATTCTCCGACCAGCGCGATGGCCGTAAGCACGAAGCCCTCGACATCCCCGCGCCGCGCGGCACACCGGTGCTCGCGGTGGCGGAAGGCAACGTGGTAAAGCTCTTTACCAGCAAGCAGGGTGGTCTCACGGTATACCAGTTCGATAACACCGGGACGTATTGTTACTACTACGCGCACCTCGACCGTTATGCGCCCGGCCTGAAAGAGGGCACGCTCCTTCGCCAAGCCGGGGTGCTCGGCTACGTTGGGACCACCGGCAATGCTTCGGCCGCCAGGCCCCATCTCCACTTCGCGGTCTTCCAGTTGAAGCCCGACAAGAAGTGGTGGGAAGGAACGCCCCTCGACCCCTTGCCCTTGCTTCATTGACAGGGATTTCAGCCATCGCACCCGGCGCTGCGGGGGCCGGCGTTCGCCGGTAACTTCCGCGCGTTCGCCGATTCATACGGGCTTTCCTCCACCGGCCGCCGTACTCTGGGGTCATGGAACGAGACAGACATCATGACTACAAAGTCTATGGCATACGCACCAATTCGGGCCTGATCCCCGGCCTCATCCTGGTCGGAATCGGAGCGTTGTTCTTCCTGAACAACCTCCACATCATCTACATCCGCGAGTGGCTGGCCTACTGGCCGGTGATCCTGATCGCCATCGGCATCGTCAAGCTGGTGGACTCCACTTTCACCGGCGGCCGCGTGGCGGGCGGCGTCCTTTTCGGTCTGGGCGCGCTCTTTCTCGCGCAGTCGCTCGGTTTTCTCCAGATCCAGATGCACGACATGTGGCCCCTCATCCTGATCGGCCTCGGCGTCCTGATGCTGTTTCAGAGGGCCGAGCGATGGCACGCGCGGACAGTAGCGGACCAACCCCTCAACCGCGGCTTCAAGAACGATACTCCGAACAACGCCAACATGGTCAAAATCGACGCCATTTTCAGCGGCGGCAAGCGCCGGATGGCTACCCAGGACTTTCAGGGCGGCGAGATCGTCACCATTTTCGGCGGCATCGAGCTGGACCTCCGCCAGGCCGGGATGGTGGCCGACTCCGCGGTGTTGGAGGTCAACGCCATCTTCGGCGGCGTCGAAGTCCAAATCCCGCAGAACTGGAGCGCGGTGGTCCAGGGAGTCGGGATCTTCGGCGGGTTTGGCGACAACACGCTACAACCCAACCTCGATGCCCCGGGAGTGAAGCGTCTCATCGTCAAGGGCGGAGCGGTCTTCGGCGGCGTGGAAGTGAAGAACTGACGTCATGCATCCGATCCTGGCATCGCGCCGGAGGCTGCTGCTCTACCTGCTGGCATGGGTCCCGATCCTGACGTTGCTCTGCCTGGTCACCGGGGCTTCCGGCGGAACGTGGTCGTGGATGGGTGCGGCGGCGGTCCTGGCTCCCGCCTGCGCGGTGTATGCATTCGCCTGCCTGTCGCCGTGGTACATCGCCCGCGTGCAACCGCTGCGGCTCTCCAACTTTACCGGCCTGGTGACCACCTATACCGGCGCATCGCTGGCGGGCGGACTGTTGTTGGCGGGGATCGCCCGGCTGGCCGCTTCCGCGATGGACAAGCCCGCGCCGCAATGGCCGCCGCTGTTTGGCATGGGAGCGCTGTTGTACCTGCTCTCGGTGGGATCGCATTACACCGCGCTGGCGATGGCTGCCTCGCACGACGCCGAGCGCCGCGCCGCCGAAGCCCGTACGCTGGCCCGTGAAGCCGAGCTGTACGCGCTCCGCATGCAACTCAATCCGCACTTCCTCTTCAATTGCCTGCATTCCATCAGCGCCCTGGCCACGGGTGACGGAGCGCGCGCCAGGGAAATGTGCATCCGGCTCGCGGGTTTTCTTCGCAGCAGCCTGGGGCTCGGAGACCGCGAAAACATCCCGCTGCGCGAAGAACTGGCGCTGGCCCAGCGCTATCTGGACGTGGAGCAGGTGCAGTTCGGCGATCGGCTGCGCGTGGAAACGGAAATCGATCCCGATTGCCACGACTGCGTGGTGCCCGCCCTGCTGCTGCAGCCGCTCGTCGAGAACGCCGTCAAGCACGGTATCGCCGGCCTGGTCGAGGGCGGCGCCATCCGGCTGGCCGCGCGGCGCTCGGCAGCCGGTGTCGCCATCACCGTCGAGAACGCCTTCGACCCGGAGGCGCCTTCGCAAAGCAATACCGGTCTCGGACTGGCCCACGTCCGCCGGCGCTTGCAGGTTCGCTACGGAGCGGACGCGGCTTTCGATGCCGGCCCGCACGGCAGCATCTACCGTGTCGTGTTGCGGTTCCCCTGCGAATCTCCCATGGCTTCCAGCAGCCGGGCGTAGCCCGAGCGGCTCACCGGCAGCCGCGTGCCGTCGTCGAGAATTGCGATCCGGCTGTCTTTGGCGTAGGGCTCGATCCGCGCCACGCGTTCCAGGTTCACGATTGCCGAGCGGTGGATGCGCACGAAACGCGCCGGATCGAGCGTCGCCTCCAACCCGGCGATCGGCTGCTGTTTGAGGTAGCTCTTGCCGGCGCTGTGCAGCGCGACGTAATCGTCCTGAGCTACCGCGTAGTCCAGCTTGTCGAGCGGGATGATGTGGACGCGCGTACCGTCTTTCACCACGATGCGCTGCGGCCGTTCGGCCGGTGAACGCGCCTCCTGCGCCAGTTCGACAGGCAGCCGGCGTTCTCCGAGGCGCGATTTCGCCCGCTCCAGCGCCCGCTCGAAGCGGTCGGCGCTGAATGGCTTCAGCAAATAATCCACGGCGTGGGCGTCAAACGCGCGCATGGCGTACTGGTCGTAGGCCGTTACGAAAATCACCACCGGAGGCGCTGCCTGGGATTGTCCGATCAGTTCCAGCACCTCGAAGCCGTCCAATTTGGGCATCTGGACGTCGAGAAATACAAGGTCGGGCGTCGAGTCGGCGATGGCCTTGACGGCCTCGAATCCGTTGGCGCATTCGGCCGTAATTTCGATCTCCGGATGACCCTGCAGCAGCTCGCGAAGGAAGCCCCGCGCCAGATCCTGATCGTCCACAATCATCGCCCTCAAAATAGGGGCCCGCAAGGTATGGGGTGTCACGTCTCTAGCCAATGTACACCCGGTGTTTGCCGGTCGCCGTATACTGAGATTTGCCCACCCCAAAACAGGTCCGCTACCGGGATGCCGGTGTGGACATCGATGAAGCCGATCGCGCTGTCTCGTCCATCAAGAAGTTCGCGCGGCAGACGTTTACGCGCGGCGTCCTGACGGACATCGGCTCGTTTGGCGCATCCTATCGGCTCTCCGGCTTTCGCAAACCCGTGCTGGTGAGCTCGGCCGATGGCGTCGGCACCAAGCTGAAAATCGCTTTTCTGACCGGACGGCACGACACCGTCGGCGAGGACCTGGTGAATCACTGCGTCAACGATATCGCGGTGCAAGGCGCCGCGCCGCTTTTCTTTTTGGACTATTTCGCTGTCGGAAAGCTGGACGCCAAGGTGGCCGCTGCCGTGGTGTCGGGCATTGCGCGCGGCTGCCGCCAGAACGGTTGTGCGCTCATCGGCGGCGAGACGGCGGAAATGCCCGGCCTGTACGCCGAATCGGAATACGACCTGGCCGGCTTCATCGTGGGCGCCGCCGAGCGCGCCGAGCTCCTGACCGGCAGAGGCATTCGCGAAGGAGATGCACTTTTGGCGCTGCCTTCGACGGGATTGCACACGAACGGCTATTCGCTGGCGCGTAAGCTGCTCTTGGATGTGGCGGGCTACGGTCCCAAAACGCTGCTCCCCGAAGTGGGCGCTACGGTTGCCGATGCGCTTCTCCAGGTGCATCGCAGTTACCTCAAGCCCATCCGCGCGTTGATGGCGGCGGGACTTCTGCGCGGCGCCGCGCACATCACCGGCGGAGGCATCACCGGCAATACGCCGCGGATGCTGCCGGCGGGCCTGTCGGTGGCTATCGACACCGCCTCCTGGCGGATTCCGCCGATCTTCGAAGTGCTGCACCGCATCGGCAATATCCCCGATGACGACTACCGCCGCACCTTCAACCTGGGTGTCGGCATGATCTTCACTGTGCCCGCGCGCGCTGCCGCGCGGGCCGAAGCCGTACTGAGCCGCTCGGGCGAGACGCCCTTCCGCATCGGTACCGTGATCGCTCACAAACCGCGACGCCCCCGCGTGGAATACCGATGAGCCGCCTCGGCATCCTCATCTCCGGGCGCGGCTCCAATTTCGAAGCCATCGCGGATAACATCGCTGCCGGCACTATTCCCGCCGAGATCGCCGTGGTAATCTCCAGTCGTCCGGAGGCGCGCGGCCTCGAAGCCGCTCGCCGGCGAGGGCTGAACGCCATCTCGATTCCATCGAAAGGCCTCGACCGCGAGGTCTACGACCGCATGCTGCTGGAGGAACTCCGCAAGCACCGGGTGGACCTGGTCTGCCTGGCCGGTTTTATGCGGCTGCTCAGCGCCACCTTTATCCGCGCCTTTCCGAACCGAATCCTCAACATCCACCCATCGCTACTGCCGGCCTTTCCCGGTTTGGATGCTCAGCACCAGGCTCTGGAGCATGGCGTCAAGATCGCCGGGTGCACCGTGCATTTCGTGGACGAGCACTTGGACGCCGGGCCCATCATCTTGCAGGCCGCCGTCCCGGTGCGGGACGACGACACCGTCGAGGCGCTCTCCGCCCGCATTCTCGCGGAGGAGCACCGGATTTATTCGGAGGCGATTCGCATCGTGCTCGGGGGCCGTTACGCCACCGAGGGCCGGCGCGTCATCCTCAGTTGAAGGAATTCGGACAGCTTCATCGGCGGCCCTGGCCCGGTCTCCATCTGCTTCTGCACCGCTTTCTGGTATTGCCGCAGGATCTCCTGCCGCTTGCGCGGTTCGATCTGGCAGGTTTCCATATCCAGCAGAAGTCCCACCTCCCAGGGGTGAAACGTGGTCCGCACAATGGACCCGCGCATGAGTTCGCCAATCAGCCGGTTGAACCGGTTGAGCATCAGTTCCAGTTGAATGAGGTCGTCCGCCGTCACACCTGAGTGATCGGCGGCCTGGGGAAAAAGGATTAGCCCCCGAATGCGACACCCGTCAACCGCCCGGCACCTGTATCATAAGAGTAAGGATGTCCGAACGCGACGATTCTCACCTCGAACGCAAGCCGAAGAACACCCCGGAACCGGAAGCCCTCGGACAAGACCCCCGGCTTCGCGGCATCTTTGACATGATCGGGGCCGGGCGTGAAGGTTTTGCGGGTGCAGACGCCGACGAGTATGTCCGCCGACTTCGCGAAGGCTGGGACTAATCCGGCCGCCGCCCCTTCACGGTTTCTTCGGCTCCTCCCCTCTCCGCCACCACACCGGGAACTCCACCGACGCGTACCGCACCTGGTGATTCGGCGCACTTGGAATCACCACCCGCGCCAGCACGTGAACCACGTGTCCCGGCGGACACTCCGGCCGAATGCTCGGCAGGGAATAGTTCGCCGACGCGCCGGCGTGATCGTAATCCGCCCACGAGTCGGTGCCGCGTACCGTGTTATCCACGCACGGATCGTTAGTAAATACCTCCGCCGCGCGCAGATACTCGCCGTCCGGCAACAGCACCGCGAAGCTCTCCCCCGGCGCGGCATGCCCATCCCCGTTGCCCTCGCCGAATGTCTGCTCGACCCGCTGCACTGCATGCTGGTACGCATCCACGGTCTGCCCATCGGCGATGCGAAAGTTCGTTACGGCCTGCGCCGGCGGGAACTGCGGCACCTCGATTCCCATCCGGTTGGCGGCCTCCACGGCGAAGATCTTCACCACCTGACGCGCTTCGTCGGCCACGGTCACTGTCACCGGGATCGCGGCTGACTCGCCCGGCCCCATCCCAAACAGCCGGCTGGACGGAGGGTCGAACTGCACCCCGGAATTCGGACTCTCCCACTGGATCATGGCAGTCCCGGACCGCGTCTGCCCTTTGTTCCAGAACTTCACCCGCAGCTTCACCGGTTGACCCGCCGTCGCCCACGCGGCATCCGCGATTTCGAAGCCCGTTACCGCGAGCAGCGGCTCGGCCGCAATCCCCACTTCGTACGCGTCCCCATCGAGCTCGAAATTGAGCCGCCCCTGCGTGTCGGCCTTCTGTACGGCCCTCCGCACGTTGCCGTCGCGCAGACGTATGTAGATCACCGGATGCGAGCTCCCGGGCGCGTACAGCCGCGCCGAGGCGACCGAGAGCTTGACTTGCGGAATGGCCGCGCCGCCGGGCATCCATTCCCGCACCGCCGACCGGAATCCCTTGCTCGAGACGTTCTCCAGCACCGTGAAGCCCGGCTGCCTGCGGTCCGAATCCACGGCCCAGCCCCACACCGCGAAGTTCGGATAGACATCGGCATGGCCGAATGCCGCCGGCTTCGGCTGCGGATTGGCGAAGCATTGCATGTGGAAGTCCAGCGTCTTGGCGATCCCCGGAGCGGCGTGATCCGAGTCGAAGCTTTCCGTTTCGTGGCCGGTCCGGGCATGCAGCCACACGCCGTTCAGACGTCCGAGATAGAACTGGAGGAAGTCGCGAGTGCCGGTGACCAGCCGCGTGCGCACGCCTTCGTAGTTGGCGTAGAGGTCATCGAGCCGGTTCTCCAGGTCGAGGTTCGCCGGGCCCACGGAGGCCTCGGAGAATCCCATGAAGCTCGATGCGCTCGCAATCAGGTCGGGAAACTTGCCGGCGATCCAGTACGCCATGAAGCCCCCCATGGAGAAGCCCGTGACGGCACGGTGATCGCGGTTTGCAATGGTGCGCAGCGTCTTGTCGATATGGTCCGCGAGTTCCGGGAAGTATAGAGGAAACGCCCCGACCGTCTCCACCGGCCCCACCGTCACGACGATCGCGTCGTGCCCGGCCACGTAGCCGGTGATGCCGGCGTAGCGCTGCTCGCTCGATTGCTCGTAGCCGTGGAACCAGTAGATCACGGGGTAACGCTTCTGCGAAGTCGCATAGGCCGGCGGCAGAATCACCTGGTATGATCGCGTCCGCCCCATTACCTGGCTGTCATGCGTCAGGTCCTGGATAATGGTCGGCGCCGGAGTCTGTGCTTCCTGGTAGGCCCACGCCGCCAGTCCGATGAGCGCTATAGATATCCGCACTCTTGAGTTCGTACCACTTCCGCCATGTAACCTGCAACGGCAGGCCCGCTGATATGATGGTGGCGATGAACCTGGTTGTAGCGGCCGACCATGGCGGCTTCCCGTTGAAGGCC
>JBGPKH010000286.1:0-10572 GCA_041485845.1 Bryobacteraceae bacterium
CCCCGGCCGCCTCCTCGCACCGCCAGCCGCCTAATTAAGCTGGTCCGCGTTCGCGGTTCGATCGCCGTTTCGGCTTCGGGACTCACCTGGAAGCGGCGCAAACCGCGCAAATAAGCAGTACAATACTCATAAGCCACGGAGGGGAAAGGCATGACTGGTTCATCGACGGCAAGGGCCATCGCCGCGGGATTCGTGTGCCTCGCCGCCACCCTCTCCGCCGCCGAACCTGGCTACTACCGCGACGTCCGCCCCGTTTTGCAACGCCAGTGCCAGGGCTGCCACCAGCCGAATCTGAAATCGTCCGATCTCGACTTGACGACCTACGAAGGCCTCGCCAAGGGAGGCAAGCACGGCCCCGGACCGGGCTCGATCGTCAAATATGTCGCCGGCGAGGTGAAGCCGCAGATGCCCCTCGGACAGCCGCCGCTTGCCGCCGAACAGATCGAGTTGCTGCGCGCTTGGGTGGCCGCGGGAGCCAAAGACGATACCCCGCTCGAAGCCCGCGAATCTGTTTCCATCGGCAAGCCGGTGGTCTACGCCCAGCCTCCCGTCGTGACCGCGCTGGCCTTCTCCCCCGATGGCAAAATGCTCGCAGTATCGGGCAACCGCGAAGTGTTCATTCATGCGATCGATGGCAGCGCGCCGCCCAAGCGCCTGGCGGGCCTGTCGGAACGAATCCTCTCGCTGGCATTCTCCCGCGATGGCGCGCTCCTGCTGGCCGGCGGCGGCACCCCGGCGCGCTTCGGCGAGCTTCAGTTGTGGGACATGGCCACCGGCAAGCTTCGCCGCTCCATCATGCTGTCCGGCGACACCGTCTTCGGCGCATCCCTCTCGCCCGACGGCGCCCGAATAGCCGCCGGCTGCACCGATAACACCGTCCGCATCGTGGACGCCGCCAGCGGCAAGGAGCTCTACAAGGTGAGCGCGCACGAGAACTGGGTGCTCGGAACCATCTTCGGCGCCGATGGCAAACGCATCGTCTCGGTGGGCCGCGACCGCGCCGCCAAGCTCACCGACGCGGTGTCCGGCGCATTTCTCGAGAACGTCAACCTGCTGCGTGGTGAGCTCGCCGCCATCGCCCGTCATCCCTCGAAAGAGATTGTGGTCATTGGCGGCGACGAGCGCATCCCCTACATCTATATGATGGACCGCCCCAAGAACATGAAGATCGCCGACGACACCACGCTCATCCGCAAGCTGGACCGCCAGGATGGCGTCATCGCCGCGCTGGCCTGGTCGCCCGACGGCAAGCGGATCGCCGTCGGTGGCGCGGCGCCCGAGGTCAACGTGTACGACGCGGAAACCGGCGCGCGCATCGCGCCCTGCAAGGGACACACCGCGGGAATCTACACGCTCGCATTCAGCCCCGACAGCACCACCCTCGCCGCCGCCGGCTTCGACGGAATGGTTCGCCTCTACGACGCCGCCACCTGCGCTCTCAAAAAGTCCTTTGTCCCCGTCCCGATGTCGGCCGGCGCCCAACCCCTGGCCGCAAGCGCACAACCCCAACCCCTAACCCCCAACCACCAACGCCTGGCCGCAGGCACACAACCCCGGCCCCCGGCCCACTCGCGCTTGGGCGAGCCCGGCCCCCGGCCCCTGGCCAGCCCGCTCGCGCTTTGGCGAGCCTGGCCCCTGGCCCCCAAAGGAGCTGCCCAATGATTCGCCCCACCGCTCTCGGCCTCTTCCTCGTATTGGCCGCCCACGCTGCGACGCCCGTAATCACCGAGCTCAAACCGCGCGGCGCCGAGATCGGGCGTCCGTTCACCCTCACCCTCATCGGACGCAACATCCCCGAAGCTGCGCGCGTCACCTCCACACTCCCCGCCGCCTTCACCCTGGTCCTGCCCTCGCCGAAGCCCGGGGCCATGGCCACACCCGGCCGCTCGGTCGCGTTTCTCGTGGAGCCGAAGGCCGATGCCGCGCCGGGCGTGTATCCCATCCGCATCGAGACGCCGTCGGGAATCTCCAACATCCTGCTCTTCACCCTCGGCACGTTTCCCGAAGTCACCGAGGAAGAGTCGCAGCCCTACGCGCAGCCCAACAGCAACGATTCCATCGAGACTGCCGAACCGGTGCGATCCACGCCGGTGGTGGTGAACGGAACCCTGCGCGGTCCGGAACGTGACACGTATCGCATCTCCGGCAAGATGGGAGAACGCCGCGTGGTCGAAGTGGAGGCGCGGCGCTGCGGGTCGGCCATCGACCCGGTGTTGCGCATTCTCGATGGCGCGGGCAAGCAACTGGCGCGCAGCGACGACAGCGTCGGCGCCGGTCTCGACGCGCGCCTCGATTTCACCTTCCCGCACGAGGGCGCCTACTACGTGGAAGTCACCGACGCCCGCTTCAGCAGCCAGGCGCAGAACTTCTACCGCCTCAAAATGGGCGCATACCGCTACGCCGAAGGCATCTTCCCGCTGGGCGGCCGCCGCGGCGAACAGGTGCCCGTGACCTTTTCCGGCGGCCGCGTCCCCGCGGGAGTGTCATCCACCGTCGACCTGCGCAGGGCAGGGAAGTCCGATGCATTCACCACCGTGGCATTGCCCGACTCGCCCGCGCTCCCGTTCCTCTTCGCGGTGAGCGACCTGCCGGAGCTCATGGAACCGGTCGAAGGCACGGTGCCGGTGCCCGCCGTCGTCAACGGACGGCTGGAGAAGGCCGGCGAAGTGGACCGCTACCGTCTCAAGGTGCAGCCCGGTGAAAAGCTGCTGCTCGAAATCCAGGCCCGGGAACTGGGTACGTCTCGCGTCGAAGCGATTATGACGGTGTACGACGCCGCCGGCAAAAAGCTCGACTCGGCCGGCGACAAGCCGCTGCCCGAGGACGTCTTCGCCATCCAGGGAATCAGCCGCACCAGCAGCGACCCGTTCCTCAACCTCACCGTGCCGGCCGGCGCTCACGAGATCGTCGTCACGATAGAGGACCTCGCTTTGCGCGGCGGCCCCTACTACGGCTATCGGTTGATCGCGCGGCAGCAGGCGGAGGACTTCAAGTTGTCCATCAGTTCCCCTTTCGTGAACATCCCCGCGGGCGGCACCGTCGTGATGAGCGTCTCGGCCGACCGGCGCGGCTACGACGGCCCCATCCAACTGACCATTCCCGATTTGCCGAAAGGCGTGCGCGCCGAAGGCGGCATCATCCCCCGCGAATACGTCGACGCTAACAACGCCCGCACGCTCAACCGCCGCGGAGTTCTCCTGATCACCGGCGATCCCGGAGTGGAACTGCCAACCGGCGAGCTGCAGGTCTGGGGCGAAGGGACGCTCGCCGATGGCAGCGTCTTGCGAAGGCAGGCGCGCGGGCCCGGCATGGTGGTGGATGTGTCCGGCGCCACCGACCAGGGCGTGGTCGACCGCCAGCGCTCCGTAACTGCGCCGTGGTTAGGGCTCAACTTGCCGATGGCGGCGGCGGAACCCTCCGCCGCTACGCTCGAAGTCCATCAGACCAATCTCAAGCCGATGGACGAGGGCGTGCGCTACGAGTACGAATACAAATGGACGGTGCGCGGCCGTGAAACGCCGCCGAAGAATGTCGGCGTGGACGTGATCGGCGCCAAAGACATCCGCGTCATCGACATGACCCCGCGCACCTTCGCGGTCACCACCACCAAGGCCACCGACGCCGGCCGCTACGACCTCTACATCAACGGCCGGTTGCGCACCGAAGACGGCGACACCCAAACCATCGTCTCCCGCCCCCTCCCCTTCGAGGTGACCAATGCCCGCTAACCCCCGGCCCCCGGCCCACTCGCGCTTTGGCGAGCCTGGCCCCTGGCCCCTGCTTCTCTTCCTTCCCGCCCTACTCGCCGCCGCCGACGCCCCCAAAGTCACCTTCCTCCGCGACGTCGCCCCCATCCTCAACAAGGTCGGCTGCACCTCGGGCACCTGCCACGGCGCCGCCAAAGGCAAGAACGGCTTCAAGCTCTCGCTCCGCGGCTACGACCCGCAACTCGACTACGAGGCCCTGCTCTACGACCTCTCCGGCCGCCGCTTCAACCGCGCCGATCCCGGCCTCAGCCTGATGCTCTCGAAGCCCACCCAACAGGTGGCCCACGGCGGCGGCCTGCGCTTCGACATCTCTTCCGACTACTACAAGACCATCTTCAACTGGATCGCCCAGGGCGTACCGTTCGGCAATCCGGCTACCGATACCGCGCGCCGCCTCGCCCTCGAACCCGCGGAAGTCTTCATGAAGGCCCCCGGCGAGAGCGCCGCCGTGAAGGTCACCGCGACCTACGGCGACGGCACTTCGCGCGAGGTCACCCGCGAAGCCATGCTGGAGAGCAACATTCCGGACGTGGCCGCCGTCGCCGACGCCACGGTCAAAGGCGTGCGCACCGGCGAGGCCACGGTGCTGGTCCGCTACCAGGGCAACTTCGCCACGATGCCGGTGACCGTGTTGAATCCCAAACCGGGGTTCGCCTGGAAGCCCCTGCCGCAGAACAACTACATCGACCGCGCCATCGATGCCAAGCTCCAGCGCCTGAAAATCCAGCCCTCGCCGCCGGTGGACGATGCCGGATTCCTGCGCCGTGTCTCGCTCGATCTCACCGGACAACTGCCGTTGCCCCAGGAGGTGCGGGCCTTCCTCTCAGATGCCTCCAAAACCAAACGCGCCGCCCTCATCGACAAGCTGATCGCGGGCCCGGCCTACGTCGACCACTGGACGCTAAAGTGGGGCGACCTCCTGCAAAACAATCGCAAGTACCTCGGAGAGAAGGGCGCCTTCGAATTCCGCGAGTGGATTCGCGAAGCCATCGCGCAGAACCGGCCCTACGACCGCATGGTCCGCGAAATGCTGACCGCGCGCGGCAGCTCCTACGACAATCCCGCGGCCAATTTCTACCGCGTCACCCGCGACCCCAAGCCCACCATGGAGAAGACCACGCAGGTCTTCCTCGGCGTCCGCATGGTGTGCGCGCAGTGCCACGACCACCCCTTCGAGCGCTGGACGCAGAACCAGTATTACGAGATGTCCGCCTTCTTCTCCGCCGTGGGACTCCGGCCGGGGTACGAAGTGGGCGAAGAGATCGTCTACAACCAGCGGCAGGACTTCGACATGAAGCATCCCAAGGACGGCCGCGTCATGTCCCCGAAGTTCATAGTAGGACAGGCCTCCCGGCCTGTCCCTCCGGATGGCCGCACCACCGCCTACGCCGAATGGCTCACCGCCCGGGACAATCCGTTCTTCGCCAAGTCCACGGTGAACCGCGTGTGGAGCTACTTCTTCGGCCGCGGCATTATCGACCCGGTGGATGATATCCGCGCCTCCAATCCGCCGAGCAACCCTGCGTTGCTCGATGCGCTGACGAAGGATTTCGTCGATCGTAATTTCGACCTGCGGCGCCTCATGCGCACCATCGCCAACTCCCGCGCCTACCAGTCCGGCATTGCGGCCAACGAATGGAACGAGACCGACTCCGAGAATTTTTCGCACGCCATGCCGCGCAGGCTGAGCGCCGAAGGGCTGATGGACGCGCTGGCGCTGGCCACCGGCGTGCGGCCCGCGTTTCCGGAGGCGCCGCCGGATACGCGCGCCGAACAGCTCAACGATCCCCACATCGGCAAGGACGGATTCCTCGACCTCTTCGGTCGGCCCTCGCGCGAGTCGTCCTGCGAGTGCGAGCGCCGCAGCGACCTGAGTCTGCCGCAGGCGTTGAACCTGGTGAACGGGCGAACCATTTCCGACGCGGTGGCCGACAGCAACGGACGCATCGCCAAGGCGGTCCTGAGCGGCCGGCCCGATCGCGACGTGGTGGAAGATCTGTACCTGGCATCCTTGAGTCGCCCCCCCACCGCCACCGAGTTGGATCAAGGTTTGAAGTATTTGCGTTCCGGCACGGGCGTCGCCTCGCGAGCCCAAGACCTGCTGTGGGCTTTAGTCAACAGCAAAGCATTTCTGTACAACTGGTAACGAGGCGCCATGCTAATCATCCCCCAAGCCGCGCTTCCAACCTGTCGTGGCCGCGCGCCTAAGAAACCCCTCGGCTGCACTCTTCTCGGCTCCCTCTGCGCTCGAACCACGCCAACGACACCAAAGCCCCAAGCCCCCACCGGCCCTTTGTTTATCCTCGGCGTCTCGGCGCCTCGGCGGTTAACCCATCTTCTCCGCGCCTCCGCGCCTCCGCGTCAAAATCGTTCCAAGGAGTCACCATGCTAGTCATCCCCGGCCGCCGTTGCCACACCTGCGAAGGACCCACCCGCCGCGAGCTTCTCCGCGCCGGCTCCATCGCCCTGTTCGGCCTCAACCTCGCCGACGTGCTCGCCATCCAGAAGACCGCGCAAGCCGCCACCAACAAGTACCAGGGCGCGCGCGGATTCGGCAGCGCCAACTCGGTGATCATGATCTTCCTGCAAGGCGGCCCCAGCCACATCGACATCTGGGATCCCAAGCCCGACGCCCCCGCCAACATCCGCGGCGAGTTCAAGCCCATCCCCACCAAGATCAAGGGCACCTACATCGGCGAGCACATGCCGATGATGGCCAACGCGCTCGACAAGGCCACCCTCATCCGGTCGATGAGCTACACCCCGAATGGCCTGTTCAACCACACCGCGGCGATCTACCAGATGCTCACCGGCTATCCGCCCGACCGCGTGTCGCCCTCGGGCCAGCTCGAGCCGCCCAGCCCCGCCGACTTTCCGACCGCCGGCAGCCACGTGTCCAAGATCCGTCCGCCGAAGGAAGCCGTGCTGCCGTTCGTGGAACTGCCGCGCCCGCTCCAGGAATCGGGCGTGATCGGCAAGGGCGGCTCCGCGGGATTTCTCGGCAAAGCTTACGACCCGTACCGCCTTTATCAGGACCCGGCGAAGCCCATCAAGACCGAAGACCTCACTCTCCGCAAAGAAGTGCCGCCCGAGCGATTGAAGGACCGCTTCGAGCTGCTCAAGGGCATCAACGGCTCCATGCCCGACCTCGAGAAGGCGCTCAAGAGCTACGCCATCGACGAATACTACGGCAAGGCCTTCGACCTGGTGCTCTCCGGCAAAGCGCGCGACGCGTTCGACCTGACCAAAGAGCAGGACAAAGTCCGCGAGCGCTACGGCCAGACGACCTTCGGGCAGGGGCTGCTGCTCTCGCGACGTCTCATCGAGGCCGGCACGCGCTTCGTGCAGATGAACTGGCCGGCGGTGGCCAACGGCAATCCGGAAACGGATTCCTGGGATACCCATGCGGCCAATTTCGCTCCCCTCAAGAATCTGCACTGCCCCAAGCTCGATCGCGGCCTCTCCGCCCTGCTCGAAGACATGGATGCCCGCGGCCTCCTCAAGGACACGCTCGTAGTCGCCATCGGCGAGTTCGGCCGATCGCCGCGCATCGGCGTCAGCACCTCCGGCAATTCCAACGCGCCCGACGGCCGCGACCACTGGCCCTACTGCTACAGCGGCGTGGTCGCCGGTTGCGGCATCGCGCGCGGCGCGCAGTACGGCGAATCGGACCAGACGGCGTCCTCGCCCAAGGACAAGCCGGTGCATCCCAACGACCTGCTGGCCACGGTCTACTACGCCCTCGGCATCGACCCCGACACCGTCGTCCTCAACCACCTCAACCAGCCGCGTGAGCTGGTGAAAGGTAAGGTGGTGGCCGACTTGTGGGCGTAATCCTCTTCCTGTTGGCTTGTGGGGCAGGTTGGCAACCTGCGGCCGATTGGCAATCGGCCAGCCGGGCGGAGCCAGGCCCTGCGCCGGTCCGCATCGTGCTAGTCGGCGATTCCACGGTCAACGACGAAGGCGGCTGGGGCCCCGGCTTCCGCTCTTTTCTTCCTGGGGTGGACGTCATCAACCTCGCCAAGAACGGCCGCAGCTCGAAGAGCTTCCGCGACCAGGGCCTGTGGGAGCCGGCGCTCGCGGCCAAGCCCAACTACATCCTGATTCAGTTCGGCCACAACGACGGCCCGGGCAAAGGACCAGAGCGCGAGACCGACCCCGGCACAACCTACCGAGCCAACCTCGCCCGCTACATAGACGAAGCGCGCGCCGCCGGAGCGGAAGCGGTGCTCGTCACCTCCATCGTGCGCCGCGTCTTCACGCCCGATGGCAAGGTCAAGCGCGACTCACTGGTCCCCTACGTGGAAGCCGCCCGCGCACTGGCCGCCGAAAAGAAAGTCCCGCTCCTGGACCTCTACTCGCTGACCCTGGCCCAGGCCGAAGCCCTCGGCCCCGACGGCTGCGCCGAAATCGATGCCCGCACCCCGGAAGGCAAGCGCGACACCACCCATCTCGGCCCGAAAGGCCGCCAGGAAATCGGAGCCATGGCCGCCCGCGAGCTGCTGAAGGTCCACCCGGAGTTGAGATGACCGGGTCAGCAGTGGGACGGACGATCAGCCCTTGCCGTCTGCAGATAGGGTCGCCCGGCCACGAGCAGGGATGAAAGAGGTTCGATGGGGGGAGTCTCAGCGGGCCCCGAACTCAGTACACGCTCGAAGGCGCGCAGACCGTTTTGCTACAAAACGGATTGAGTCCCGGGCGGTAGAGGCGGCCCTTGCTTCACCGGCCAAGAATGACGTCGATGCCGGCGAGCAGTAGTTCCATCTTCGCCCGCGGCAACTTCCCCACGGATTCCCCGAGCAGGTCCCGGTCCAGGGTCAGGATCTGAGAGACGTTCGCAACCGAATCCTGAGGCAGTCCCGTCAAGCGGCTCGAAAGCACAAGATTTCCCGGAGCATCGGCCCACCGAAGGTTCGTGGTCAACGGAACGCAAACCACGGTTGCGATGCGGCTGCGATTCAACGCGTCGCCTTGGACAAGCACAACCGGCCTTCTATATCCGGGGCCGGAACCGGCAGGAGCGGGCAGATCCGCCCACCGGATTTCACCTTGCGCGATCACCACTCGACTCTTTCCAGGACGCGGGCCGCGGCTCGCGAGACAAACTCGTCTTTGGGCTCCAAATCTGCGCACACGCGGTTCATCGCCTCGGTGACTTCATCGGCTGCATGCCGCGCCACGTACTCCCGGAGTGCGTCGCTGAATAACTGGCTGCGGGACTTCCTGGTCCGGCGCGCGAGCCGTTCGGCCCCTTCGAACACGTCGTCGGGAATGGATACGGCTGTTTTCATACCTTTAGTATAACCCGTGCCAGCGGCTCTGTTTCGAGTGCCGCCGGTTGCTGGCCGTTACAGAGCCGCGACAACAGGGAGCGGTCGACTAGAACCGGCTTCCCCCTGACCGGTTTTCAGGCGCATCGGCGGATTCGCGACCGTGAGCCTCGCGGGACTATCACAGACATGACCATGGAAGACAACCGCCTCGCACAATTCGAACTGATCGACGAGTTGGGGAAGGCGGCTGGACGTCGTCTATAAGTCCCGCGAAACCCGCGCCGGGCACGCTTCACTCAGGAAGCGCACGCGAGCTAGGGAACGAATGCGCGTAAGCTACTTCGCAGCCGAAAGTAAGATACATGGAAAAACTGGTAGTACCGAAATTCGCCACCGAAGCCGAAGAGGCCGAATGGTGGGACCAGCACATGGACGTGGTCGAAGCGAACCTCATCGAGGCGGCCGAGAGGGGGACGCTTCGACCGGTTTCCGACCAGAGCGAGGCCGCCGGGTGATTCGCGCAGCCAAACGGGCGCTTGCCGCCAGGGAGGCAGCATGGGCGCTGATTGCCAGCGTGTCCGATGAGGATCGGAATCGTTTTCAGCAACTCGCTGTCAAAGCCGGGCTGGACGATGAAACCTATATCCACCAGATGTTGCTGAATGCGTTGGCCTCTGCGGATGCCCCCGCCGCGTGATGACCGTACTCGCCCCGCGGACTTTTGAGCCGCGTCATTCAGCCCAAACTTCCCGCCAATCGGGCTTGCCGGTAAACGGTCATACACATACCCCAAGAATGCGATACTGCCGGGCGTCATCCCACGGTCCAGGAAGGTGATACCATGTCAGAACTCCATACGATGAGCCCGCAGCAGACCATCGCGCACTATCGCATCACGGCCAAACTCGGCGAGGGCGGAATGGGCGCGGTCTACCGCGCCACCGACACCAAACTGAATCGCGACGTCGCCATCAAAGTTCTGCCCGATTCCTTCGCGCAGGACCCCGACCGTCTCGCGCGCTTTACTCGCGAAGCCCAGGTGCTGGCGTCGCTCAACCACCCCCACATCGCCGCGATCTACGGCGTCGAAGACCGCGCGCTCATCCTCGAATTGGTCGAAGGCCCTACGCTCGCCGACCGCATTGCCGAGGGGCCGGTCACGCTCGACGAGGCGTTGTCCATGGCGAAGCAGATCGCGGAAGCCCTGGAGTACGCGCACGAGAAAGGCATCATCCATCGCGATCTCAAGCCGGCCAACGTGAAGATCACTCCCCAGGGCGCAGTCAAGGTGCTGGACTTTGGGCTGGCGAAGGTGGCGCAGGCTTCAGCCGGCGAACCAGCCGACCCCGCGGCCTCGCCCACCCTCACCATGCGCGCGACGCAACTCGGCCCATCATGGGCACCGCCGCCTACATGAGCCCCGAGCAGGCCAAGGGCAAACCGGTCGATCGCCGCGCTGACATCTGGGCCTTTGCGGTGGTGCTGGTCGAGATGCTTACCGGCCGCCCGCTCTACACCGGCGACACCGTGTC
>JBGPKH010000287.1:0-10562 GCA_041485845.1 Bryobacteraceae bacterium
CGAGTTAAAAGTATCCGAAATTGTGGGATAGTTCAACGAAAACTATGCGGGGGCGATCGGGATACCCCTACACGCGGGTAACCGGGCGGCGTTTAGCGGGTGCTTTAACGCTATACTACGCGCTATACTCCGATTTACCGATTGCCATGCCGAAATTGAAATCGTCGCTGCGCGCCCTCGCCTTGCTACTCGCCTTCAGCGATGTCTTGTGCGGCCAGAACCGGGCCGCCTGGATGCAGGACGCGCAATGGGGCGTCATGACCCACTACCTGGCCGATTGGCAGGCGCGCGTCCATCACTTCACCATGAGCGTCGACGAGTGGAACAAGATGGTGGACGGCTTCGACGCCGAGGGCATCGCCAAACAACTCGCCTCCGTGGGCGCCCGCTACTACCAGATCAGCATCGGCCAGAATTCCGGCTACTATCTCTCGCCGAACGCCGCGTACGACAAGATCGTGGGAATCCAGCCGGGCAAGTGCTCGCGGCGCGACCTGGTGGCGGACCTCTACAATGCGCTCAACCAGCGCGGCATCAAGCTGATGGTGTACCTGCCCTCAGGCGCGCCGGCCGGGGATAGGGTGGCGGATGCGGCGTTGGAGTGGCGCAACGGTCCCAACCCGAACCGGGAGTTTCAGCGCAAGTGGGAGCAGGTGATTCGCGAATGGTCCGTGCGATGGGGGAAGAAGGTCGCGGGCTGGTGGTTCGACGGCTGCTACTTTCCGAACTCCATGTACCGCTCGCCGGATGCGCCCAACTTCGCCAGCTTCGCCGCCGCGGCCCGGGCGGGCAATCCGGACGCGGCCATCGCGTTCAATCCGGGAGTGGTCTATCGCATGATCTCGATCACTCCCTACGAGGATTTCACGGCCGGCGAGATCGACAAGCCCGAACTGGCCACCATCCGGCGGGCCGCCGATGGGAAGGTCGATGGCACGCAGATTCAGGTGCTGAGCTACCTCGGCCAGACCTGGGGCATGGGCGCGCCACGCTTCACGGCGGAGCAGGTGATCGGCCACACGCGCAAAATCCGCGAAGCCGGCGGCGCGGTCACGTGGGATGTGCCGGTGGAGTTGGACGGTACGATTTCACGGGCGTTCCTGGAGCAGTTGACTGCGCTGGGCAAGGCGATGGGGATGAAGTAGAGGAGCCATGCCGATGCGGTTCGTAATGCTGCTTGTTCTCGCCGCCATTGCCACTTTCGCGGCGGACCTGTTTCACGACGACTTCTCGCGATACCCGCCGGGACAACTTTCCTCACCGGTCGGCATGCTCAATGGCGCCATCCAGGAGTATCACTACCTGGCCCACCGGGGCGTGCCCCTCGGTCCATGGGCCAACGCCATCGGCCACCTGGACGCATGGGCCGCCGGCGACGAAGACGGCAAGCCGTATCTCGAACAGCACTTGAGCGCCGACGCGCGGCAGTTTGCGTTTCCTATCTTCGTCACCGGCGACAGCGAGTGGAGCAGCTACACGGTGGAGGCGCGGGTCCAGCCGCTGTCCCTGGAAGGCATGGCCGGGATGGTGTTCCGCTACCACACCAACCGGCACTACTATCTGTTCGCGCTGACCGGCGGGGACACGGCGCGCCTGGCGCTTCACCTGCCGCTCGAATCGGCCCTCCGCGTCCGCCAGTGGAAGGAGTTGGGCAGCGCGCGCTTCGCCTACGACACGCGGCGCTACTACCAGTTGCGCGTGGAAAACGACGGGCCGCGAATGCGGGCCTACGTGGACGGCAAACTGGTGCTCGAGGCGGCGGATAACGAGATTCCCCAGGGCAAGGCCGGCCTGATCGCGGGCGTGCCCGCGCGCTTCCAGGACTTCGCGGTCACGGCTTCCGATGCTACGAAGACGCAGATCGCGCAACGTATGGCGGCCCGCGATGCGGAGTTGGACAAGCTCCGCGCGTCCAATCCGATTCCCAAGCTCTGGAAGAAATTCGAGACGCCCAACTTCGGCGCCGGGCGAAACGTGCGCTTCGGCGATCTGGATGGCGACGGCGTCCCCGAGATGTTGATCGCGCAGAACATCCCGCGGGTCCACGACGACGCCTTCGACGCCATCAGTTGTCTCACCGCGGTGACGCTCGATGGCAAGGTGCTGTGGCAGATGGGCCGTCCCGACCCGCGCAACGGGCTGCTCACCAACGACACGCCGTTCCAGATCCACGACATCGACGGCGACGGGCGGAACGAGGTCGTGCTGGTGCGCGATTTCAAGCTCCAGGTGCTCGACGGGGCTACCGGGAAGGTGAAACTGTCGGCCTGGATGCCCAAGGCGCCGGCGGTGAAGGACCGGCCGTACGAACTGGTGAGCGGCGATTCCATCGCGTTTCTCAATCTTTCCGGCAACATCTCCGGTAACAAAGGCGGGGCCCGCCACGAACTGCTGGTCAAAGACCGCTACCAGCACTTCTGGGTCTTCAATAACCGGCTCGAATTGCTGTGGCAGGGCGAGGAGCAGACCGGTCACTATCCCTACCCCATCGAGGTGAACGGCCGCGACCAGGTGGCCATCGGATACTCTCTCTGGTCACACGACGGCAAGCGCATCTGGAGCCAGGGCGCCACTCTCAAAGACCACGCCGACGGCGTCATGATCGGCAATCTGAGCGGCGATCCCAAGGCGCAGCCGCGGATGTACGCCAGCGGCAGCGACGAAGGATTCATCCTGTTCGACCTGGACGGCAAGATCCTGAAACAGGTGCGCGTGGGGCACAATCAAAGCCCCAGCGTCGGAAAATTCCGGCCGGATCTTCCGGGCCTTCAGTACATGTCGGTGAACTTCTGGAAGAATCCGGGCATTGTGACGTTGTTCGATTGGGACGGCAACGTGCTCGCGCAGGAGGAACCGATTCACACGGGCAGCCCGATGCTCCCGGTGAACTGGCGCGGTGACGGGCAGGAGTTCGTGCTGCTTTCGGGCAACGTGAAGGAAGGCGGCATGATCGACGGCCACCTTCGCCGCGTGGTGATGTTCCCCGGCGATGGCCATCCCGATCTGGCGGCGAATTCGCTCGACCTCACCGGCGACCAGCGCGACGAGGTGGTCCTGTGGGACCAGAACCGCGTGTGGATCTACACCCAGGACCGTCCTTTCGCGGGCAATCGCATCTATGCGCCCGTGCGCAATCCGGACTACAACGAATCCAACTATCGGACCAACGTTTCGCTGCCCAATTGGGAAGAAGTGAAGACGCGGAGATGACTTCATGAAGCGACGAATCCCTGTCTTTCTGACGCTGACGCTGGCCCTGACGATCGGGGCGACCGCCGCCGCTCAATCGCCGGCCCCGGCTCCTCTCCCTGGCAAAGGATTGGCGCAGCATCCGTTTCTCTACTGCGGCGAATGGCAGGATAAGGGCGAATCGGAGCAGACCATGTTCATCCTGCGCGGCGGCAAGGTCGTGTGGCAGTATTCCATTCCCGCCAAAGAGGAGTCTCGGCGACTGCACCCAATTGTCCAACGGCAACATCGTGTTTTCGCGCCGCCTGGGCGCGAGCGAGATCACGCCCGATAAGAAGATCGTGTGGAATTACGACGCCCCGCCCAAGACCGAGATCCACACCGCGTACCCGATCGGCCTGGACCGCGTGCTGATTATGCAGAACGGCAACCCGGCGAAGCTGATGGTTATCGTGAAGAAGACCGGACAGGTGGAGAAGGAACTGGTGCTTCCGACGAAGAATCCGGACGGCATCCATGGACAGTTCCGCCACGTGCGATTCACCAAGGCCGGGACTTTTCTGGTAGCGCACCTGGACCTCGGGAAAGTGGTCGAGTACGATGCCGGGGGCAAGGAGATCTGGTCGGTTCCCGCGCCCTCGGCATGGGCGGCGGTCCGATTGAAGAACGGAAACACGCTGATCAGCGGCAACCAGCACGGCTACGTTCGCGAAGTGAATCCCAAGGGCGAGACGGTCTGGGAGATCGACAAGGACGATTTCCCGGGGATGCCGCTCTACACCGTGCAGGAAGTGTCGCGCCTGGCCAACGGCAACACGCTCATCAACAACTGGGTGAGCAACCGCCCGCAGGAGGAGTGGCCCCAGATCGTGCAATTGATCGAGGTGACGCCGGACAAGAAGGTGGTCTGGGCGCTTCGCGACTGGAAGATCCTGGGGCCGGCATCCTCCACGCAACTGCTCGACCAGCGCGGCGTGCCCGAACAGGGCGATCTGCAACGCTGATGTATTATGTTTGTGTCATGAACAACGCTCACGCCCACGCTACGACGAAGGACATTCGAGAGGCGGTTCAAGCCCTCCGCGACGATCTGATTCCGGTCATTCGGGAGAGCGAAACGAAGCTCATGGAGGCGCTCTACGGTTACGCCGAATCGAACCGCAAGCGCATGACCCAGCAGGAGGCCGAAATGGCCTTCCTGCTCAACCGCATTGCGACCCTCGAGGATCGGCTGCTGAAGATCGAGAAGCGGCTCAATCTGCCGTCGGTGCAGTAAGCACACTCCGTCACGGCTGCGGCACGATGGGCAACCCAAACGCGCACAAGCTCCCCCCTTCGGTGCAATAAGCCCACTCCGTCACGGCTGCGGCGCGGGCGGCGCCGGCTTGGTCATGGACCAGTGCGAGTGAATGACCCGCCAGCCCTCTTTCTTCCTCTGGTAAACCTGCGTCGAGTTCCAGCGGCTGCTCACGGCTCCGGTACGCCAGGCGAAGAGATACGTCAGGACGGCCATGTCCCCGCTGACCTGCACCTTCGGATCGAGGATCTCGTAGCTTTCGAACAGGGGCCGCCCGCGATATCCCTCGTAGAGGGCCTTCACTGCCGGAAGGCCGTCCAGCCTCTGGTCGGTCATGACATGGAAGTAGGTGATCTCGGGGTCCGAGATAGCGAGGGCGGGGTCGGGGTTTCCTTTCATCCAGCCGTCCATCGCCTGGCGCTCCATGGTGAGGAGCTGGCGCGAGATCTCGGGGTTGGAATCGGCGAGCGCCGGGATGGCGGATAGCACGGCGGCAATCGAGATGAGAATTGCTTTCATGGCCGCCACTGTAACTCCATTCGTGGCTGAAAGCCGGCGGGTGACAGACGACAAAAAACCGATCGTTTGTCCCTTAACCGGCTTTAATGCCGAGTTCCGGATTATGCCGAGAAGCTGGCGAGCCAGTCGCTTTGGAATTGGAACAACAATGACGGGCCTTCGAGGCTTTGCTTACTCGACATAATTCGGCCGGGATGCAGAGCGAGAAGCACCGAGTGTTTCCGCCGCTTCCAATGTGGCCCGACCCGAACTGGCGGACATTTGAGGGGTCCGCAACAGCGCCACGGCAAGGCGGCCGAGTGGAGGTCGCAATTGTAGACATTCACACCGAGTTCCGTCCGGCGGATAATGCCGAGATCGTAGCGCTCCTGACGCCGTCCATCTGCGCCTGCGGTGAATTTACTCGGCATAATCCGGAACTCGGCATAACCGGCTAATCCGCCCTCATTCTGGCGGTGCAAGGAGTTTGCTGATTTCGGCAGCGAGGGCGGAGAAGCGCTTGGCTAGGCGGTCAAGGGTCTTGCGCGGGTGAAGATCGCGAGCATTCCGGCGACAGGTCTCCAGCAGGCGGCGTGCGGCGATCAACGTATCTCTGACGGCTGATAGAGTGGGTTGGCCCTGCGAAGCCGGGGCAGGAACTGGTGAAGCGGGCATGCTGTGGATGGAAGCCAGCCGTTGACGGGCGAGATGAAACTCCCGGTGCAGGTCGGTCTGGGTGACCTGGACATAACGCAGTGTCATGCGGATATCACGGTGTCCCAGCAACTGCATCAAAGCGGGCAGCGAGATGCTGGCGCGGATCATCCCGGTTGCAAAACTGTGGCGTAGTTGGTGCGGGGTAATATGGGTGGCGGCACAGCCGGCCTGATGGGACGCCTGCCTGAGAGCCGCCGACAGGATGCGATACCAATGGTCGCGTGGGGGGGGGCGCGGGAGCAGGAAAGGAGAGGTGGCCGCACTGGGAAGAGCGCGGCGGAGTTCCAGCAGGCGCAAGAAAGTGGCGCGGGTGTTCTCGTCAATGGGAACTGAGCGCTCGGTGTGCAACTTGCCCAGGGGGACCAGAATGGCCCAGTAGGGGCCCGCCGGATGAAGCAGGCTCTGGGTGATCAGATCCAGACACTCGCCGATGCGCATGCCCGTAGAGCGGATGAAGCGCAGGGCTGCGTTAGGCAAGTCATCGGAGGCGGCCAGATAGGCGTTGAGCAGGCGGTCATCATCGGTGGACAAAGGTCTGGGAAGATAGACATCCAAACGGGGAAAATCGCTCCCCAGCAGCAGAGCGGGTGGGGCGGGGTCGATTGCGGCGCCCGCCAGATCATCCAGCAGGCGGCGTAGGCATATCAGATCGTTATACCGGGTTTTCTTGGACAAGGGGGGTAGGAGCTGGCATAAGTGGCGCAGATAGGTAGTCAGGTGAGGGTCGCGGCGGAGTTGCGAGAGGCGGTCCAGGTGGGGGAACGACTGGCTCAAAAAGCGCAGGAAGCGCAGCATCGCGAAACGGTACAAACGCGTGGTACTGGGGCGGCGCGTGGTGGCTAGCGCGTCCAATTCGGCTTGAAAAGCTGGTTGCAAGGGAAGTTGGGTCATGGTTTCTGTTTTTCCGGCGAGGCGCCGGAACTAGATTGTTCTGCAGCCTCTGTCTGGAGATTCGCCGGTTAACTGTCCCACCTCTGTCCAAACTCCAGGGGACTTGTAATCCCCGCGGGGGCTTACAATTAGGCTTCCAAGGGAAGGCTTCCAAGGGGGGTCCGAGAGTCATGGACAATGTACGATACTACGCCGCGCTGGTGCTGGTGATGGGGATGCCGGGAGGCCTGCTGTACTGGTTCTCCATTCACCCGTTCATCGGTTTCTGGCGAAAGGTGGGGCCGCGCAAGACCATCGCCGCTCACATGGCCGGCATCTTTGTCCTGGCGTTCCTCATATACCTGGTTCGCGCGCCGCTGCTCGCCGTCGAATTCGGTACGCAGCCGTTCCTGATGGTTCCGGCCGTGCTCCTGATCGTAATTTCCGGTATCCTGCGCGTGCAAGTTTCGCGGCAGCTTACCAAGAAGATCTTGCTGGGAATGCCCGAGCTCGCGCCGGAAAAGTTCAAAACACCGCTGCTGACCGAGGGACTGTACGCGAGGGTCCGCAATCCACGGTATCTCCAGATCCTGGTGGCGCTCGGGGGCTGGGCGTTGTTCAGCAATTACCTCGCCGTGTACATCCTCTTCGGCGCCAGCGTGATCCTGCTGCGGCTGGTGATCCGGATGGAAGAGAAGGAACTGCGCTCGCGGTTCGGCAAAGCATTCGACGAGTATTGCGCCCGCGTTCCGAGGCTCGTCCCCAAGTGGCGCGTGGAGCAACCCCTGGAGCAACCCCTGGAGCAACCCAGGTGACCGGGGAGATCGTTTCGAAATACCGCATCATCGAAGAAATCGGCGCCGGCTCCATGGGGACGGTGTACAAGGCGCAGGATACCTTCCTCGGCCGATTCGCCGCGCTGAAACTGATCGCCGGGAAATTCCTGAGCGACCGCGAAGCCCTGCTGCGCTTTGAGCGCGAGGGGCAAGCCGCATCCGCGCTGGTGCATCCGAACATCTGCACGGTCTTCGATACGGGCCGCTGGCGCAACCGGCCCTACCTGGCCATGGAGTGGCTCCAGGGCGTGACGCTGAGCCAGCAGATTCAGGCCGGGTGCATGAGACCGGAGCAAGTCCGCAACTTCGCGATCCCGGTCCTGAGCGCGCTGGAGGCGGCGCACAAAGCCGGGATCGTGCATCGCGACATCAAGCCCGCGAATCTCTTTCTCACCAGCCGCGGCCAAGTCAAGGTACTCGATTTCGGCCTGGCGAAGATGAAGCGCCGCCATGAGCCCATCGCCGCCGCCGCGGGTGAAGAAATGCCCACCGTGGCGACTTTCGTTACGCTGCCCGGCACGATCCTGGGAACCCTGGCCTACATGGCCCCGGAGCAGGTGCGCGGAGAAGCCATAGACGGGCGCGCCGATCTTTACTCCTTCGGAGTGGTCCTGTATGAGATGTCGACCGGCAAACTGCCGCTTCGCGGCGCTCCGATGGAGGCGCTGCCGGAAGGCCTGGCGCGAGTGGTGGAAAAGGCAATCGCCCTCGATCGCAACGCGCGGTATCGGGACGCCGGGGAGATGCGCGAAGCGTGCGAGCGGATGGGAATTGACGCACGGGCGCGGAGGCCTGTGCTGTGAAAGCCACGCGGAACTGATGGACTGCCGGGGCAACGGCCGCTGCTCCCGCGGCGCCAGTGTCGGGGCGGGCCCCGATCCCCATGTGGTTTCCTTCGTGGGACGGGTCTCTGGTGGCGCAATGACCGCAATCGGTTCCCGGTGGGGGTCTTTTCCGCGTGGTCGACGACGATCACTTCCAGCGCGACCTTCCTGGACGCCAGCGTGAGGCCGGTTTTTTTTGGATCGACTTGAAGTTGAAGACCGGCACACCGGGGGGGGATGCGCCGCCGCCCGAAAGCGCCGACGCCCTGTGCCCGCACTGCGGGTCACCTCATCTGGGTATTCACCGTCAGCTACGGAACGTACGCAAGCGTATCCCGGCGGCCGCACCAAGCAGATCAGCCTCTCCGCAGAACAGACCGCCCAGCGCGACCTTCGTGATTCTCTGGTGCGGCGCCGTGTCCCAAGCCTGCGAAGGCCAGGGGAAGCATACGCCTGTCCCGACCCTAGCCTAGGGGATATCCCTGTCAACGCCGTTGACATTTTTCTCAAGTTCGCACATTCCATCGTGACGAATCAGCAACACCCGCGTCCAACTTCACAGGTAGATGATGGATTGGGAGTCGATAAAGAGATAAACTAGCGTGGCTTATGGCCCAGGATGCAGCCGGAGCGGTAGGCGCCCGATTGAGTCCACAGGTTGATTCATTAATTCGGGCGGCCCAGCGCGGCGACCAGGAAGCTTTTGAGCAACTCGTCCGCGCCTACGATCAGAGTGTGCTCCGGCTGGCGATGAACTTGTTGCGGTCGCCGGAAGATGCGCGAGACGTGTATCAGGAGGCCTTTCTGAGGGTGTATCGCAACCTGCATGCCTTCCGCTTCGATTGCAGCTTTCACACCTGGCTCTACCGGATCGTAACCAACATCTGCCTGGATCAACTGCGGAAACGAAAGGTGCGGAAAGAGGAATCCTCGGTGGTGGAAACGTCGGAAGGTCCCATCGACCGGATGGATGCGTTCGAAGAGGAAGCCGCCGAATCCGACCCCGAACGCAGCATGTGGAACCGGCAGTTGAAGAAGAAGATCGAGGACGCGCTCCAGGACCTCACGCCCCGGGAGCGCATGGTTTTCGAGTTACGGCACTACCAGGGATTACGCTTGCGGAACATCGGCGAAATGCTGGGCACAACGGAAGAAGCCGCCAAGAACTGCCTCTTCCGCGCTACCCAGAAAATGCGCTCGGTGTTGGGAGATTTCGTATGACTTGCGATTCGGTTTCAAAACTGATACCGCTCTATTTTTATGGCGAGTTGAACCCCGACGAAGAGGACCGCCTGGAGGAGCACCTCCACCAGTGCAACGAATGCACGCGGGCTCTCGAGCGGCAGAGGACGCTCGCCGCGGCGCTCGACCGGCGCCAGACGGAAGCCCCGCAGTTCCTCCTGGAGGACTGCCGTGCGGACCTGGTGGCGGCGATCCAAGGCGGCGCGCCGCGCGTGGACCGGACGGCCAAAGGCCCCTGGACGCTCTTCCTCGAAGCCATCGGCTCCACATTCCTAGGTCTCAACCGGTTGCGGCAGCCCATCGCAGCCGTGGCTCTGGTGGCCTTGGGTTTCGTGGCGGCGCGGTTCACTGGCAGCACTCCCTCGTCCAACATAGCGTCAGGTTCGCCGTCCGACGAAGTGTTTGCCACCGTGCGCGACGTGAAGCCGGACAACTCGGGGCGCGTGCAGATCGCCTACGATGAGACGCGCCGGCGCACCGTCACCGGGTCCACGGAAGATCGGGGCATTCAAAAGCTGTTGCTCGCGGCCGCCCGTGAAGAGAATCCCGCGGTGCGCGTCGAATCCGTCGGCCTCTTGCAGAGGCAGGCCGGATCGGGCGAGGTGCGCGATGCGCTGATCAACGCCGTGGCGCACGATTCCAACGTCGGCGTGCGCCTGCGAGCGCTGGAGGGACTCAAGCCGCTGGCCGCCGATCCCGAGGTCCGCAAGACTCTGGCCCATGTGCTGCTGGCCGACGACAATCCCGCGGTGCGGATGCAGGTGGTGGATCTGCTGGTGGCCTACCGCGACGGCTCCATGGTCGGGGTGCTGCAAAACGCCGTGCAGAGAGAAGACAACAGTTCGGTGCGCCTGAAGGTGGAAAAGGCGTTGAAGGAAATGAATGCGTCGATCGGCACTTTTTAGCGCTCTGGCCTTGCTCGCGTTTCTGGCGCCGGGCGGCGCCCAGCCGGGGCTGACGCGGGAGAACGGCCGATGGGTGCGGAGAATCTACGGTTCGGCGCCCGCCAGGCAGCGATTGCGGATCAACGCCCACGGGCCTGTCACCCTCGAAGGCGGGGTATCGAAGGACCTGTCTTATACGGTGATC
>JBGPKH010000288.1:0-10550 GCA_041485845.1 Bryobacteraceae bacterium
GCTGGCCCCGGGGGGGCGCTCGGGGGGGGGGCCCGGGGGGGGGGGGCCTGTCGCCGGGGGGGCGCACGGGGGGGGGGCCGGGGGGGGGGGGGGGGGTGGGGGCGGGGGGCCGCGGCGGGGGGGGGGAGGCCGGCGGGCCGCGGTGTGGCGGCTTTCAGCGGACTCGATGCGCGGGCGGGGCGATTCAGGCGAGGCGGGCCAAGTCCATGGGATAGAGCGCGCTGTGGCGGGGGTTGTCACGATCGTAGACCACGCAGACGGTGGCGCCAATCGCGGGCAGGACGCGGCGGGTCGGCCCGCTTTTCCGCTTGGCGATTCCTCCGCTCAACAGGCGGAATTCGTAGTGGACGTTCTTCTTGTTGTGCGGCGCTTGCGAATACCGGGTGACCACTCCGGGCGCCGGCCGTCCCTCCCGGAGCAGGTTTGTCTGCCTGCGAACGAGATACACGAGCAACATGCCGATCGCGGCGAGAAGCGCTCCCACCAGAAACGGGAACCAGACGGGCAGCACCGATGGCTCCCAATCGCGGGAACGGTTGCGCGCGGGGTCGGCGGGCAGGAAACGCACGGCAAACGGCGAGCCGGCGTCGAGCGTCTTCCACACGCGCAGCGGCAGGTGCGTCCGCCCAGAATACGTGCGGCCTTCCCAGTCGAACTCATAGGCCACCATGGGGCGGTTCTCTTTGTTGCCTTCGCGCCAGTGCCGGGTAATGGTAGCCTCGGCTTCCCTGCCCTGCTCGCGCAACTGCCGGCGATCCTCGGCCTGGTTGCGAGCAACGGTTTCCAGGCCCACGATGGCGGCCACGGCTCCCACAAACAAGAGCCCCGCCAGAACGACGACAGCCACGCCACCACCGGCGAGCACGACCGTCCGTGGCGTGGACGCGGCGAGCGCCGGCGGCGGCGCCCAATGCCGGTGCAACTCCTCCATCTGTTGGTATCGATCCATGGGTCACTCCTCAGTCAAGAAGGGCGGGTTGACAACCCGCCGCAGGTTGGCAACCTGCCCCACAACTTACGCGTCGGGGCTGGGCGGCTTCAAGCGCCCGGCATCCTTCAAGGCGCGGCGCAACAGAAACTCGATCTGCGCGTTGAGACTGCGCAGATCGTCATCCGCCCATCGCTGCAACGCTTCGTGCGTCGCGGGATCCAACCGCAGCAGGAATGTTTTGCGTTGCGCCAAGGTGCGGCCTCACTGGTACAGCGTGCCCGCGTTGACGATGGGCTGGGCATCGCGGTCGCTGCACAGCACGACGAGCAGATTGCTGACCATGGACGCCTTGCGCTCTTCGTCGAGCTCCACGACTTTCTTTTCGCTCAACAGGTCGAGCGCCATTTCGACCATGCCCACGGCGCCCTCGACGATCTTCTGGCGCGCCGCGATGATGGCGTTGGCCTGCTGGCGGCGGAGCATGGCGCTGGCGAACTCGGCGGCGTAGGCCAGGTGCGTGATGCGGGATTCGATGACCTCGACGCCGGCCTTCACGAGCCGCTCCTGGATCTCGTCGCGGAGTTGGTGCGCGATGTCGAGCACCGACATGCGCAGCGACATGTCGCCTTCCTTGTGCGAGTCGTATGGATAGCGCGTGGCGAGGTTGCGGAGCGCGGACTCGCTTTGCACGTGCACGAAGTGCTCGTAGTCGTCCACCTGGAACATCGCCTCGGCAGTGTCCACTACCTTCCACACGACGACGGCGGCGATGTCGATGGGGTTGCCGTCCTGGTCGTTGACCTTGAGCTTGCTGCTCTCGAAATTGCGGATGCGCAGCGAGACGGTCCGCCGGATGGTGAGCGGGTTCACCCACCAGAGACCCTGCTGCTTGAGCGAGCCTTTGTAACGGCCAAACAGCAGAACCACTTTGGCCTGATTGGGATTGACGACCGTCAACCCGGGGACACATGCGGCCGCCACAATCAGGACGGCGACGCAGAGCAGGATGACAGTCACGTTTTCGTCCGTGGCGGCGCGGATCAGCATGGCGACCGCAGCGATCAAGACCGCGACGAGCAAGGTCACCATGAACCAGCCGGAGTAGCCCTTGATTTCCTTTTCCACAATCATTTGCGTACTTCCTTTCTTATGACATCATAATGATATCACTTTGATGTCACATGTCAAGAGAATTTCGATGGGGTGAGACTGTTCCGTACGCCGCAAACACCCAGTCGCGGCTGGCCAGGGTGAGGCCCTCGGTTGCGGCCGGCGCGATCAGCAGGAGGCCGAATGGATCGCGATGATGCGGCGGGAGATGCAGGAAGGTATGGGTGTCCAGTGACATCGTTTGGTAGAGCCGCAAGTACCGGCGGCAAGACCGCGCTGTGCTACCGGCGCTGGAGCTCGTCGAAGAAATTGAAGAGGAAGGTCAGGTGCGTGGGCGGCTTCTGCTGATCGGCGGTATCCGGCAGGAAGACCGCCAGACGCTTGCCGTCCGGCGCCAGGTCCCAAGTGGAATAGTTGCCGGGCATCACCGTCGCCGTCTCCGACCACGGCTGGGGTTTCCCGGCGGTGAAAGAATCGCCTGTGGCCATGTAGCTCACCACCATGATCCGCATGTCCGGACCCCGAAAGAGCAGATCGCGGCCGTTCCTCGACCAGACGGGGAAGTTGCCGCCGCCGGTCGAAATCTGCCAGCGGCCTCCTGGGCCCGGAAACGGCCGCACATAGACCTCGGGGCTCCCAGTGTCCATGGAGTTATAGGCCAGCCAGCGCCCGTCGGGCGAAAACGCCGGGCGCCCCATAAAAAACGGACTGCTCAGGAACAACTCCGGCTTGCCGAGCCTGGGGTGGGTGGAATCGCCTTCGATGAGCGCCGTAAGCAGGTCCGAGGCGCGCTGGGCGAAGGCCAGTCGCCTGCCGTCGGGGGAAATCGAGTACGGGGTCTCTTCCTGTTTGCCGTCGGTAAGGCGCTGCGCTTCGCCGGCGCCGTCCGAGCGGATCCAGTACAGGCCCGGACTGCCCGGGGCTGTGGACTTGAAGATAATGCCCTTTCCATCGGGAGTCCACACTGGCCAGTTGTTTTCGCCTTCGAGGAAGCCCAGCCGCGACGGCGTGTCCCGGTCGAGATCCTTCACCCAAAGGTCGGATCCGCCGCCCCGTCCCATCGCAAACGCCAGGCGTTTGCCGTCGGGCGAAAAACGCGGTGTGGAGTACAGGCCGGGTGTGGCGTGCAGCGGCTGGGTCTTGCCGGCACTGTCCACCCAAGAGATCTTCCAGGTTCCTTGTTGTCCTTTGCCCACCAGGTAGACGAAAGTTCCGGTAGGGGAAAAGGTGAAATCCCCGCCACCGTAGACGTTGTTGGCAACCTCTTCGAGCACGGGTAGCGCCGTGCCTGTAAGCGCCAACCTGCCGAGGTCGAACGGCGCGGCAAAGAGCGTACCCTGGTGCACGAAGATCAGCCGCCCCGACCCATCAGGGGTAGCCAGGTAACGGCCGGAAAAGCCCGCGCGCTGCAAGGTCTTTCGCTGACCGTTCCGGAGCGAGATCACATCGATGTGGGCGTCCTCGTAGTTGAAGGTTGTAGTGTGCGCGGTGAACAGGACGGCCTGGCTTCCCGCGAGGACCTGGGGCCAGCGGTGGGTCCGCTCATCCGGGTTCATTTTGGTCAACGGAGCCGGCGTGCCTCCGGCGGAGGACACCCGCAAGAGGCCGGAGGTGGGAGTCGGTGCAAGCACGATATTCCCATCGTCGCCCCAGCCTGCGCCGCGCATATTGAGCGCATCGCACAAAGTAACCACGGCGCCGCCCTCGACGGAGATCTTCTTGAGCTTGCCATCGGCGCCGAACCCGATCCACTGCCCGTCGGGTGAAAAAAACGGGGCGCCGGAATTCTCCGTCCCCGCCAGCGGAGTGAGCGGGCCCTGATGCAGCAGGCGAGTGAACAACCGCGCCTTGCCATCCGCGCCGCGCAACGTGACCGCCAGGCGCGTGCCGTCCGGGGAAAGAGCCATCATGCCCCCGATGGGACTATTGGCCAGCGGCATGTCCGGCGACATCTCCACGTTCATACGAACCAGCGGGCGCAGCGAGGGTGGACGCGTGGCGCGCCACCAGCCGGCGGCGGTTGCAATGGCCAGCGCAGCGGCAACCGCCCACGGCAGCCACGACCGTCGATGCGCGGATGGCGGCGGCGCCGCGGCCGCGTCCACCGGTTGGTCGATCGCGATCCGCGCCTCCCCGATGTCGCGCATTCGGACCTTGGCGTCTTTTTGCAGGCAGCGCTCCAGCAGCTTCCGGATGTGCGCCGGCGTGGACTCGGGCAACGCCCGGAGGTCGAGTGTGTCCTTCACCACCGAGGCCAGCGTATCCGTGATGGTCTCACCGCCGCCGAACAGCGCGCGCCCGGTGAGCATCTCATACAACACCACGCCGAAGGCCCAAATATCGGCGCGCTTGTCCACCGGCTTGCCGCGCGCCTGCTCTGGCGACATGTACGCCGCAGTGCCCAGGATCATCCCCGCCTGCGTCATGGCCAGGGACAGCGTGGGTGACAGAGTTGGGTTGCCACCAGAGGCGGGTTGGGCCTCCACCAACTTGGCCAGGCCGAAGTCCAGCAGCTTGACGACGCCTTCGGGCGTGACCTTGATGTTGGCGGGCTTGAGGTCGCGGTGGACGATGCCTTTTTCGTGTGCGGCTTCCAGACCCGCGACGATCTGGCGCGCGTATTGCAGTGCCGTCTCCACTGGCACGGGGCCGCGGAGGTTCTCACCTTCCACCAGTTCCATCACCAGCGCGCCCTGCTCGACTCCGTACACCGTGGCGAGGTTGGGATGATTCAGCGACGCCAGGGTCTGCGCCTCGCGCTCGAAGCGGGCCATATACTGCGCGTCGTCCGCCAGCGCCGGGGGCAGCACCTTGATGGCCACCTCGCGGTGGAGTTTGGTATCGGTGGCGCGATACACGGCCCCCATGCCGCCCTCTCCGAGTTTCCCCGAGATGCGATAGTGCGCGATGGTGGAGGGCGGGGTCATGGGAGCCTGCGCTTCAGGTCGTCGAAGAAGTTTAGCAGGAAGTCGGCGTGCGCCGCGACCAGGCCGCCTTTCGTAAAGTCCGGCAGGGCGATGATGACCGCGCGTTTGCCATCGGGATGCACATCGAAATCCTGAAAATTGCCGGTCATGTAGAGCAGGGCGCTCGACCATTCGCGCGGCCGGCCGGGCACGAACGCGGCGCCGGAAGCGGTGTAATCGGCCGCCATGATATACCCCATCGCGTTGCGGAAGAACAGTTGTTTGCCGTTGCGCGCCCAGACCGGGAAGCGGCCCTGGCCGTTCGAGATCTGCCATTTGCCACCGCTGGCCGGCGCGGCTCCCGGACGATAGGGCCGCACGTAAACTTGGGGCTCGCCCGATTCCGCCGACGTGTAGGCCAGCCAGCGTCCGTCGGGCGAAAAGGCGGGGTCGACTTCATTGGCGGGGGTTGCCCGAAAGACTTCCGGCTTTCCGGGCGCGGGCCGGTCGGGCTCGCTGACATCGAGCGGCAGGATCCAGATGTTACGGACCTTGTCTGGTGTGTTCTGGTGGAATGCCAGACGGAGCCGGCGCGGACCATCGATGGCCGCAAAAGACCACGGGGTGGGGGCCGGATCCCCTTCCAGGATGCGAGCCGGCTGGCCGGATCCGTCCGAGCGAGTCCACCATATGCCGCCCTTTCCCGCGTAGACGAGATACTTGCCATCGGGCGTCCAGACCGGATGGCGGTTGATGCCGGCCGGGTCGAAAGTGATCCGCGTGGTGGTATCGCGTTCGACGTCGTAAACGGAGAGATCGTTGTTGCTAGAGAAGGCCAGGCGCTTGCCGTCGGGGGAGAGCCGCAGGCTGATTCCGGCGACGCCGTTGATCCTCTGCTGCACGCCGGTACTGTCCAGCCATGCCAGGGGCTGCTCGGCCGAACCCGGCTTTCCGCTTTCGTAGACCAGCGTTCCGGTGAGGGAGAAATCGAAGTGGCCGGCTCCCTGCTGTGGAAAGCCCTTCACCTCTTCGAGCAGCGGCACCGGCGCTCCCTGGGTTTCCAGGCGGGAGAGATCGAAACGGACACCGTACATCGTGCCCTGGTGGAGATAGAGCAAGTGGCCAGTGGGAAGGTAACGGCCGAAATAGCCGCCGCGAAGCACCGTTTTCCGCTGCAAGGTCTTCAGCGAGACCACGTCCAGGGCGGCATTGTCGAAGCTGGTTGTGCCGATCGGGCTGGCAGTCAGCAGGATTCTGTCATCGCCGGGTAGAGGCTGGGGCCAGCGCCGAAAAGTAAGATCGGTGTGAATCCGCTGCGGCGTGCCGCCTGCTTCAGGCACGCGCATCAGGTTGAAGCCGTCCAGGAACACGATAGTTCCGTCCGTAAGCCATGCCGCTCCGTAGTTCTCGGAAGAGTCGCATAGGGTGATGGGCGTGCCCCCCTGGACGGAAATCTTCTTCAACTTCCCGCCGGCGAAGAAGCCGATCCACTGCCCGTCCGGCGAGAAGAAGGCGAAGGAGTTGCCTTCGGTTCCCGAGAGCACCGTCGCCTTGGCTTGATCGAGCAACCGGGTCGCCAGCACGAAGCCATTCGGGCTGCGCGCGCGGAACACAACGCGGCGGCCGTCGGGAGAGAGGATCGCGATCATCTGGGGTCCGCCGACCGCATCCGGCGACAGTTCTGCGCTGAAGCGGATCAGGGGCCGATCGGTCTGGCGAGCGGCGCGCCACCAACCGGCGCCGAGGATGGCGGCCACGAGGATCGCAGCAGCCGCGGCGATCCACGGAGCTTTCGAAAACTTGGACGGCGCGGCTGGAGCCGCCGGCGCGTCGTCGAGCAGCAGGCGCGCATCGCCGATGTCGCGCATGCGTCGGCGCGGGTCGCGCTCCAGGCAGGAACGGAGCAGGCGGCGGAAG
Source organism: Bryobacteraceae bacterium (assembly GCA_041485845.1). GTDB lineage: Bacteria > Acidobacteriota > Terriglobia > Bryobacterales > Bryobacteraceae > OMOG01. Next base: position 6,865 of record JBGPKH010000288.1, read on the forward strand.
CGCGGGGGAACGGGTTCGAGATTGAGGTCCTGCCGCAGGACGGAGGCGAGCGTATCGGAGACGCTGGGCCCGGCGAAGAGCATGCGGCCGGTGAGCAGCTCATAGACGACCACGCCGAAGGCCCAGATGTCGGCGCGTTTGTCGACTTCGTGGCCGCGCGCCTGCTCGGGAGCCATGTAGGCCGCGGTGCCCATGATGGCGCCGGCGACGGTGGCGCGCATGGTGAGGGTGGGGGACCGGGCGGGGTCGCCGGGTTCGCAGGCTGAAGCCTGCGCCACCTTCGCCAGCCCAAAGTCCAGCACCTTGACTGCACCTTCGGGAGTGAGCTTGATGTTTGCCGGTTTGAGATCGCGATGGATGATTCCCTTTTCGTGGGCGTACTCCAGCGCGTCGATGAGCTGGTGGACCACGGGCAGCGCCTGTTCCTCGGGCAGGGGGCCGGCGAGCGTGGCGCCCTCGACCAGTTCCATGACCAGGGAGCGATCTTCGACCCCGTAGATGGCGGCGATGTTGGGGTGGTTGAGCGACGCCAGCACCTGCGCTTCGCGGGTGAAGCGGGCGAGGCGGTCGGGATCCTGCGCGAAGGAGTCGGGGAGAATTTTGATGGCGACGTCGCGATTCAGTTTGGTGTCGGTGGCGCGATAGACCGCGCCCATGCCTCCCTCGCCGAGCTTGCCGGTGATGCGATAGTGCGCGATGGTCTGCTGCGGGCTCATCGGATCGAGTTCTGACATGGTATCACCTTCGGGGGCCGTAGGATGACGCCTGGAAGGACCGGCAGGGCCGCGTGCGACACAGGGCTGCAGTTGAGGAAGGCGCCGGGGCGAGAGAGAGAGAGAGAGAGAGAGAGAACGGAGCGCCTAGTGAGTATTCGGTAAGTTAATTCTCTGGGTGTCGTGAATTGAAAAAAAGGCTGAACGCTCGTGACCAGGTTCCATGCGACACGTGCCCCGCATCATCACGCGGCCAGGACCTCCGCGGAAGCCAACGCATTCAGCAACACTTGCTGGATATAGGTTTCATCGTCCAGCCCGGCTTGGACAGCGAGTTGGTGAAAACGATTCCGATCCTCATCGGACACGCTGGCAATCAGCGCTTTTGCCGCCTCCCTGGCGGCAAGCGCCCGCTTGGCCGCGCGAATGACCCGGCGGCCTCGCTCGGTGTCGGAAGCTCGCTTCACGCGACCATCCTTCAGGCCCTGCACGAAGTCTTCCTCTACCTCGTCGCGGTGGTCATACCACCACTGGGCTTCCTGCTCTTCGTTTTCAAAAAGTGGAATCGTCAGACTCATACAGATCCCCGGCTCTTGCTCCTCAGATACATTTCGATGTGGCGCTTGCTGGCATCGTAAGCGGTAATCACGCGAGTTTCTCTCCGCGATCCGTGCTGACAACCAACAGCCAGCGCCCATTGTTCGTCCGCCCGACGCTCCGGAAACGTTCCTCTTCACCGACATATTCCCAACCTGCTTCGAGGGGATTATTGGCCAGCGCCTCTTGTGCCTCTTCCGGCGTCACGCCGTGGCGGGCGATGTGGCCCATGTTCGCCTGGTCCCATTCGAATCCATCCGCCACAACTTATTATCGCTGTTTCGAAAACAACGTATCGCCAGGGCAGGACTCCCGAAAGCCGGCGGGTGACAGACCACAAGAACCGATGGTCTGTCCCACGGTCATGGCAGTTTGCGCTTCAGCTCGTCGAAGAAGTTCAGCAGGAAGGTGACGTGAACGGAGCCCTGGTCGTCGCCCGGCACTCGGGACAGGGTCACGATAAAGCGTTTCCCGTCCGGCGCAATGTCGAAACTGGAGCCGCCCAGCCCGGCCGCCAGCGGGGTCGGCGCCCACTGGCGTGGCTTGTCCGGCGCGAAGGAGTCCCCGCGGACCTGCCAGGCGGCTACCATCAGGCGCCCCTCCGGACTGAGATAGAACAGCTCCCGGCCGCTGCGCGACCAGAGGGGGAAGCGGCCTCCGGCGTTGGAAACCTGCCACCTGCCGCCGGAAGCTCCGGCGGGGAATGGGCGGACAAAGACCTGCGACCCCCCGCCTTCGGACACCGAATATGCAATCCAGCGGCCGTCCGGGGAGAAAGCGGCATCGGTCACGCCGATGGGGTCGCGCAAAAACAGCTCCGGAGTTCCCGGCCGGGGCTGGTCGGGGTTGCTCAAGTCCAGCGGCAGCGTCCAGATTTCGGGTGCGCCGCTCCCGTTTTGTTGGGAAAACGCGAGCCAGCGCCCGTCGGGTGAAAAAGATGTCGGAGAGAGATGGGGATTGTCTTTGGCAGTGAACAGCTTCCGCGGCTGGCCGGAACCATCGGCGCGAATCCACCAGATCGCATTCTGGCCGGCGGAGCTTGTGGCATAAGCGAGGTGCTTTCCGTCGGGCGCCCACACGCAGAACTGGTTCCCCTCGGCGGGGGCAAAGGTCAGTTTCGTGGAGGCCGCGCGCAGCCGATCGTACACCGCGATGTCGAAGTTGATCGAGCCCGCCAGCAGCTTGCCGTCCGGAGAGAGCTTGGGCGTCAGGAACGCGGACGGAGTGATCCACAGCGGCTCCGTTTTCCCGGAGGAATCGAGCCACAGGAGGTTCCAGACGTTACTGCCTGCCTTGCCGTTCAGGTACACGAACGTCCCGGTCTCGGAGAAATCCAACTGCCCGGCGCCCGATACGGCGGCGCCCGAGACATCGTTCAACAAGGGAGTCGGGACGCCGCGGGTCTCCAGGCGCTGGATATCGAACGGCACGGCAAACAGGGTTCCCTGGCGCACATAGATGAGGTGGCCGCTGGGCAGGTAGCGGGCGAAGTAGCCGCCGCGATGGACCGTCTTCACCTGCCCCGTCTTGAGCGTGAGCACGTCGATGTTGGCATCCTCATAGCCCGTTCCCATCGCGCCCGTGCCGGCGGTGAAGAGGACCAGTTGTCCTTTGGCCAGAACCTGCGGCCAGCGCCAACTCCGCTCGCCGTGGTCTTCGGGCTTGCCCAAAATCTCGGGCTTTCCACCGGCGGCGGGCACGCGGAAGAGGCGCTGGCCATCGAGATTCGCGACGATGTTGCCGTCTTCCCCCCAAGCCGCCCCGCGGGGTTGAGTCGTGAGGTCGCACACGGCCACTGCCGCGCCGCCCTGTACGGAGATGGTTTTCAGTTTTTGATCGGCGAAGAACCCGATCCACTGCCCGTCGGGCGAAAAAAAGGGATATTCGGCATTCTCGGTGCCTGCGAGGACGTTAGCTGAGGGCTGGTCGAGCAGCCGCGTGGCAAGCTGTGGGACGTTGCCGGCGCCGCGCACCAGGAGCACCAGGCGCTTGCCGTCGGGGGAAACGGCGGCGGTCAACGAGACGCCGCGGATGGAGTCCGGACCCAGATCGACGCTGAAGCGCATCATGGGGCGGTCCACTCGCCGTGTGGCGCGCCAGGCGACCCAGCTTGCGGCGAACAGGCCGAGCGCGAGAGCACCTGCAACAGCCCACGCGAGCGTCGCGCGGCGCGGCGCAGCCTCGACGGGGACTTCGGCGGCGCCGCCCGCGAGGATCTCGTCGAGCGCGATGCGCGCTTCGCCGATGTCGCGGAGACGGCGCTGTGGGTCCTTGTCGAGGCAGCGGAGGAGGAGTTTGCGGAGCGCCGCGGGAGTGGCCGCCGGCAGCGTGCCGAGTCTCCGGTTCCTTGAGCAGGACGGCCGCGAGAATCTCCGA
>JBGPKH010000289.1:0-10527 GCA_041485845.1 Bryobacteraceae bacterium
GAAGGCGTAGGACAGGCCTCCTGGCCTGTCCAGATTCCACCTCAGCAACGACCCCTGGCCCCGGAAGGCGAAAGTTCCGGAGCACCGGCGTCAACGGCGGGACCCACGGTGGCCGGATTTGTTGGGTGCTTGACCCCCTACTTCGCCACGTAGCTCCGGTGCACCGGACCGTCCGGCGTGTTGGCGTCGCGAGTCTCGAACACCAGCCCCTGCGGCAACTCGGCCTTCACGCTGTTGGTCCGGCTGTTGATCTGCTTCTCTTCGGACACGCGTGCGCCGTACCCGGTCGCGGCCGCCCGCACGTCGGCCATCGCCGGAGGACTGACCTTCTGCCCCGGCTTCTCTGCCGCCATCGCTTCCAAGGCTGCCGATTCCAGCAGCTTCGGCCACAACTTGCTAAATAGGTCGTGCGTGGCATACAAGTCCGCGCCGGTCACTTTGCCGTTGACCGCCACCACATATCCCAGTGCGTCCGCGTGCTGCCCGGCCAGGCCGGCGAGATCCTTCTTGAAACCATCGGAGATCTGCCTGACCTTCGGCGCCTCGAGCGTCAACTGGTAACTCGACTCCGAGGCCTTCGACCGGACCGGCGCGCCGAGATTCTTTGCCAGCCGCTCCTGCGCCGCCGACACCTCGGCCCACACATCGGTCTGACTCGCGTTCTGCTTCACCGCGCGTTTCATCTCGGGCGACGCAATGGCGTTCGGGGACGCCGCGAAGGCTTGCGCCGGCTCGTCGCCGCGCTGCGTCCAGCGCCCGTGTTCCACGCAGAACGCCGTGACATTCACCCGGCCCGACGAGGTCGAAAGGATGATGTCGTCTTTGAGCACGCGGTCCTGCCTCCCGCCCTTCACGATTTCGCCGGACTGGATGTAGACAGTCTCCGACGACAGATTCTCCACCTGGAGCTGGTTCACGCTGCCGGTCTCGTAGACCACTACTTTGTGCTGCTCGATCGCTTCGGAAAGCGTCAGGTATTTGGTCTTCATCCGGTCCTGCCCATGGACCAAATAGACGGCCAGGTTATCGTGAACGTAAGGTCCCGTCAGCCGCAGCTCCGCGGCGTCCGCCATCATCGCGGAAGCGGCCATCGCGGCGAAACAAGTAAGCGTGAGTCTCATGCAAATTCTCCTCGCCCACGTAATGCCGCCATCCGGGATCTCCTTTCAACATGCCTTAGACTCGTCAACGTGCCTTAGACTCGCGGTATGCCCCTCATTCCCGGGATGCGCCTGGGTCCATATGAAATCGTCGCGGCCATTGGGGCCGGCGGTATGGGTGAGGTATACCGTGCCCACGACTCGCGCTTGAACCGCGAGGCCGCAATCAAGATTCTTCCGCAGGCTTTCGCGCAGGATCCCGACCGCCTGCGCCGGTTTTACCAGGAAGCGCAGGCCGCGGGCAGCCTCAATCACCCCAACATAGTGGCCGTCTGCGACGTGAGGCAGAGCGATGGCGCGAGTTACGTGGTCAGCGAGCTGCTCGAAGGCGCGACGCTGCGCGAACGGATCTCGGGTGTGGCGATGCCGGTTCGCAAGGCCGTGGATTGCGCGATCCAGGCGGCCCGCGGTCTGGCGGCGGCTCACGCCAAGGGGATTGTTCACCGCGATATCAAGCCCGGGAATCTTCCTCACGCGCGACGGATTCGTGAAGATTCTGGACTTCGGTCTCGCCAAAGTAATCTCCGCCAGTCCCGCGGAGGCCACCAGCGCGCCCACCGCGGTTTCGAAGACCAGCGTGGGCGTGGTGTTGGGGACCGCGGGCTACATGGCGCCGGAGCAGGTGCGCGGCGCTGCCTCCGACCATCGCTGCGACCTGTTCAGCCTGGGCGCGGTGCTGTATGAGATGCTCTCGGGCCGGCGTGCGTTTGGCGGCTCTTCCTCCGCCGACTCGATGAGCGCCATTCTCGAGGACGAACCGCCCGATCTGCCCGCGAGCGTGCCGGCCGCGCTCGCGGCGATCATCCGCCGCTGCGAAAAGATTCCCGACGAACGCTTTCAAACGGCGCGGGACCTGACGTTTGCATTGGAGACCGTTTCGAGCGCCAGCGGGAGCGAGAAGTCAGTGGCCGTGCCGCGCTCCCCGCGTTTCAGCCGGCGGCGCATTGCCGGGTGCGGGATCGCAGAGCGCGAAGCCGCAGCAGAAAGTCGGTCCAGCCCATATCACGCCATTTCGAGCACGCGGCCGATCGCGCCGGTCAAACGCGCCCACGTTTCCGTTTCCACTTCCAGTTGCCTGCGGCCCGCCGCCGTGAGTTGGTAAAACCGCGCGCGGCGTCCCAGTTCGGAGACGCCCCATTCCGCTCTGATCCAGCCCTGGTGCTCCAGGCGGTGCAGCGCCGGGTAAAGCGACCCCTGGTTGACGCGCAGCACATCTTCGGAGATCTGCTGGATGCGCCCGGGGATGGCCCAGCCGTGCTGCGGCCCGGTTTGCAGGGTGCGCAGGATCAATAGGTCCAGGGTGCCCTGGAGCAGGTCGAGCTGGGATGGGTGGCTCATAGTGTCGAATGCCTACAAAATTCTGTTACTATCGTGACAGAACGGTACCGATGGAACCGCAAGGCAGAAGTGCCTTCGAGTTCGGCGCCTTCCGATTCGACCCGGCGGAGCGGGTGCTCTACCGCGGTCCGGAACGCGTCCCCCTGTCCCCGAAGGCCGCCGATACCCTCCTGGTTTTGCTCACGCATCACGGCCGCGTGGTCGAGAAGAACGACCTCATGCAACAGGTCTGGCCCGACACCTTTGTCGAGGAAGGGGGACTCGCGCGTAACATCTCGGCGCTGCGCAAGGCCTTGGGCGATGGCGCGGATGGCGCACAGCACATCGAGACCATCCCCAAGCGCGGCTACCGGTTTGCGGCGCCGATGCGGGAGGCCGCAGTCCCGCGCGGCGCCCGCCGGGGCACACGCGCCGCTGTTGTGGGAGGGGTTGTACTCCTGCTCGCCGGGGCCGCCTACGTGGCTTTCGTTCATGAGCCCCGCGGATCGCACGGCTTGAGCTCGATTGCCGTCCTCCCCCTGAAGAACATCTCCAACAACGCCGCTCAGGACTATTTCTCCGAAGGCATGACGGACGTCATCGCGACCGAGTTGTCCAAGACCGGATTGCTGGTGATTGCGCCGTCCTCGGTGCGCCGTTTGCGGCGGGATGCGCCGCTGGACGAAATCGGCCGCCGGCTCCAGGTGGAAGCGGTGCTTCAGGGCACCGTCTTACAGGCGGGCGACCGGGTGCGGGTCAACGCGCAGCTTGTCGAAATCCGCAGCGGCCGGCTGTTGTGGGCCGACAGCTATGAGCGCAGCCTGCGCGATGTGCTCAGCCTGCAGGCGGAGATCGCCGGCGCGATCGCGCGCGAAACCAGAGCCAAGGTGCCGGCGGAAACCAAGCCGGGACCTGCGCCGCGGACGGTGGTCCCCGACGCCTACCAGGCCTATTTGCGGGGACGCTTCTTCTGGAACAAGCGCACTGAGGCCGGGCTGCGAAAGGCTGTTGAGTATTTCAACGAAGCAATAGCGAAAGACGGCACGTACGCGCCGGCCCACGCCGGTCTGGCCGACTCCTGGGCGCTGCTGGCGTCGAACTTCTACGATGCCGTCCCCCCTCGCGAGGCCATGCCGCGCGCCAAGACTGCCGCGCTCCGCGCGCTGGCGCTCGACGATCGGCTGGCGGAGGCCCACACCTCGCTGGCCTACGTGTTGTTGGCCTACGACTGGGATCCCGCTGCCGCCGAACGGGAGTTCCAGCAGGCGGTGCGAGGCAATCCGGGCTACGCCACGGCCCACCACTGGTACGCCCATTGCCTGCTCGCCGCCGGGCGGCCGGATCAGGCCGCCGCCGAGATGCAACGCGCGCAGAATCTGGATCCTCTGTCGCTGTCCGTCAACGTCGGGGTGGGGTGGTGCTCCTACTTCGCCCGGCGCTACGACGAAGCCATCGCCCAGTACCGGAAGACCCTGGAACTGGAGCCCAACTTCGCCATGACTCACCAGACCCTCGGCTTGGCCCTGGCGCAGAAGCGCCTTTACCAGGACGCTATTTCCGAGTTTCAGATCTCTGTCGCTCTTTCCGGGGAGAGTGCCAGCGCCATCGCTTCCCTGGGATACGCCCACGCCCTGGCGGGCGCGCCTGCGGATGCCAGGGCGCAACTGGCACGTTTGGCGGAACTCTCCCGCAGCCGGTACGTTCCGGCCATCTACATGGCCCTGGTGTATCTCGGACTCCGGGACAGCCGCGGCTTTGCGACCTGGTTTTCCAAAGCGCGCGAAGAACGGTCCGAGTACTTCATCTACTTGCGGGTCGATCCGAGCCTGGATGCGGTGCGCGAGGACCCGAAATTCAAGCCCAGCCTGGCTCCCGCCCTCCCCGCGAATTCTGTCAGGAATTTGTAAGGATTCCGGAAGGACTTCCGCCGGCCCCAGCGGTTACTCTGGCTTCCGAAAGGACACATTATGACAATCCGCAACAGCCTGACCGGCCCGCTGGGGACGGTGGCTCTATGGTTGGCATTCTCCGGGATGGCGGCCGGTCAACCGGCTACTCCCGCTAAACGCTTTGAGATGTTCAAAGCCATGGGCACGAACGCGGAGTTGACCGTGTTTCCGGTCAGGCTCGGCGGCCGCAGCATGCCGGAGGTAGCGGAAGTCATCGCGGTTTCACTGGAGCACGCAGGTATGCAGAAGCTCGACTGGACCACCCAGGTTTTCCCCCGGCCAGCGCAGGCAACCTTCGATCAAGTGACCACGGCATTCGGCGACTTCGTGCGCGGAAACACGGCCGCCACCGAGTATTCTCTCTATGCCGAATTCCTCGGCACCCCCGGTGCGGGGGTGACCGAGATCCGCGGCGTTCTGGTGGACAGGGCCGGAGACCCGGTGTGGAGCTATCGGCAAACCCCGCAAGACGCGGAATTCCAAAAGATGCAGCCCAAAGAACCGATGCAATGCATGGTGATGCTGGTGAATGGGCTGCGCGAACCCTTGGGGCTCCCGGACCCGTTCCGGCCGGATGGGTTCGAAGGCAGGCTCACCAGGAGGATGGCGGAACGAACCGGCCTTCCCACCAGCAGCGAACGGGCCGCCATGCAGAAGGCCATCGAGACGGCGCGCGCAAATGCCGCCTCGTCGGACTTGTTGGTTTTTCCGATCCTCGCCGCCGGCCGGCCCGATCCCAAACAGGCCGCGCACCTTGCGGAGATGCTGAGGTCCGTGCCGTTTGGGAAGGCGGATGTCGCTACCGCGCAGCCGGCCATCGAGATCCCGCCGGTGCCCAACGAACAGCAGCGGCTTTGGAGGATGGCTCGCGGCTTTCGCGACTACCTTCGCCAGTCACCGGCCGCGGCCGGCTACGCCTTGTTCGCCGAATACACATTCGCTCCGGACGGGAGGCCTTTCACCGTCCACCTGGTACTCTGCGATCGCAGCGGTGAGTGGGTCCTGGTCGATTTCCAGAACGATCACTCGCCTGATTTTCAGTCCCTGGATTTGAAGGCGGGCGACGACTGCGACCGGCTGGTGGCCAAGCGTCTCGCCCGTCTGCTGCGGCAGCCGTCGAGCGATGGGAAGTGAGTGGCGTCCGTATTCCTGCCGCGCCTCTCCCCGGCGATCGCGGCCGCCGCAATCGTCCCGGTGGGGGTGATACCGCCGGTGAGGATGGAGCTACAGCCCCGTGCCATTGGGGTCACGGCGTTCGCCGTAAACGCGATTCTCCAGGCGCTCCCGGGCGCCGCCCGGTCCATTTCCGCGCTGCGGGGGTCGCCGGCTACGGCAGATGCCGCATCCAGCAACTAAGAGCCCACTCCCAGACCCGCCAATCCTACCCACCGGGCACGGTCGCGGAAGTGCGTCCTTCCGTCCTGATTCACACCACTCCCAGACCCGCCAATCCTACCCACCGGGCACGGTCCGGGCATGCGGGCGGCCGCACTGACGTTGTTCGCGTGCTGGGTCGCCGCGGCATTCCGCAAGGAGGCGAAACCGGAGGGAGGCTCAACCGGCGTGATCCAGGCTTTCGGGGCGGGAGGGCTCCCGCTTTCCGGCCGCGTCGGTGAGGTAAAGGAGGGCTTGGCGCGCCAGTTCGGGCACGCTCGGATCGGGGTGCCGGAGCAGGGAGATCAGCATACGGATCCAGCGCAGTTCGGGGGCTTCCACTCCGATTACAGAAATTGTTTTCGCCATACCCAAGTCCTTTCAGTTCTTCATGTCGGCCGGAACGGGAAAACCTTGAGCGCCTCACGATTCCAGCCGTGCGCACGATAAGAATGTTCGTGAGCCCATTTCTCAAGCACGCGGAAGAGATCTTTACCGCGGCGCGCCAGGATGGCGGCGAGGACTGCGAGCTGGCGATCCTGGTGGGCCGCGACGGCCAAATCCACATGCTGCCCGCCTCCGGCTGGGAACTGGAGCCGCTTCGCCTGCACCACGGAGCCCAGGCCGCTTACCGCCTTTCGCGGAGCAGCGGGGGTGTCCGCCTGGAGGCCCGTTGCGCCGGGGAAGCCTGCCTCCTGCAGGCCCGGCCAGCCAGCCTGACCCGAGCCGCCCTGCCCGATTTTCCGCAATATTTGAGGATCCAATAATCCGCACGATTGCAAGTTTTCCGCCGGCGGGCCGATAAGGAATGTGCGGGCAGGCTGCAAGGGTCCCCGGGACCCGCACCGCCGGCCCCAAGGAGCTGATATGGACGTCACCTCATTGAATCGCATTACGCAGGCCCCTCCGGCAACGGTGCCTGCCATTCCCGCGGAGAAGGTCGCGGAGAACCGTGAAATCATCCAAGCGGTCAAAGCACTCAACAGCACGGAAATGTTCGGCCAGGAAAACCAGTTGATGTTTCACAAGGACCGCGACTCGCAGCGCATGGTGGTGCGTGTGGTCAATCGCAAGACCAACGAAGTGGTCTCGCAGATTCCCCCCGAGTACGTGCTCCGGCTGGCCGACGGCTCCCGCCAAAACCATGCTTAAACCGGGCTAATGCGGTTGGGGTGGTGGACGATCAGAGTTTTTGGCGGAGGAACTATGTGGCAGAACGCGCACGACGCTTATCTGGAGAGCCGGATTCTCTCGGCCGATCCCGTCGAACTCGTACGCCTCCTCTATCAAGCCGCCGCCGGGTCGGTGCGCGACGCGCGGAACCACCTGGCGGCCGGCGAAATTGCGGAGCGCGCCCGCTCCATCACCAAGGCGTGCGAAATCCTCGGCGAACTGGCCAGTTCGCTGGATCAGCAGCGCGGCGGCGAGATCAGCGGGAGGCTCGCGGGGCTTTACGATTACATGACCCGCAAGCTCATCGAGGCCAATTTCCGGCAGAGCGATGAGCCGCTGGCCGAGGTGCTCCGACTGTTGACCACCCTCGCCGAGGCGTGGGACGCGGTGAAGGCACAGCCAGCCGGCGAGCCGGCGGCGAGCGCCGAAAGCCCGTGGGCCCAGCCGCTGCCGCAGGGGCCCCCCGCCACCTGCGCGTCGCAGGGGTGGAGCTTCTAGCTCCAGCTTTTGTTGCGTGAACAGCCCCGCAGCCCGTTAAGGAACCATGGTTAAGGCTGAAGGCTTAATTAACCAGTCGGCGCTTGCAGCCACGAGTGGCTGCGCTACGTTACTGCGCCGGAGCGCCGCGGCCGCCGCCGGGCGGCGAATGCAGCTCGTATCCCAGGGGCGGCTCCGCGCCATACAAGTGCCGCACGAAGTAGTCCCACCGCCGCCGCGTCATGTAGTTGGAATCTTCTCCGTACCCGTGCGCGCGATTCGGAAAGACGATCAGGTCGAAATCCTTGTTCGCCTTGATCAGCTCGTTCACCACGAGGAGCGTGTTGTACGGCGGCACGTTGTTGTCCATCCCGCCGTGCGCCAGCAGCAGGTGTCCCTTCAGGTTCTTCGCAAAGTTCTGGTTGGCCTGGCTGTCGTAGTTTGAGGTGCCGTCGGGCTTGCGCTCGAGCAGGCCCTGCCACTTCTCCGCCCAATCGTCCTCGTACGTGCGATTGTCGTGATTCCCCGATTCCGAAATCCCCACCTTAAAGAAGTCCGGATAGCGGAACAGGGCGTCGGCCGTCGCGTAACCGCCGCCCGAGTGGCCGTAAATCCCCACGCGCTCGATATCGATCCACGGATACTGCTGCGCCAGTTGCTTCATACCCGCCACCTGGTCGGGCAGGGTGTTGTCGCCCATGTTGCCGAAGTACGCCTCGTGGAATTTCTTGGATCGCCACGGCGTCCCCATGCCATCGATCTCCACCACGATGAACCCCAGCTCCGCCAGCGGCTGGCAATCGCCGCGCGCCGCGGAGAAGGACCGCGCCCCCACGCTCCCCGTCTGCGGCCCGGGATAAATATGGTTGACGATCGGATACTTCTTCGACGGGTCCAGGTTCGCCGGCTTGAACATCAGCCCGTAGATATCGGTCACGCCGTCGCGCGCCTTCACGGTGAACGGCACGGGCGGCTTCCATCCGGCCGCGAGCAGTTTCGAGATGTCGGCCTTCTCGAGCGAGGCGATCGTCTTGCCCTCGGCGTCGCGCAACACGGCCACCGGCGGAACGTCCGGTGTGGAGTAGCTGTCGACGAAGTAGCGTCCCGAAGGCGAGAGCGCGATTTCGTGGTTGCCGTCTTCCGGGGTCAGCAGCGTGAGATTCTTGCCGTCCATCCCGATGCGGTAAAAGTGGCTGAAATAGGGGTCGCGGCCCCTCTCTTTGCCCACGCCGAGGAAGTACAGCACGCGGTTCTTCTCATCCACGCGCAGCAACTGCGTAACGTTGCCTTCGCCCGTGGTGATCTGGTGCTTGAGCTTGCCGGTCTCCAGGTCGTAGAGATAGAGCTGGCCCCAGTTGTCGCGCTCGGAGAACCAGACGATCTCCTTGGACGCCGGCAGGTAGCGCCAGTTGATGCGGCCGTTGCCCGATTCGAAAAACGTCGCGACCTTCTCCTGCATCACGTCGCGCACCGCACCCGTCGCGGTATCGGCTATGCGCAGTGTCTCTACCTTGTGATCGCGAGAGGTGGAGACGAATGCCAGGCGGCTGCCGTCCGGGCTCCACTGCACGTCGCCCCACTCGCCGCCGCGGCAGGTCACATCGTCGCACAGCGACGAGCGGTGCTGGTCGGGTGGCAGTTGGAGCCGCCGCACGTACGGATCGTCCACATCGACGATCACCCGCTGAATCGTAGTCACCACTTCGTCGCCGGGAAGCTGGTACTTCCACGCGCGCAAGTTCGGATGTCCCACCTTGGTGTCCACCAGGTACATCTCGCCCACGCCGCGCTGGTCCTGCTGGAACGTGGCGACCTTCTTCGAATCGGGCGACCAGAGCACGATGGGGCGGTCGCTGGACGTCCACCCCGCGTTGTCGGTGGCGTACCCGAAGTCCCGGATGCCGTCCTTGGTGATTTGCGTTTCCTTGCCGGTCGAGAGGTCGCGATTCCAGAGATTCCAGTCGCGGATGAAGACCGCGCGCTGCTTGTCAGGCGAGATCGACTCGGCGCGCCCACCCCCGCGGCCGCCGCGTCCTCCGCGTCCTCCGGTTGCCGCGGGCGCCGGAGAGGAGTCGGCGCTGCACTTGCTGCCCCGCACATCGCACGCCCATCGGCGGCCTCCGGCACTCACGGTGACGTTCTGCCCGTCGGCGGAGAACTCCAGCTCGGTGAACGGAAAACGCGCCGGAGTGAAGGTCGTGCCAGCCGCCATGTTGAGCGCCGAGGCCAGCCTGGCATGGTCGAAGGCCGGCTGGCGAGTGCCGCGCGCCGGATCCACCAGAATGAACTCGCTCCCCGTGGCAGTGGTGTTGCGATACCAGAAGCGTTCGTCGGCCAGCCACGTGGGGCGCACGGCCGCGCCATAGATCAGCGGCGTGGTGTTGGAGCCCATGAACTTCTCGGCGCGCGCGTAATCGGCGGAGGTGAACCGCTGTTGGGCGGCGCCCGGGACGGCGGCGAGACCGCACGCCAGCAGGATCGAGAAATTGCGAAAGTGCATTTGTGATGAGAGTATCACAGGCCTTCGCCCGCCGAAAATTTCAGCCCGGATTCACCGCATTGTGGTCTTTTCATTTAGGAGACCCTATGACACGCATCGCAAAAGGCAAAACCGGTCAATGCTGGATTTCGGGAAACGCCGCGAGATCGCAGGGATCATGCGATCGACCGGCGCGTAATCGGACTACTGCGGGCGAATTTATTGATTTTCCGCCGCGGCTGTTCGGGGCGGAGTGATATCTGTGTGTCTCCGCCGCGATGCCGACTTCCCGTTCCTAATCTCTGTACCTTTCTCCGAGTGGCCGACCATCCGCTCAGAGCGGATCGAGCTAGTGGCTAGTATTGCTTAACCGGCAGAGCGTGTCCCCCTGACGTGTACGTCAAGGGGTTCCGGTGCGATGTTGTTGTACTATCCGTTTATGAGGCGTAAGTCGCACATCCTAACCACGCTGCTCTGGACCATCGGAGGAGCGCTTGTTGGGGCGGTGGTCGCGACGGCCACTAATCGAACGAGGAGTTCGGCCCCATCCAGACGAGGCGAGAACGACGTGGCAGACATTATCCACGAATTCAGCGAC
>JBGPKH010000290.1:0-10511 GCA_041485845.1 Bryobacteraceae bacterium
GCTATCATCCCAAGGGGCAGATGTGGGTCTCGCCGCAGAGTTTCAGCCGCGAGTGGATGGACCAGTTCCTCGGCATCCTCAAGACCCAGCCGGCGTGGCTGAGCGGCATCGTCTTCGGACCGCAGGTCCGCCCGAGCCTGCCCCAACTACGCGCCACGGTGCCCCAGCGCTATCCCATTCGCCACTACCCCGACATCACCCACAGCCGCCAGTCGCAATACCCGGCGCCCGATTGGGACGTGGCCTATGCGGTCACCGAAGCGCGCGAGGTCATCAACCCGCGCCCGGTGGACCAGGCCAATATCTTCCGCCTGCTTCAGCCGCAGACCATGGGCTTCCTTACTTATTCGGAAGGCTGCAACGATGACGTGAACAAGACGGTGTGGAGCGCGCTCGGCTGGAATCCCGATGCGCAGGTGATCGACATCCTGCACGACTACGCGCGCTACTTCATCGGCGAGCGCTACACCGACAGCTTCGCGCAGGGCCTGCTGGCGCTGGAACGAAACTGGCGCGGTCCGCTCTCGACCAACGCCGGCGTGTACACCACGCTCCAACAGTTCCAGGAGATGGAGCGCGCCGCCGCCCCACAAACGCTCGCCAACTGGCGCTTCCAACAGGCGCTGTACCGCGCCTATTACGACGCCTACACGCGCAGCCGCTTGCTGTATGAGTCCGGGCTCGAAGACAAGGCCATCGCGGAGCTGCGCGGGGCGCGGACTGCGGGAGCTCTGGCGGCGATGAGCCGTGCCGAAGAAATCCTCGACCATGCGGTGACCGATCGTACAGCGCCGGCCTGGCGCGCGCGCATCTTCGAGCTTGCGGAAGCCCTGTTCCAAAGCATCCGCATGCAACTGAGCGTCCCGCGCTACAAGGCCATCTCGGTGGATCGCGGCGCCAGCCTCGACACGCTCGACGCTCCGCTCAACAATCGCACGTTCCTCAAGCAACGATTCGCGGAGCTGCGCGCGGTCGCCGGCGAAGCCGAGCGCCTGAAGGAACTGGACGCCATCGTCAACTGGACCGATCCCGGCCCGGGCGGCTTCTACGATGACCTCGGCAACCTCACCCAACAACCCCACCTGGTGCGCGGCCTGGGCTTCGAAAGGGACCCCGCCTTTCTGGAATCTTCGCTGGTCGGATTCGCCGGCCGGCCTGCCGTCCGCAACTCCTGGTGGACACACGCCGAGTCACTCGTGGATGCGCCCCTTCAGATGCGCTACGACAACCTCGATCGCGATGCCCAGTACAAGATTCGGGTGGTCTATGCAGGCGACAGCCCGCGCGGTAAGATCCGGCTGGTGGCCAACGACTCGGTGGAGATCCACCCGCTCATCGATAAGCCCGCGCCGGTGAAGCCCGTGGAGTTCGATATTCCGAAGGAAGCGACCGCGAAAGGAGAGCTCCGCTTGAGCTGGTACCGCGAGCCGGGCCTGGGTGGAAACGGGCGCGGCTGCCAGGTGGCTGAAGTGTGGCTGATCAGGAAATGAACCCAGGCAATTGGGAGAGTCCCGTCAAAAAGCGGCTGCGCGCGGGCGAGCCCGTGGTCGCCGCCACCGTCTCGGTGAACAGCATCGACGTGGCGGCGCACCTGGCCACTCTCGGCTTCGATTTTCTGTGGGTGGAGATGGAACACTCGCCCATCACGCTGGAGACCCTGCGCAACATGGTGCTGGCCACGCGCGGCCTGCCCGCGCTCACCTTCGCGCGCGTGCCGGTCAACGAGATCTGGACCGCCAAGCGCGTACTCGATATGGGCGTGAGCGGCGTGATCTTCCCCTTCACCAGCACGCCCGAGCTGGCAAAACAGGCGGCCGCCGCGTGCCGCTATCCGCCGCATGGACGCCGCGGATCGGGCGCCAACCTGGCGCGCTTCGCCTGGCCCGATCCCGACCGCTATCCCGATTCGGCGGACGAAAACGTCACCGTGATCGTCATCATCGAAGAGGCGCGCGCGGTGGATCGCATCGAGGAAATCGCCGCCACGCCCGGAGTGGACGTGATGTTCATCGGCACCAGCGACCTCTCGTTTTCGCTGGGCCTGCGTGGGAATCAGAACGATCCGAAACTGCACGAAGCCATCGTCAAGGTCGTAGCGGCGGGCAAACGCCACGGCAAGTTCCTGGGACGTCCCGCGGCGTCGCCGGAACAAGTAAAGGAATATATGCGCCAGGGATTCCAGCTATTCCAGGCGCCCACGGAAATCGGCCTCATGACAGCAGGCGCGAAGCGGTACCTCGAAAGCGTGTGAGGGCATGTGCTGCCAAACGATATCAGGGGTTTCCCGGAACCCCGTTCGAGTCCGCGCTGATATACTTCATGGCATGAACGCGCGCGCCGCAATACTCTTGATCGCACTACCCGGGATCCTTGCCGCCCAGGCTGTGGTGGAGACCGCCCTCGGAGCGGGCCGTGCCGCCACATCCACGGCGCCTGCCCATAAGGCCGGCAAATCAATCGCTGGGGCTTTCGAGAGTCTGGGCAAGACTCTCGAAAAATCGGGAGAAGTCAAACCCGCCGGTGGGAGTGCCAGGACCGCGCCTGCCGCTTCGAAAAAGTCGGCGGTTGCTAAGAGCGTTACTCAGTCGCAAGTAAGTCCGGTGATCGCCGAGCCGAAGGCGGAGGTCTCATACGAAGATCCGTCGGGAATTCAGCAAGGGATGGACTCAGTTGAGGTGGCGCGGAGATTTGGACCGCCCTCATTGACGCTGACGACCGGCCCGGGCGAGGAGTTGCTCTGCTATGCGAAGAAGGGCGCCGCCTTGGACGTGACCATGCGCAACGGCAAAGTCGCTGCCGTGCGGAGGGACGACGGGTCCAAGTGACCCCCGAGGATTTCCGCGGCATTGCGCTCAGCTTCCCCGAGACCGAGGAGCGCGCTCACATGGGACACCCCGACTTCCGCGTGCGCGGCAAAATCTTCGCCACGCTGGCCTATCCCGACGAGAGCCTGGGAATGGTGAAGCTCACGCCGCCGCAACAGGCGGAATACGTGCAAGCCGATCCCAAGGCTTTTGTCTCCGTGAAGGGCGCATGGGGACGCGGCGGCGCCACCCACGTGCGCCTCAAGGCAGTCAAGAAGGCCGCCCTGCACCGCGCGCTCCTCACCGCATGGCGCAACACCGCGCCTGAGAATCTCGCCGGTCCCTACGAGCCGGGAACCCTTCAGAGCCGCGACCGTTAGGGAGCGGACTTCGGCAGCGCGAACGCCACATAAGCTCCTGCGATCCTCACCTGCGTGGCCGGAGTCAGCCCCACCTGCGCCGCGGCGCAAAACACGAGGTACTCCCGTCCGCCGATCTGGTACACCGCCGGAATGCCCTCGAGAGCCGCTTCGACTTCCTTCTCCCAAAGCACCTTCCCGTTCTCCACATCGAGCGCCCGCACCTTCCGGTCGCGCGTTCCCGTGAAAATCAGACCGCCGGCCGTCACTACCGGACCTACTTTCGGGTAGTGAGAACCCGTGTCCTTGATGCCCTTCGCCGCGAGATCCGGAACCTCCCCCAGCGGAATCTTCCAGCGAATCGTGCCGTCATTCAGGTCGTAGGCCGTGAGCGACGACCATGGCGGCCCGATCAGCGAAAGCCCGTTGCTGGCCGCGATCAGGCCGAAGCCGCTGGTGTAGCGGACCACATCTGCCGGCGCCCGATTGTCGCGCTCCAGCTTGAGGATCGCGGGGAGGTCCTTCGACACCACGTACAGCCGGCCGTGGTCCGGATCCACCGCGGCGCCGCCCCAATTCGCGCCGCCGTTGTTCCCCGGCATCTCGATGGTGTTGCGCTGGCCGGGCGGGGTAAACAGACCCTCGTTGCGGGCGCTGAGGATCTGGTCGCGATAACGCGCGCGCTCCTCGGGGTTGGTGATGTACGGATTCAAATCGTCCGCCGTGAACTTCTGACGCGCGAACGGCGGCGGCTTGAGCGGGAATGGTTGCGTCGGCCAGGTCTCTTCTCCGGACATGTCGGTGCGCGGCACCGGCCGTTCCTCGATGGGCCACAGCGGCTCGCCCGAAACGCGATTGAACACCCACACGAATCCCTGCTTGCTGAGTTGCACCACGGCATCGATCTTCTTGCCGTCGTGCATCACCGTCAGGAGTTTCGGCGCGGTGGCATCGTCGTAATCCCAGATGTCGTGGTGCACCATCTGGAAGTGCCACAGGCGCTTGCCGGTGCGGGCGTCGAGCGCCAGCAGGCAATCTCCGAAGAGGTTGGCGCCCCGGCGGTCCGCGCCGTAGAAATTGTACTTGGGGCTGGCCGTCGGCGCATACACGATGCCGCGCTTCTCGTCCAGCGAGAACTCGCCCCAAACATTCGCCCCGCCCACGGTCTTCCACGCGTCCTTCGGCCAGGTGTCGTACCCGAACTCGCCCGGATGAGGAATGGTGTGAAACGTCCACACCAGCTTTCCGGTGCGCACGTCGAACGCGCGCAGATCGCCGGGCGCCGATCCGTATCCCTGATTCGTCGCCGAACCGGCAATCAGCAGGTTCTCGAACACTCGTCCAGGCGTGGTCGATTGAACCAGCGTCAACGCCTTGGGATCGCGACCCAGGCCCTCTTTCAGATCGACGCTGCCGTCCTTGCCGAATGACGCGATCGGCTTCCCGGTGCGCGCGTCGATGGCCCGCAACGCGTGGTTGGCGGCAAACAGGAGGCGCCGGTCGCTGCGGTCCGGGCTCTCCCAGTAGTTGATGCCGCGAGTGGTGATGATCGTGGGCGCGGGTTCGGGCGCGTAGGTCCAGACCTCTTTCCCGGTCGCGGCATTCAAGGCGACAATCGAATTGTTCTTTCCCAGGACGAACATCACGCCGTCGATCACGATCGGGTTGAAAGAATACTTTCTGCCGTCGCCGGTCGGATAAACCCACGCGACTTCGAGCTTACTCACATTCCCGCGATTGACCTGGTCGAGCGCGGAATACTGCGCCGAGTCCGCGCCCCCTCCGTAATCGCTCCACGTGGTGTGATTCTGCGCGCAGACAAACCCGGCGCAGGCAAAAGCCGCCAGCAGAAGCGTCTTCATTTCCCATCCACCGAGAACGCCAGCAGCACGTTACCCGGCTGCCCCACCTGGCGGCCGTACCCCGAATTCACGTACACCATGCCATTGGCCACCGTGGGTCCGGTGGCGTCCAGAACACCGCCGCGCGCGGCAACGCCGTTCACCGTGTCCCAGGGCTTTTGGGCCGTATCGAACTCCCACAGGATCGCGCCGTCTTCGGCGGAGTAGGCCCGCAGGTGGCCATCCATCGTCCCGGAGAAGACCACGCCCGGCACCACGGAGATCGCCGCGGATTGCGCGTGGCTGCACGTGCGCGGGTTCCAACTGCACGGCGCCTCCGGCGCGGGAACGTGCCACAGTTGCTTGCCCGTGGCGATCTTCAGCGCGGTCAGGCCGGGCTTTGCATCCGTCTTGGCATTGACGTCGGAGACCGGCACGTACACGTTCTGGTCGTCCGCGGCGATGCCCCATTCGATGCCGCCCAGTGCGCTGCCCTGTCCCACCTTCGCCTGCCACAACACCTTGCCGCGGTCCTGCGGATCGAGCGCCATGATCACGCCCGATTTCTGTCCCGCGAGCAACACGGCGCGGCCGCCGCCCGGCTTTCGCAGGATGATCGAGCTTCCGAAATCGTAGTCCGGCCCCAGGGTCTGCGGGCAGTTTCCTTCACCCGGCTTCTGGCAGATGATGAAATTGTCGTTCGCGGTGATCTGGTTGGCCCACTGGATCGCGCCCTTATCGAGGTCGAACGCCACGATGGCATCGGTCATTTTCGTTTCCGCGTCGGTGTAGGAGTCGCCGGTGCCCGCGTAAACCAGGTTGCGCCCGGGGTCGATGGTAGGCGCCGACCAGATGCCACCACCGGCGGGGCCGTACAACTGTGTGCCGGCCGTGCTCTTGCGCAGCGGTTGAGGGGCGTTGGGAATCACGTAGGTCTTCCACAGCACTTTGCCGGCTGAAGCATCCATCGCCACCAAGCTGCCGCGGAACGTGCAGCACTCATACTTCGCCATCGCTGCCGAGAACTCCTCGATCGACGACACCGGCACGTAGAGGCGGTCGCGGTAAAACACCGGCGCTCCGGTGATCCGCGCAATCGGATGTTCCTCCACCCGCGTCTTCCAGAGCTGCTTGCCGGTCAGCGCATCCAGGGCGTACACGAATGCCTTCTCGTCCCCGAAAAAGGCGGCGAACTTTGCCGGCGAAGAGTGCGGCACGGCCGCAATGGTGATCGCGGTGCGCGCCGGCCCGGGCGATTCGAACGTCCAGTAGGTGCACCCGCTCATCGCGTTCAGCGCATAGACGTGGCCCGACTCGCTGGTAACGAAGACGCGGCTGCCGATCACCGTCGGTTGTCCGTTGGCTCGCCCGCCGGCGTAGGCGAACGCCCATTTCAGCTTGAGCTTCGGCACGTCGGCGAGCTGAAATCCCGGATTCGGCTGATAGTGCGAATTGTCCAGGTCGCGTCCCCATCCATTCCAGATGGAGCCGCTCAGTTCGATCGGCCCGCCGGTGTCGGGACAGGGATTGGGCTTCAGCTCAGGCGCTGGAGGAGGCGGAGTGGTCTGGCACAGGGCAGATACGGCGGTGAGAGCGAGGGCCGGCAATATCTGTCGGAACAGCATCGAAGTCATACGGAGATCTTCTCACAACGCGGGTTGGGAAAGGCGGCTCGCGGCTGAGTCCCACGTCGAAAATCGTGAGCAGCCCCTGGACCATATCGCAGCGGTGCGGCGACTCGGTAGCCCGGGCTTTCCCCGCCGCCATGCCGACCCCGAAGATTGCCTCAACCGCACCATCCATTGCGCCGCCCGACAGATCCGCACCTCGGTTTTTCCCGCGCGCACCCGCTCGGTCGACTGATCCCCACCCTCCCCCCGCGCCCTGTGTGCGACTGCACCTCGCGGCTGGTGGCATACACGGTTTGCCAACACGGGCGAGTATCCTATCCCAGCCACCAGAAAGTTTCCAGCAGTGCTCACGACTTCAGCCGGAGCAGAACCTGACAAACAAGCGGGAAGGTAACGTGACAGCATCAGTGAGAAAGATCGTGACTCGTGACACGCTCTGGAGCGCAAGTTGGACGTCATCGCCCTGAACCAGGCGCTCACCAGGCTCGCGTCGTTCGATTCGCGGAAGAGTCAGATCGTGGAACTGCGGTTTTTCGGCGGGTTGAGCGAAGACGCAACGGCCGAGGTGCTGAAGACTCCGCTGCGCACGGTGCAGCGGGGGGGCGTACGCGCGAACGTCCTCCTGGTCTGTCTCGGGCATTTCCTGTTATTCTTTCGGTCATGCGCGCATTCCTCCTCCTTGCTCTTGTGCCCTTTGCCGGCTTTGCCGCACCGTGCAGCACGGCGACGACTGGCTGCACGGAATGGGTGACCCTCGGCGGCGGGCCGTCGCGGTCGCTGATTTACCGAACGTACCCGCTCGATACCCGGAACGAAAATATCACGCGAGCGCTGATCGTGGTCCACGGCGCGGGGCGGGACGCGGACAATTATTTCCGCACGGCGGCCGCCGCGGCGTTTCTCGCCGCCGCACTGGATGACACGATGGTGATTTCGCCGCGTTTCGCGTCCAACACGGGAGGACGAGGCGGATGCGCCGACACGCTGGGAGCGAACGAGGTCAGTTGGAGCTGCAACGGCGACAGTTGGCGGTCGGGCGGCGTGTCGCTGAACAATAACCGGCTGACGTCGTACGACCTGACCGACGAGATTCTCCGCAAGCTGGCGCATAAGGATGTCTTCCCCAATCTCAAGGCGATCGTGGTTTCGGGCCACTCCGCAGGCGGGCAGTACGTGACGCGTTACGAGATGGCCAACAAGGTCCACGACACACTCGGCATTCCGATTACCTACGTGGTGTCGAACCCGTCGAGCTATGCGTATCTCGACGCCAACCGGCCCAGCGCGAACCCCAATCCTAATCGGCCCAATGCGGACGAAAGCGGCGTGCAGTCGTTTGGCGACGGACGGAACTGCACGACGTACGATCGGTGGCCTTACGGGCTGCAGAGCCGTACCGGATACACCTCCAAGATTCCCGACGATCAACTGAAGAGGCAACTGGGGGCGCGTCCGGTGACGTACCTGTTGGGTGAGCTGGATATCCTGCCGCTCGGCGGTTTCGATTCGTCGTGCCCGGCCATGGCGCAGGGCCCCACACGACTGGCGCGCGGCCAGGCATTCGCGAAGTACGTGAACAAGAAGTATGGAGCGCAGCACAAGGTGACGGTGATCTCCCTGTGCGGACACAACGCGCGTTGTATGTTCACCGCGGAGGCGGCGCTTCCGATTCTGTTTCCGGGCTATGCCGGTGGGGGCCGTAGCGGCGGCGCGCAGTAGCCGCAGCGTCCGTGTTTCAGGTAGACTGAGGGGGTAACGCACTCCACGAGGGCGCGTAGCTCAGTTGGTTAGAGCGCCTGCTTCACACGCAGGAGGTCACAGGTTCGAGTCCTGTCGCGCCCACCAGGACCGATTCCTTCAGAGCCGGCCCGGTCTTTCTGGCAAATCCTTGACAGTGTTGATTCGAGAATGGGCCTACCACGATCCGGCGCGCAGCAGGCGTTGGAGTGCCAACTGACGGGCAGAACCCGTTCCAGGGCGCTCTCCCGCATCGATCCAACTGTTGAGAGCTTTCCATGGGGACAATCGGATCAGCCGGGAAGCGCTGTTGAAGCAATACGTAGCGGCGGCGGCCAAGAAAGTTCCATCGCTGGCCGGCAAACGAGTTTCCCCTCACACGTTTCGTCACAGCGCAGCCGAGCCCGCCCTCTCTGCGGGTTTTTCAGGGCCGGCGTGCGCGAATAAGGCGCCCACGGCCCTCACTCGAGATAAAAGCGCGGAGTTGGATGTAAGGACGATGCGGGTTGGACGGGCTCATGGTAGTGCGGATCCAGCTCTCCTGGTACCAGCGGTCGAACGGCGGATACTCGGCCCGGGCCAAGGCCGTTTCCAACTGCTCCAATGACGCCTGCGCCTCCCGAGCGAGCTGCCACATCCGTGCCGCGTCCGGCGCGCGCAGCGCCTCGTCCAACTGGAGCGCCGCCTGCGTCTGACGCTGGGCCACCTGCAGGCCAAGCGCTACGTCCACGGAGAAAAACCGCTGTTGCGAGGGCGACATCCCGTTCTCTGCCCGCGACTCCGCCCCCAGCGCCTCCTCCAACTGCCGGTTGCGCGAGTGCATCAGGGCCATCGTGTCGGCGTTGACCGCGGGATACGTTTCGCCCGCCACCTTGCGATAAAGCCGGTCGAGCAATTCCTCAATCGCATCGGGGGCCACCCAAAATTTGTCCGGCGTGTCGATCGCGGCGAAGTACCGGTTGTACGCGTCCCCGGCGGCCTGGGCCGCGCTCGCCCCGCCAGTCCCCTCGAAATACTCGCGCGACCACCACGCGGTGAAGCGCCCCGCGGGGTCGGGCGCGCGATAGATCGCAGGAGCGTCCCAGGTGATGTCCGCGAGCATGCGCGCGCCCAAGACGTAATCGCGCAGCTCCGACACGTTGACCAGCATGTACTCCGTGGCTCCCGCCTTCACAATCTTGTCGAACTGCTCAGCGACGGTCGAAGGCGCCACCACGTGCGTCAACTGCTTGGTCAATCTGCCGCCCAGGTAAGCCAGGTGGTAGTACACGCCGTGTTTCCAGCGCCCCACCTCCGCTGGCAAGCCGCGCATGTGGCCGTCGTTGTCGTCCGGCCACACGATGATGACATCGGAGGGCAGGTCGAACGCCGCGGGATTGCGCTGGTACTGGGGCAGCATTTCCGAGTACATGGTGAAGTGAAACGGCGGAGTTTTGTCCTTCGGAACCAACTCGCGGACCATCTTGACCTGTTCGCCGATCACCTCCCGGAAGGTCTTCGCCCTGTCATCATCCGTGGTCCCCGGGGGGAAGGGAAAGGGGCGGTCCTCGGTGCCGCGCATGCCTACCGGCCAGATCACATCCAGGTCCCGGTTCTCCACCACACCGCCGCGCCAGAACTTGAGCATCCCTTCGCGGTTGGTGAACCAGTTCCACTCCGGCCGCAAGCCGCGCTCGACAGCCAGGTTGAACCGCACCAGGCCGAATGGATTGGAGACCACGATGTCGTAGTGGTGAGAGGTGTAGTAGAGTCCCCAGTCGCTGGCCAGCTTCTGCACCTCGTAGCGCCGGTGGACGCGCACGTAAGGAGCCACCATGTTCATCTTCAGGCGCAGCCCGGTCTCGAAGAACCTCTTGTACCAGTCGAGCGGGACGTCGCCGGTCTGCAATGGGTACCCGTTGGCGTCGAAAGGCCGCGGCAGGAGGTCCTCGTCATCGTGGAAAAAGCCACGGTAGCGAAACGCCGGTGGACCCTGCGCGAAGCTCGTGCGCTTCATCGCCAGCGGGTCGCGATGCTCTGGCGCGTAGCCGGTCCAGATGTACAGCGGATCGATACCCAGCCGCTCGGACAGGGTGTACGCAGCGAACGCGGTACCGCGCGGATTCGACCCGAAGAGCCACACGGTGCGGTCAGCGGTAA
>JBGPKH010000291.1:0-10487 GCA_041485845.1 Bryobacteraceae bacterium
CCGGAGGGGGAAACGGGAAAGGGGGCGATCAAACTCCTTGCTGCCGCAGGCTATTGGCCACAACCTGCCGACCAGCCACCCTGTCGGTAACTCCTTCCATCCACTCAAAAGCCGGAATTCCCCCTTTCCCTGCAACTGCTCCGGTGACATGTATTGCAGCGTGCCGAGAATCTGCCCCTTGCCGGTCAGCGCCTGCGTCATGGTGGCATCGCCGGCTGCCACCGCCGGCCCCATCTTCGCCAGCCCAAAATCGAGGAGCTTCACGCCCGCCCGCGTCAACAGAATGTTGCCCGGCTTCAGGTCGCGGTGGGTGATGCCGTTCTTGTGCGCTGCGTCGAGCGCGTCGCAAATCTGCGCAGCGTATTTCAACGCCTGATCGAGCGGAAGGCGTCCTTTGATCGGTTGGCCATCAATGTACTCCATGACGAGATAGTTGGGGCCGACGTCGTGCAGGGTACAGATGTAAGGGTGATTCAGGGCGGCGACGGCTCGTGCCTCGCGCTCGAAGCGCTCGGAGAACTCCTCATTCGAGACCTTGATGGCGACGATGCGGTCCAGGCGCGTATCGCGCGCCTTGTACACCTCGCCCATGCCGCCTGCGCCGATTGGCGCCAGGATCTCGTAGGGGCCGAGACGCGTCCCGGCGGAGAGGGACATGATCGATTCTACTCCCGTTAACCCGCCGGCCGTACAAAACTGGATTTTGCTCACCTTCGGCAATGAGCAGTACCTGGCTAACATAACGGGTATGCACGGAGGAAGATTCGGGAGACTTGTCATGGTCTTGCTCGCCGCGGTTTCTGCGACGGCGCAGCCGCGGCAGCCGGCATTCGACTACTACCTGCTCAACCTCTCGTACGCGCCGGATTTCTGCGCGCAGCCCGCGGGGAACCGGGATCCTCGCGAGTGCGGTGCGGGACGGCGCGTGGGGTTCATCGTCCACGGATTGTGGCCGCAAGCGGAGACCGGGCGGGGTCCGGAGCGGTGTGGATCGGCGAGGCCGGTCTCACGGGACGTCGTGCGGGCGATGTTGAATTACATTCCCACGGAATCGCTGATCCAGCACGAGTGGACCAATCACGGCACGTGCAGCGGGTTGAGCGCGGCCGAGTATTTCGCAGCGGTGCGGAAGGCGCGCGATGCGGTGACGATTCCCGGCGATTTGAAAGAGGCGGGCCGCGAGGTGAGGCTGCGGCCCTCGGACATCGAAGCGCGATTCGCGGCGGCCAATCCGCGGTTTCCGAAGGAGGCGTTCCGGGTGACGTGCTATCGGGACGGCGAGTTGCAGGAGGTGCGGATCTGCTTCGGCAAAGATCTGTCGCCGCGCGCGTGCGGCGCAAGCGCCGGTGCCTGCCGCGTGGGAACCGTGGTGATGCTGCCGGTGCGGTAGCGGCGGCGCCACCTTCGCTATCTCGGGTGGTAGGTCTTCAGATACGCGATCAACTCCGCCGGGTCGTCCGAGATGATCGCGTCGACCTTCGCCTCGATCATGCGGTCCCAATCGGCGGGCTTGTTCACCGTCCAGGGCACTACCTGCAGTCCGGCTTTGTGCGCGGCTTCCACCTTGGCCGCGGTCACCAAACTGAAATTTGGCGACACGATGCCGGCCTGCGCTTCTTTCGCGATCGCGGTGAAGTCGCGGCGGTCGGATTCCGTGAGTGCCGAGAGGCGGATCTCGGGCGCAAGTTTCTTCATCGCGATCAGAGTGCGAAAGTCGAACGACTGGAGGATGATTCGCTTTTCGAGCTTGTATTCGCGGATCTTGGCGAGCACCATCCTGGCGAACTCGTCGGGCGCGGGCGTGTATTCGGGCTTGTCGGGGAAGCTCTTGGTCTCGATGTTGTAATCGAACGTGCCGCGACTGGCGAGGCGGAAGACGTCGTCGAGAGTGGGGACACGCGTGCCCGGCGCCGGCTTCTGGTTGGCGAAGAGGGGATTGCGTACGGCGCCGCAGTCCCATTGGCGGACTTGCTCGAGAGTCAGTTCGTGGATCACCGCGGTTGGTTGCGGACCTCCGGTGCAGACCGGGCCGCGGAGAATCGGGTCGTGGGAGATCACGATGACGTTGTCCTTGGTCACCGCCATGTCCATTTCGAGCGCGTCGACTCCGGCCTGGAGGGCGTATTCGAAGGCGGGCAGCGTGTTCTCGGGCATGCGGGCGCGCGCGCCGCGGTGGCCGTGGACCAGGATGCGGGGCGCGTCGGCGGCGCGGGCGAGCATGGGGATGAAGCCAAGGATCGAGAGGGTGAGGTACGGTAGGGCGGTTCGATGGGGCATCGCCATCAGTATAGGATATGCGTAGATGGTACAGACCTCATGACGACCAGCCTGTTTCGGCCCGCTCCGGCCATTGCGCGGGTTTCCGACGCCGAGATTCGGAAACTGTATCCCGCAATGCGCTGGCGGATTCTGGAATCGACGTTCATCGGGTATGCCACGTTTTATTTCGTGCGCAACAACCTGCCGGTGGTCTCGAAGGAGATGGGGCAGGCGCTGGGGTATGGTAAGGCGCAGATCGGCGACATGCTGGCGCTCACGGCGATCGCGTACGGGATCGGCAAGTTTCTGATGGGGGCGTGGTCGGACCGCAGCAATCCGCGGTACTTCATGCCGGCGGGGTTGCTGCTGACGGCGTTGTGCAATTTTCTTTTCGGCGCGGCGAGCAGCTATCCGGTACACCTGGCGTTGTGGACCCTGAACGGGCTGGTGCAGGGGATGGGCTGGGCTCCCTGCGGGCGGTCGCTGGGGCACTGGTACAGCGTGCGCGAGCGCGGCACGGTCTTCGCGTTTTGGAACATCGCACACAACGTGGGCGGCGGGTTGACGGGGCTCATCGCGGCGTACAGCACGGCGTGGATGGGGTGGCGGTCGGCGTTTTACGTGCCCGGCGTGCTGGCGGTGATGTGCGCGGTGTACCTGGTCTTGCGGCTGCGCGACACGCCGCAATCGGTGGGACTGCCGCCGGTGGAGGAGTACCGCAACGATTATCCTGAGGCGGGAGGCCGCGACCGCGAGGAGGAACTCGGCACGCGCGAGCTGCTGGTGAACTATGTTCTCAAGAACCGCTACCTGTGGGTGTTCGCGGCGGCCAATTTCTTCGTGTACATCGCGCGCTACAGCATGCTGGATTGGGGACCCACGTACCTGAAGGAAGTGAAGCGCGCGAGCCTGGAGGACGGCGGATACAGCACCGCGATCTTCGAGTTCGCGGGGATCTTCAGCACCATCCTGATGGGGTGGCTCTCGGACAAGACCGGCGGGCGGCGCGGAATGATCAGCCTCATTTGCATGGTCCCGGTGTTCCTGGCGTTCGGCGGCATTCTGTACACGCCGCCCGGCATGCTGTGGCTGGACCTCACGCTGTTCGGAATCGTGGGGTTCTTCGTGTACCCGCCGGTGATGCTGCTGGGCGTCACGGGGCTGGATTTCAGCTCGAAGAAGGCCGTCGGGACCGCGGCGGGGTTCATCGGACTGTTTGGATACCTGGGCCGCACGGCGCAGGGCAAGGGTTTGGGAACACTGGCGGAACGCTACGGGTGGGATGCGGCGCTGTACGCGATTCTGGCATGCACACTAGCGGGAATCGCACTTCTTGGCTTGACGTGGAGATTGAAACCGCGCGCGATTGGTGCGCGAGCCAAAGCGGGCACCGCAGGGTAGGGAACGCAGAGTGCGGCTGACGGCTCGCACCTCGAGCGACAACAACGAGATTCTGATCTCTTCTGGCGACATCCCGCAGCACCTTCGGCGTCATCCCGTTGCCCCAGACTCGGCCGGTCTTGTTGATCGATCGAAAGAGCGCGCCCTCGGTGATGCCACTGGCCCCCTTCCATGCGTCGACGGCATCCTTCACCCACCCCGGGATCGGAACGGTACGGATGTGCCCGGCCTGCCGAGAAGGTCCGCGATGACCCAATGCTCCTCTCGCAATTGGATCGTATCGATGCGCAGGGCAAGCAACTCGCCGCGGCGGAGTCCGCATCCGATCAGCATGGCGAGGATCGCGTAATTCCGCTTACCGCGGAGCGAATCGCGGTCCACACCTGCCAGAAGCCGCTTGCCCTGCTCGGCCGTAAGCCAATTCCCGACACGGACTCCAATCCGCCGCACTCCTTTGACCCGTCGAATCCCGGCCGCAAGCTCCGGACTGAGGAGGCCGGAGTCGGCAGCATCATACGCGACCCGTCGGACGGCCGCGAGGCGCAAGTTGATCGTCGTCGGTGCGTACAGTTTCTGTTCGAGAAAGATTCTGTATCGCAGGACGACGGTACGATTGAATGCGAGGCGCGGCTCTGAGCAATACCAGTCCACGAAATCGGTGATAGCGCGGTCATAGGTCCGCTGGCCGCTCGGGGACGTAAGGCTGTTCAGTACCGCTGCTTTCGACTGTTCGAGGTCGGGAAGGGCCAGCACTCGCTTTGGTGGGCGCTTCCTTTTTCGCGGTTTCGACATCGGCGACGGCCTCCTTGACCGTCAACTTCAATGCCGCCGCGGCCGCGTGGATCGCGAAAGCGTAGAATGGAATGAGGGGACCAGCCATGGAGGTCACGCTACCAGCCGATTTGAGAAAGCAGGTCGAGCAAGAACTCGCCAGCGGCCGGTATCACAGCCGGGATGAACTGATCGAACAGGCTGTCAGGCACTTCCTCGATGAGCGTCAACGTGGGCAACGGCGGCTCGATGCCCTCCGGAGAATCGGCCAGGCCGTTGATCAGGCCGGCCTGTATGAGCGAGTGCTGGGTCCCGACCGGGAATGACGAGCGCACCGCTCGTCTTACTGGACGCATGCGTTCTCGCCAACTTCTCACTCTGCGACACGCTCCTGCGCCTTGCAGAGCCGCCGCGGCTGTATGAGCCGAAGTGGTCAGACGAGATCATCCGGGAGACGATCCGCACTTTGGAATTGAAGCTCGGTTGGCCGAGCGCTTTGACTGCCCATCTTGATGGGGAACTGCGCGCTCACTTCAGCGAGGCATGGATCGGCGGTTACGAGGTACTGACTCCGCGGATGACGAACGATGAGAAGGATCGCCATGTGCTGGCGGCCGCTGTCCACGGCCAGGTGCCCATTATCGTCACTTTCAATCTTCGCCACTTCAGACGCGAACATTTGGAGCCGTTGGGCATCCGCGCGTTGCACCCGCAGTCTTTCTGATCGAGATCTTCCGCCAGGAGCAGCCGGCGGTGATGACAAAACTGGAGCAGCAGGCGGTCGACCGTGGCCGCAGCTTGCGGCAACTTCTCGATATCCTAAGCGCCACTGTCCCCGACTTTGTAGCGATCGTTTCGGCCGCGATCTCAATGAAATAAAGACGGCTTACCCTCAGGCCGGGTGGATTCCTCACGAGTAGTCGCGCAGCGTTTATCGATGTATCGGCTCTGGACGGTTCACTGAGCATCCGGTGGTTGGGACCGGCGAAGCCCTCGGTTGCAGGGCCGTAGCCCGATTGGGACCGGTTGAATGCTATTTTGGCCTTATGACATTCCACCCGTCCGAGACACCCACCTCGGACGGGCGGGCTGCCCCGGCAATGTTCCTCCAGTAAGGTTGCCGATACCCGGCCCCCGAGCCGCCAGGAACCAGCCCGCCCCGACCACTCCAACCATAACAGGCAAAGATCCCCCGAATCCGCGCCTCTCCAAAAACCCGTTAACAAGTTTTTTCGCAAAATTTTCTGAATGATTTCAATGAGTTCCGGATTTCTGGACCCGTGAACCTGATTTTCGTCTGGTATATGGGTACTAGGAGGAACTAACGCATGATCGCTCCACTCTACCCATCGCCGTCTCCCGCCGGAGCTCCTGGAAGTTCCGGGAGGCGCATCTTGCGAAAAAACCCGCCCAGATGCGCCTCCCGATTTCAGGCCGCCTCCGCAACCGGCAGAAACAAAGCAACTTACAGCGCCGAGATGAATAACTTGGCACACCCTGAAATTATGCGCCTCCCGGCGGCCGCCCGTTGTGACGCATCGCTCCCAAAATACTCTCCCCATGCGTCACAAAATTGCGCTCCCTATCCGCAACCGATAGAAAAAAAGCCACTTACAGCAGCGATAATAACAACTCGACACACCCGGCAATCATGCGTCACGTGCCACCTGAACCAGCGGCTGGAGCACCCCCCGGCGTGGGACAGGTCCCCGACCTGCCCGTCGAGGCGGGCCGGCAACCCGCACCGCAAGGTTGACAACTACCCCGTATGAATCGCGGCAGTTCTGAAGTAACATAGCGTAGAATATCGTTCACATGGTCGTAACGTTCCTGCGGTAATGTGGGTTCTTAACTCGCTTGAAAGGGGGTTGTTATGCGTATTCTCGCAGCCGGTTTGCTACTCGTCAGCCTGGCTTCCGTCGGTATTGCACAATTCGAAACAGCCGTTGTGCTGGGAACTGTGCGGGACGCTTCGCAAGGCGTCATTGCTGACGCCAAAGTGACGCTGGTCAATCTCGAGACCGGCATCACTGCCACGATCAACAGCGACGTCAACGGCAATTATCTGTTCAATAACGTAAAGGTGGGGCGCTACAAAGTCAGCGCCGAGAAGCCCGGCTTTGCCACTGCCAGGGCCGACGACTTCGGCGTCAACGTCAACGCGCGCCAGCGTGTCGACCTCACGATGAACGTGGGACAGGTCACCGAATCGGTGCAGGTAACCGCGGCCGTGGTCGCCGTGGAGTCCGACTCCACCGAGCGCGGCCAGGTGGTGAGCCAGCGGCAGATTGTCGAACTGCCGCTCAATGGCCGTAACTACGCCGACCTTTCGCTGCTGACCACCGGGGTGCGGCGCTCCGACTACGCCTTCGCCAACCCTCCGCGTGACGCCGCGTTCAACGTCAACGGCCAGCGTTCGGTGTTCAACAATTTCCTGATGGACGGCGTGGACAACAACGCCTACGGCACGTCGAACCAGGGATTTTCGAGCCAGGTGGTGCAGCCCACGCCGGATGCCCTGGCGGAGTTCAAGGTGGTGACCATGCTGCCCAGCGCCGAGTATGGGCGGAGCTCGGGTTCGGTGATCAACGCCGCGTTCAAGTCGGGCACCAACGGGCTACACGGCAGCGCATGGGAATTCCTGCGCAACACCAGTCTCAACGCGGTGGGTTTCTTCAAGCCCGCCACCGGAAAGCCGGCCTTGCAGCGCAATCAATTCGGCGCGACTATCGGCGGACCCATTGTCAAGAATCGCGCCTTCTTTTTCGCCGATTATGAGGGCTTCCGCGAGATCCAAAAGTTCGTCTCCTTCTCTTCGATCCCCTCGATCGACGACCGGCGCGGCCTGTTCCCGGTGCCGGTGCGCAATCCGCTCACGGGCGAAGAGTTTCCCGCGAACACCCCGATCCCCACCGCCAAGATGACGGCCTTTGCGGCGAAGGTGCTGAACGAACTGCCCACCCCGACAGGCGCGGGCCGCGCGTCTAACCTCAACAACCTGCGCCGGGACCGCAACTACAACGACAAGTTCGACCTCAAGCTCGACGGGCAAATCAGCAACCGGATGACGACGTTCGTGCGCCTCAGCCAGCGCAAGAGCAACTACCTCCAGGCGCCCGACCTGCCCGGACCGTC
Organism: Bryobacteraceae bacterium; assembly: GCA_041485845.1. GTDB lineage: Bacteria > Acidobacteriota > Terriglobia > Bryobacterales > Bryobacteraceae > OMOG01. The sequence goes on from JBGPKH010000291.1 coordinate 7,567, forward strand.
GGGCAGCAATGGCAATGGATTCATCCGCGCCCTCAACCAGGCGCTGGCCGCGGCATACACATACAACGTCTCGGCAACCGAGCTGTTTGAGGCGCGTCTCGGCGTTTCCCGCACCATCGCCGGGAAATATCCGGTGGGACTCGGCGGACCGAACATGCAGGCAGGCTACGGCATCAGCGGCCTGCCCACCGATTCGCGGATTGCCGGGGGCCTCAACTCTCAGAGCGTCACCGGGTTCACCGCGATGGGCCGTCAGTCCACCAATCCCCAGTGGCAATACCCCACGGTTGTCAATCCGAAGTTCGTGTTCACCAAGATCGCGCGCCGCCACACGCTGAAAGCCGGCTACGAGTTCCAGATCAGCCACACGGAAGTGCAGGACGTCAACCCACTCTACGGCCAGGACCTCTACAGCGGGACGTTCAGTTGCATTCCGACGCCGCCGGCACTGCGCTGCACGTCCGCGCAGGTGGGCTCCAACTCGACCACCTACAACCTGGCCGATTTCATGTTCGGCGCCCGTACCGATTATCAGCTTGCCAGCCTCTTCGTAGCGCAGATGCGCAAGCGTGCCCATTACTTCTTTGTCCAGGACGACTGGAAGGTGAACTCCAAGCTGACCCTCAACCTGGGCGTGCGTTATGAGTACGTCACGCCGTATTGGGAAGCCAACAACCAGCTCACCAATCTGGATCCGGCGGCGGGCGCCATTCTGAAGGCTAAGGACGGCGGTATTTCCGACCGCGCGCTGGTCAACCCCGACCGCAACGACTGGGGCCCGCGCATCGGAGTCGCTTACACACTGGACCCCAAGACGGTGATCCGCACCGGCTACGGGATCAGCTATGTTCACTTCAACCGCACCGGAAGCGCCGATATCCTGGCTATCAACGGGCCGCAGGTGGTGTCGGCTCTGGTCAACCAGGTCTCCGCTTTCGGCACTTCGTCGTTCATCCCCACGCAGAGCGGCTACCCCGACGGCCTGACCTCACCCAACCGGCTGGATCCAAAGATTGCCAATCTGGCGTACATCCCGCGGGACTTCCGCGACGCCTACGTGCAGAACTGGGTGTTCTCCATCCAGCGCGAGATCCTTAAGGACACGATTCTGGATGTGGGCTATGTAGGCAACAACACCACCAACCTGATCACCATCGCGGACTTCAACCAGGCTCGTCCGCTTCGCGCCGGTGAGACACTGGCCACCAGTTCCCTGCTTTCCCGCCGGCCGTACCAGGCTTTCGGGCCGGTCACGGTGACGTGGCCGCACGCCTTCGCGAACTACCACGCTTTACAGGTCCGCTTCGAGCATCGCACCAGCAAGGGCCTCTATCTGCTCAACTCGTTTGTATACAGCAAGGCTATTGACAATTCCGGGCAGTCGCTGGAATCGCAGGGCGCCGGCGCCCACCCGAGTCCGCAGAACTTCTACGATCTGAACTCCGACAAGTCCGTCTCGGATTTCGATCAGACGTTCAACAACACCACCAGCGTGGTATACGACCTGCCGGTCGGCAAGGCCCGCAAGTATGGCAGCAGCCTTCCCGCAGCGCTGGACTACGCAATAGGGGGCTGGCAGCTTTCCGGCATCAACAACATGTGGAGCGGGCAACCGCTCAACCTTAGCTATAGCCCCAGCTCCGATCAGCAGGTCTCCGTTTCCCTGAACGATTTCCGTGGCGGCCTCAGCTATCGGCCGAACCTGATCGGGCCGGCGCTCACGCCCGACGGCCAGCGCTCCATCGACAACTACATCAACCCGCTGACGGTAGTAGTGCCGACCGATCCCACGCAGCCTTTCGGCAATGCAGGCCGCAACATCGTGCGCGGCTACCCGCTTTACCAGCTCGATTTGGGGATTGGAAAGAACTTCGCGCTGCCCCGCGAGGGCATGCGGCTGCAGTTCCGCACCGAGATGTTCAACGCATTCAACAAGTCGAACTTCCGCAACGCGAACCTGAATCGTTCGGCGGCGGGCTTCGGGCAAGTGCGAGGGACCTTCCCGGCGCGCCAGATCCAGTTCGGGCTGCGACTGATGTTCTGATTGTGGGACAGGCCTCCCGGCCTGTCCTCTTGCGCCCGCAATGCTGGAAGAGCGATGACGCGAGCGGAGATGTACCGGCGGTTTCAGTCCCATGGCGGACTGTGGGACTTGATCGTGGTGGGCGGTGGCGCGACGGGTGTCGGCGTGGCCATCGACGGCGCCTCGCGCGGCTACGACGTGCTGCTGCTCGAGCAGAGCGACTTCGGCAAAGGGACGTCGAGCCGCAGCACCAAGCTGGTGCATGGCGGCGTGCGCTACCTGGAACAGGGCAACCTGACGCTGGTGATGGAAGCGCTGAAGGAGCGCGGGCTGCTGCTGCAGAACGCGCCGCACCTGGTGCGCAATCTGGGCTTCGTGGTGCCGAACTACGACTGGTGGGAGGCGCCGTTCTACGGAATCGGTTTGAAGCTCTACAACCTGCTCGCCGGGAAGTACGGGTTCGGGGCTTCCCGCATTCTCTCGAAGGAAGAGACGCTGGAGCGGCTGCCGACGATCAACACGGAAGGGCTGCGCGGTGGGGTGATTTACTTCGACGGGCAGTTCGACGACTCGCGGCTGTTGATCAACCTGGTGGCCACGGCGTACGAACAGGGGGCGGCGCTGCTGAACTATGCGCAAGTCACCGCACTGACCAAGGACGATGACGGGTTCGTGAACGGCGTGACGTTCCGCGACGCGGAAACCGGCGAGGAACTCGCGGCCAGCGGCCGCGTGGTGATCAACGCGACCGGGCCTTTTACCGACGATCTGCGGCGGAGGGCCGAGCCCTCCGTCGAACCGATGATCGCGCCGAGCCAGGGGATCCACCTGGTTTTCGATGAATCGTTTCTGCCGGGCGAGAGCGCGATCATGGTGCCGCATACCAGCGATGGGCGCG
>JBGPKH010000292.1:0-10477 GCA_041485845.1 Bryobacteraceae bacterium
CTAGGCGTGGCGCTTCGCGATCAGCTCACGAACTTTGGGCACGAGGTCGTGAGGAACATTCATTACTGTTTCGGAGGGCTCAATACCAGCCTCGTCTTCCACTAGCGCGTCCTCCTCCGTCTGTTCCTCGTAATGCGCGAGTACTCGCCTCACTCTCTCTTCATCCCATCCGCCTGGAAATCTGTTGCTCATTGTTGCTTTTTCCTTCTGCGCCCGCGAAATGCCGCGAGGCCCTTACCGGTTAGCTCGTAAGCCGTGATCGCGAATACGCTGTCCGGCTCCGGGTCGGGAACATAGATGACGCGCAAATACCTGCCCGACGCTGTCTGACCCAGAGCAATCCTGGCGCCTTCGCGGCCGGCCCGGTCCTCGCCGGGCTTCTCCAAAACTTCAATGGCCTCGTCCTCATCCACTTGATGGTTAGATATGTGCGGCAACCCGGTCGCTGGATCGATATAGAATCGGGCACGCAAGTGTCTTCCAGCCCTATTCTAACGCCGAATCGCCACGTCTGTTTCACCGATACTGTGCGTCACCTGGACGTATCGCGCCCGTTCCGTAGAACTGCCCCCAAGGCTGTCGCCGACCGTTATCCAGAAAGAGGGCGCTGCCATGCTTTGGGACATATTTTCCGTGAAACGCCGATCACCTTGGCGATCTTCAATTAGTCGTGTCGAGCGGATTTCCGGACACGAATATTCTGCTTGCCGACGATGACCAAACTACCAGACAAATCCCGATCGTCGGTACTTTCGAGCCGATCCCGGTCACATGCAGGACTCGCCATGTGGGGCGGTCGCAGCCGAAGAAACGCACAGACTTCCGCCGGAATGTTTCATCGAGTACGATGGTCACGCTCAACGCGGAATGACCTGCTCTTCATCAACGACCTGCGCCGCGTATTCCAATGCAGCCTTGACGTCCTCCTCGTTCAAGCCGGGATAGCTGGTCAGAATCCGGTCTATGCTGTAGCCACCCGCAACCATCCCGCGATAAGCTAGAGGATTCCGGTGACCTGCGTTCTAGATGGCAAAGCGGCGAGTCAGCGGCCTTGTCCATTGATCCGCGAACCTGACGACTCCCGAACCTCCAGAATCGCAGGCAATCGGATGGTGACAGGCTGAGCCACAACGCCCTCGCCCTCGATGCGCTCCAGCAGGATCTCCGCGGCGCGGAAGCCAATGTCGTAGGCCGGCTGCACGATGGTCGTGATCGACGGGGTGAACAGGTCATCCACGGTCAGCTCATCGAAGGTCGCGAAGGCCACGTCCTGGGGAGTCCTGAGGCCGCTGTCGCGCAACGCGCGCAGCACCCCAAGCGCCGTCGGACCATTGGTGGCGAAGATCGCGTCCGGCCCAGGGTTCGTCCCGGATAGCCGCGCGCGGCAGATGGCCGCCACGTCATCGGAGCGAAGATTCCCCTGCCAGATCAGATCTTCGTCGACCTCGATCCCAGCATTCTGGAGAGCCTGCCGGTACCCTTGAAGCCGCCGCCGCTCATTCTTGAGGGTGATCGGTCCGGTGACGATCGCGATCCGCCGGTTCCCCATGGCGATCAGGTGCTCGACCCCCATCTGCGCCGCATCCAGGTCTTCCACCGACACCGAGTCCACCGGCACGCGGTCCGGCACGCGGTCCACGCACACCACCGGAATCCCCGCCTCGATGATGCGCGAAATCTGGTTGAGCGGTGTGGGCGCCGCGGCGATGACCAGCAGGATCCCCTCCACGCGCTGCGACCGCAGCAGCGACAGCAGCTCCTTCTGCCGCTCGCAATCGTCGTCCGAATTCACGGCGATCAGGCAGTAGCCGTGCTGCCGCGCCGCCGTTTCCGCCCCGCGAATCACCCGCGGGAAGAAGGGAATCGTCAGATCCGGGACCATGATCCCGAGGGTCCTGGTCTTGCTGGTCTTGAGACTCCGGGCGACATGATTGGGGTGATAGTTGAGATCTCGTATGGCGGCCTGCACCTTCAGGCGGAGCGGCTCGCTGACCGGCACCGAACCCGTAATCACGTGCGAAACGGTGCCTACGGAAACTCCCGCCACCTCCGCCACCTTCTTGATGCTTGGCATTACAACTTCTTCAGCCGGATATTCTTCGCTTCGATCTTCATCGGCGGTCCCAGGTGGCACTGGATCCCGATCAGCCCTTCCATCTTGCGGCCGGCGCTGTCGTCGTCGATCAGCATGCTCATCACGTGACCGTTGAGCAGTTGCACGATGGTGTTGCCGCGCGCAATGATCCACAGATCGTTCCAGCCATCGGCATTGATGAGCTTTTTCAATTCCGCCATATCGCCCAGGGAGCCCACCATGGCCGCCTTTTTGCCCTCGGGGATGTAGGAGAACTGGCCGCGCATGGCCAGGAACCCGCGCCCGCGCTCCTCGTAGATCTGTCCGGTGTACTGCTGCTGCCCGTCCATGTCCGCCTGGTAGCCCTTCATGGCCCACTTGATATCGGGCAGCTCGATACTGCGAAACTGGATGCCGCTGTTGAACCCCGTGAGCCGGTATTCCATCTTCAGCTCGAAATCGGCCGGGCGCCCGCCGCGCCAGATCAGGAACGTGTTCTGCTTGGGCTGTTTGTCGGTCAACGTCTGGCCGACGATGGCGCCGTCTTCCACGCGCCAGAAGTTCGCATCGCCGTCCCAGCCGGCCAGCGACTTGCCATCGAAAATGGGCTGGAAGCCGGTCTCTTCGAGGGGTGGGACCGGGCTGCGGCCGCCGCCGCGTCCTCCTCGTCCTGCGTTTTGAGCGGGGGGTGGCGTCGAGGCGCCCTGTGGTTGTGCCTGTGCATGAAGCTGCGCCTGGAGACCAGTGCCTGGCAGGGCCAGTGCCAGCAGGGCCATGGCGAGTGGAGCGATCGGAAACCGCATGTTTACCTCCCGTGTGCGGCTTCGGCGCCGCCGGCGTTATTGCGTGAAACGACCTTAACCCATTGCCGGTTCGCGGCCGACGAAAGCACCGCGTCCGTGACATAGTCGGTGAGCAGCGCTTCTGCGAAAGTCGGTGAGGCGCTCTTGCCTTCGCCCACCGCCGACAGAAAATCGGCGGCCTGGTGGATGAACGTGTGCTCGTACCCGATCTGCAGCCCGGGCACCCACCACTGCTTCATATAAGGATGGTCGCTGTCGCTAATGTGGATGCTGCGCCATCCGCGCATGCGGCCTTCGTCCTTGTGGTCGAACCATTGCAGGCGGTGCAGGTCGTGCAGGTCCCAGGAGATGGACGCGTGCTCGCCGTTGATTTCGAGCGTGTATAGCGCCTTGTGGCCGCGGGCATAGCGCGTGGCCTCGAACGTGGCCAGCGAGCCGTTCTGGAACCGCGCCAGAAACAGGCTGGCGTCGTCGATGCCCACCGGCTCCACCTTGCCGGTGAGATTGTGCTTGCGGCTCTTGATGAACGTCTCGGTCATGGCCGAGACTTCGTCGATCCCGCCATTCAGCCACATCGCGGTATCGATGCAGTGGGCCAGGAGATCGCCGGTGACGCCGCTTCCCGCGACATTCACGTCCAGCCGCCACAAGCCCTCGCCGCCTTGCGGGAGATCGCTCGAAATCGTCCAGTCCTGCAGGAACTTGGCGCGATAGTGGAAGATCTTGCCGAGGCGGCCCTCGTCGATCAACTGCTTGGCCATGGCGACCGCCGGAACGCGCCGGTAGTTGTACCAGACCATATTGGGCACGCCGGCGGCGCGCACGGCCTTCGCCATGCCTTCCGATTCCGCGCCGTTGCGGCCGAGAGGCTTCTCGCACATCACCATCTTTCCGGCCTTGGCGGCGGCGATGGCGATTTCCGCGTGGGTGTCGTTGGGGCTGGCGATATCGACGAGGTCGATCTCGGGAGATTCGACCAGCTTGCGCCAGTCCGTTACCACGGACTCGTATCCCCACTTGGATGCGAAAGACTCGGCGCGCGCCGCGTTGCGGGCGCAGACTGTTTTCAGTACGGGCGCATACGGCACATCGAAGAAACGATTCACCTGGCGGAACGCGTTGGAATGCGTGCGTCCCATGAAGCCGTAGCCCACCATCCCGATGTTCAATTTCTGCATGTCAGTTCCACCCGTGCGCGCTACGAACCGCAATCATGACGCGAAGCACGTCGTTCCATGTCTTGGGATCGAGCATCACCGAGTTGGGAAACATGCAGCCGTCCCAGCAGACGTGCTGGAAGGCGCGGGTGGGCTGCCCGTCGTCGCCGCGCATCCACGCGCCGGCGTCGCGCACGATGTCCAGCTTTCCGTTGGGGTCGCACGGCTGGCAGTGGCGGCCGGTCTTGTCGTGCGAGCCGGCGCCCTTGACGCTGCCGTCGTTCTGGGCCACGTGGAAGTCCATGGTCCACGGACGCAGCGCGCCCGCCATCTTGCGGTAGGCTTCGGCCAACTGGCCGGTTTCGGACCAGTCGAAATTCTCCGGCAGCAGGCGGTCCTCGGGTGCGTTGTAGCCCATGGTGAACAGCATGGTGTGCGCCATATCGGCCTGGAAGCCGACGGTCTGCGGGCGGTCGACCATCTCCAGCAACTGCACGTTGCGGCGCCAACTGTGCATGGCGGCCCAGCAGATCTCGCCTTCCGCGGCCAGCCGTTCCCCGTGATCCTCCGCGATCGAGGCCGCTTCGCGGAAAGTCTGCGCGATCCGTTTGGTGTTTTGCTCGGGATCTTTCAACCACTCCGCGGCGCTCGCCGCGGAATCGATGCGCACGATCCCGTACCGGCGGATTTTCAGGTCGCCGAGTTTGCGGCCGATGCGGCAGGCCTTCCGCACCTGGGTGAGGAAACGGCCGCGTTCGGCTTCGTCTCCCATGGCCGAGCCTCCGCCGGTGGGCGGCCATACCGGCGCGACCAGCGATCCTACGCGCAGCCCTTTGGACGCGATGCGATCGGCCAGTCGGGCGAGATCGTCGTCGGACGAATCGATATCGGTGTGGGGCAGGGAGAGGAACAGATCGACGCCATCGAAGCGGACACCGTCGACTTGGGCGGCAGCCGTCAGGTTGAGCATGGTTTCGAGATCGATGGGCGGTTCCGAGTCGGGACCTTTACCGACGAGCCCCGGCCACATGGCATTATGGAGCGCCGGATAGGCGTTGGTTGCGGTACTCATGAGACTCCTTGCTGACGGGGGTTGAAACGTCTCAAGCTCTGTTAGCGTATATCACCCATCTGGGGTTGTCAAACGCGTGGCGTGGTTGTGTCAAGGCAAAGTTGAAACGTCCCTTGCAGCAGCTTTCCAAAAGCTCCGGCGCGCGCAAAGACGCAGCGCGGCCTTGACTGAACCCGCCGCAAGCCAGAACCCATTTTCCCTCAGCAGCCGGAAGTTGGCGGAGGTTGCCGGCTCGGGCTCATAGCCCGTGCGCGCGGCTAGATCGCTGGCCGGCACGCCCTACCGGGAGACTCTACCCGGCGCCGGGTCACATCGCGGAATATCGCCAACGCTCGCCCGTCACCCACGCCAGGGAGACTCCGGACGCCCCTGCCGATCCACAGCAACACCAACGGTGAAGACCGCAGCGTGCTCGAAGTGGAGCGTCTGATCGAGGCCCTAAGGCCCGAGGGCGGGAAGTTCGAATACAAGATCTGCCAGGACGCTCCCGGCGGCCATTATTTCAACCGCACCGGCGCCCGGCCGGCAGGGATTCCCGCCGCGAGATCTCCCGCTTCCCGGCCGGCTACCGGCGCCCCGCCAACCCGCAGTAGCACAGGCGCTTCTGGGCGGCGCCAAGGTCCCCGGGCCTCCCCAATCCCGATTCCCTTCCGGTCCCGCCACATTCGGCCGATAAGAGGAAAGAGGTGAGCTTCCAAACCACCTGCGCGATCGTCTGCCTGGCCCTGCCCAGCCTGTTCGCGCAGCGCTACAGCTTCAAGCGTTACGACCGGGAGTCGGGCCTGCCGGAGCAGAGCATTCGTACCCTGCTCCAGGATCGCACCGGATTCCTGTGGATCGCCACGGACAACGGCCTGTATCGCTACGACGGGTACCGCTTCCGCGGTTTCACGACGGACGATGGCCTGCCCGCCTCGCAGGTCGAGGCCTTGCACCAGGCCGCCGATGGCACGATTTGGGCGGCCACCCTCGCGGGCCTGGCCCGGCTGAACGGCGAACGGTTCGAGGCTGTCGACATATCCCCCGGACGCGGAGCCGGCGCCATCGCCTCCGACTCCCTTGGGCGCCTGTACGTCGGCACCTGGAGGGGCTTGCTGGCCGGCAATGCGCCCGCCGCCCCTTCGCCCAAGCCCGCCTTCCGTCTGTACACCCATCCTGCGCGAGAGGCTCAAGTGGTCCGGAGCGTTGCCGTCTCCGCATCCGGCGTGGTCTGGTACACCTGCGACCGGCAACTCTGCCGCCTGGATGGCGAGCAAGTGGTCTCGCGCGCCGAGTGGGGTGTTCCCGACGACATGTGGCAGGCCATCCTGGTCGACACCCGTGGCAGCGTCTGGGCCCGCAGCCGGACCAGGCTCATCGAACTGCCGAAAGGGGAGGACCGGTTCCAGAGCAGGGATCGCGATTTGCCACCGGCGTTCGCCAGGGGCACGCTCTTTGCCGGCCGCGACGGCCAATTGTGGGTGCCCACCATTCGCGGGCTCGCGCGCCGCACCCCTTCCGGATGGGACATCGTCGGGAAGGCGCGCGGGCTGCCCATCAGCTCCGTGCAGTGCGCCTTCGAGGACCGCGAGGGCTCGCTATGGATCGGGCTCAACGGAGGCGGCCTGGTGCGCTGGCTGGGTTATCCGCACTGGGAATCGTGGACCGAAGCCGAGGGGCTCTCATCCGAATCGGTGTGGCAGATCCGGCGCGATCGCGACGGAGTCCTGTGGACCGCCAGCAACACCGGAATCAGCCGCTTCGATGAGGCGCGCCTTCGCTGGGAGGATCTCAAAGTCCCCGGGTTTCCGGCGGCCCAGGCGACCGCTCTCGAACAGGCGTCGGACGGATCCTTCTGGGTGGGGCAGGTCGGCGGCGCCGTTCATCTGGATCTCCGGCGGGGCGATCTCCGGCGGGGCGATGTTCGTTGGGGAAACGTCACGGCATACGGACGAGAGGCGGGGCTCCAGAACCCTTGGATCACGGCCCTCGCGGTTGACCCGCAGAACCGCGTCTGGCTGTGTACTCCCAACGGGCTCTATGCCAGCGCGACCCGCGGAGACGGAACCGCCTTCGAGCGCCAGGACCTGTCGCTCGAGCGGGGAGCGGATTACCTGTACGATGCCCTGGTCGACCGCAAGGGCCGGCTGTGGGTCGCCGGCTGGGGAGGGCTGCTCCGTTTGGAAGGCGGCCGTTGGACGCGCTTCACCACTCGCGATGGGCTCCTGCACAACCGTGTTGCGCACCTGGGTCAGGGAAAGGACGGTTCCTTGTGGGTGAGCTACGTGGAGGCGCTGGGGGTATCCCATCTCGTTTCCGAAGGCCAGCGGTTAGGCTGGCGCCACTTCGCCCGTAAGGACGGTTTGAAGTCGCTCAAGGTCTTCTTCATCGGGTCCGACATCCGCGGCTGGATGTGGGTGGGCACGGACCAGGGAGTGGACGTGTTGGACGGCGGCTCCTGGCGGCATCTCGACCACAACGACGGTCTGGCTTGGGACGACTGCAACGGCAAGGCGTTCTGGGCCGACGCCGACGGCAGCGTGTGGATCGGCACGGCCCGGGGCATTTCTCATGTCCGCATTCCAGCCGCCGGACTGCCGTCGCGTCCCACCGCCGCACCCGTGATTCTGACGTCGGCTCTCATCGGCGGCCGGAGCGTGGGTTCGGATGGACCTGTCACCGTGCCCTGGGCGCAGCGTTCGCTTCACGTCGGCTTCGCCGCGATGACGTTCTTTAATGAGGATACGGTGCGGTTTCGCTACCGGATCGCGGGTCTCGATCGGATCTGGACCGAAACCCGGCTGCATGAAGCGCACCTGCCCAGCCTGCCCGCGGGCCGCTACACCTTCGAGGTCCAGGCCAACGCCGGACAGGGAGACTGGGACGGCGCGCCCGCGCGGCTGTCTTTAGCCGTACGGCCGGCGTGGTGGCGCACCTGGTGGTCGGAGCTGGGAGCGGCGGCCGCTGCCGGTCTGCTCGCCCGGCGGTTGTGGGCCTGGCGCCTGCGACACATACTCGGGCGGCAGAAGGAGCTGGAAGACGCCGTGTCGGATCGCACCCGTCACCTGCAAAGGCAGAAGCGGGAGATCGAGCGGCTGTTCCTCGAATCCCAGCAGGCCGCGCGCCTGAAAGACGAGTTTCTCGCCAACATGAGTCATGAAATCCGCACCCCCATGAACGGGATCATCGGCATGACCGATCTGGCGTTGGAGACGCCTCTTTCCGAAGAGCAGCGGGAGTACCTGCAGACCGTGCGCCATTCGTCGAGCTCGTTGCTCGGGATCATCGACGACATCCTGGATTTCTCAAATATCGAAGCCGGCAAAATCGATTTGAAGAGTGTCGTCTTCGACTTGCACGATCTGGTGAATTCGGCGGCGCGGAATCTTGCCGGGCGCGCCCGCCAGAAGGGCTTGGAAATGCTCTGCCACGTCGATCGCGACGTCCCGCAACATGTGGCCGGCGACCCTCACCGTCTCCGCCAGGTGCTCGGCAACCTGCTCGGCAATGCCGTCAAGTTCACCGAGCGGGGGCAGGTTTCGTTGCGCCTGTGCGTGGACCAGAACGCGGAGAGGCCGCTGCTTCATTTCGCGGTCGCGGACACCGGCATCGGCATTTCCAGGGAGCAGCTATCCCTCATATTCGAGCCCTTCTCCCAAGCCGATGGGTCGCTCACCCGGCGCTATGGCGGAACCGGTTTGGGCCTCACCCTCTGCGCCCGTTTCGTGGAGATGATGGAAGGACGGATCTGGGTGGAGAGCGAACCGGCCTTGGGCAGCCGGTTTCACTTCACCGCACGGTTGCGGCGCCCGCCCGGGCCGGCGGCAGCGCTGGAGACCTCCTGCTCACTGCACCGTCCAACTCCCCAGAGCCTGCCGGGATAGTCTCGATGAGCCGCGCGTCCGTGCCCGGGCCGGCAGGACCGCCGCTCTCCACGCCCCGATATCCGGATCGTCCATCGCGATCTCAAACCCGCGAACATCAAGATCGCTCCCGACGGCGCCGTAAAGGTTCTGGACTTCGGTCTCGCCAAAACAACCGAGGCCGCCCCAACCGGCATCTCCAACTCGCCGACCCTCACGCTCCGCTCCACGCAGGTCGGGATGATCCTGGGCACGGCCGCCTGCATGGCGCCCGAACAGGCCCGCGCCCAGAGCGCCGATCGCCGCGCGGACATCTGGGCATACGGCGCCGTGCTCTACCAGATCCTCGCCGGCAAGCCCGCGTTCGCGGGCGATACCATCGCGGATATTTTTGAGCGCCGTGATGACTCTGCGACCCCTCTACCGGCTCGGCAAGAGACGCGTTACTGAGCCGCGAGAGACGCGTTACTGAGCCGCGGCCAAAGGGAGCGGTTGACAAGCCCTAAAGGCCGCCGGCGAAGACCAACCGCAGTACAATATCCTGGGAGCGCTTGCACTCCGGGCGTCGCACCAGCAGGAGAAAAACATGAAGTTCAAGGTTTCCGTGTCCACCGCCCGCGTCCTTTGGGCCGCGGTTCTGTTTGCCGGCGTGGTCCTGGCCCAGGGAACACTCGCCGATTATCAACGCGGCCAGGGGCTGCAAACCAAGGCCCGCGGGCTGGTGGTCAATGTCCCCGGCCCCGCTAACTGGATCGGCGATTCCGGACACCTGTGGTATTCCCGGTCGGTCCAGGGAGGCACGGAATTCGTTTGGGTGGACGCGGCCACCGGGACCAAGAAGCCGGCGTTCGACCACGACAAACTCGCCGCCGCGATCTCCTCGGCATCGGGCGGCCATTACACGGGACTGACCTTACCGTTCGCGCCGGCCCCGGCCGGACGCGGAGGCGGTGGGGGCGGCGGGCGCGGCGCCTTCGGCCCCCAGCCCGGAGCGCTGACGTTCCTGGATAACGAGCGCGTCATCCAGTTCGGCGCGAACGGATTCCTGTGGAAGTGTACCTTCGCCGACTACTCCTGCACGAAGGGTGAGGCGATACCGCAGGCGCCGGCGGGCGGACGCGGAGGACGCGGTGGGCCCCAGGCGGACGACGACCTGCTCGCGGCGCCCGAAATGGTGGGCGGAGATCCCGTGGACGGCCTCGAGTATCAGCCGCCACCTCCGCAACAGGGCGCCGGCGGTGCGGGCGGTTTCGGCCGCGGTCAAAGCGGTTGCGGCCAGCGCATTCAGGCCCAGGGCGGCCGGGGCCAGGGCCAGGGCGGCCGGGGCCAGGGCCAGGGACGCGGCGGACGCGGAGGGGGCGCTGCGGTTGCGGCCGGACAGACTCCCCCTGAACCCCAGGTGTGTCCCTCGTTTGACGGCAAGTGGGAAGCCCTCATTCAAAACTTCAATGTGTTCCTGAGGCCGGCGGCCTCGATCGAACCGGCCACTCCGTTGAGCTTCGACGGTTCGGAGGGGAATTACTATACGC
>JBGPKH010000293.1:0-10455 GCA_041485845.1 Bryobacteraceae bacterium
AGTCTGGATGATAATAGCCGACTCCGTTCGGATACCCTTGCGAACAAGGACGTTATCTCGGTTCGAACGGATGGGGATTTAGGCCGCGAGAGTTCTAAATGCGTCCAGTGTGGGGAGCCAGAATTTCCCCTTGTCGACGATACAGGCTTAACCCAAGCCAAGCAGTACTTTATTTTCAGGTTCGAGTCCTCGCTGGGCCCGACGCGATGCGGAAGAATTATGTGGTCAATACCGACTCACGGGGGGCCTCGGGGCAGGCGCACCTACGCCAGACCTCAGCCAACGAACGGATCGACGATGCGCACGCCAGCGTTAACGAAATCAGCACGGTTTCGCGTGACGACAGCCAGACCGTGGACGACCGCCGTCGCCGCGATGAGGCTATCCTTGATCGGCATGGCTTTCCCGGTTGCGCGAAGCTGCGCCAACAGTTCCGCCCATTTCAGTCCCGTGTCCGCGTCCCAGGGCAGACAGTGGAGACGCCCGACCCCCGTGTCGAACCAACGTTCCAGGGCGGTCCGCTTCCTTCCTTTGGGAAGGATGAGAATCCCGAATCGCAGTTCGCCAAGAATGACGGGGGCGACGGCGATGTCTGGCTCATGTGCGCGAAGCCACGCCACGACACGCGGATCGGGCGCCGGTTTCGTCGGCTCACTCAAAACGTTGGCGTCGACCAGGTACTTCACAGCGCATCCGTCGACTCAGAGTCAATGGGCACGAAGAAGTCCTTCTGCGGACAGGCGAGCAGCCAGTCGATGGCGCCCTCGTTCTGCGGAGCCGCACGCCGGACGAGGCGATAGTCCCCACGATCGAGACGCTCGACGTCGAACTCCTGCCCCGCTTCGATACGGTCCATCTGCCGGAGCTCTGCCGGCAGAACGATCTGGCCCTTGGAGGAGACGGTAGTCTTCATGCAGGTAAGATATCGTCTTACCTGCGGCCGTGTCAAGCACCACACCCGGGGAATCCCGATAGGCGCTCGGCTGGCCCGCAGCGATGGCGCACTTTGAAGGGACTGTAGTACGTCATTTCGACTTGGGCGGCGGCGGTGTTCAGGAACATTGGGCCGGCAGCGCTTTTCCCGGCTTTTCCGGGTAATCTATATGGCGGCGGGGGACTCGACGGATGCGAATAAACTCCGGGCGGCAAGCTAAAGGGAACCTGGACAGTGCAGTGATGAGGTAGCCGTCCGTCCAATCAACTTGCACGCATCGGGCTTCATCGTCGGCCAAGTGTGCCTTCGAAACGGCACTTTGTAGCCTCCAGATCGCATGGGTCTCTGCGTCTCCGCGGAAGCCTACCCCAGCGCCGCTTTCACCCGCGCCGCCGTCAACGGAGCCCGCCGAATCCGCGCCCCCGTGGCATCGAAAATCGCGTTGTTGATGGCCGCCGCGGTCGGCCGCGACGACGGCTCCCCCGCCCCGCTCGGCGCGATCTCCGGATGATTCAACAGCACGACCTCCACCTGGGGCACATCCGGCCAGCGCGCCACCGGATACGAGTTCCAGTCCACGCTGGTGACGTGGGTTTGGTCGAAGGTCACTTCCTCCTTCAACGCGCGACTGAGCGACTGAATGAGGTTCGCCTGGATGGTTCCGCGCAGCGCGTTGGGGTTGACGATCAGCCCGCAATCGTGCGCGCACACCAGTCGCTTCACGCGCACCGCGCCGCTGCGCCGGTCGACGTCGACCTCCGCGATCGTCGCCACGTAGGTTCCGCCGCGCAACGCCAGCGCCACGCCGCGTCCGGAGCCGCTGCGTTTGGGCGCCGGCCGCTGGTCCCAGCCGGCGCGCTCCGCGGCGGCCTTCAGCACAGCTTTCGCCCGGGCGTCTTCGGTATAGCGCAGGCGGAACTCGATGGGGTCGGCCCCGGCGGCAAACGCCAGTTCGTCCATGAACGATTCCGCGGCGAAGGTTCCCGCAGGGCCGTTGGGATCGCGAAGGTGAGTGGTGCGCATGGGCGACGAGGAAACATACAGCGGCGCCATGATGTGCCCCACCGCATGCACGTTGCGGAAGGTGTAGGGATATGTGCTCCCGGCCCACTGCACGTACTCGTCCCCGGGGTTGGTGTTGGGCAGCCCGATCAACTGCGCGGCCAACATGTTCCCCGGGGTGTTCGCCTGAGGAATAATCTCGGTGCCGGAGAATGCGCGCGACGTCATCTCGAGCGCGGTCACGGCGCCCTGCCCATCGAGCGCCGCCGCGAGATCCACAATCGCGGCCGGCCCTTTGCCGCCCCAGGCCGTCATATCGGCGCGCGACCACTGCACGCGAACGGGCTTGCCGAGCGCCTGTGAGAGCAGCGCGGCATCCGCGGCCACGTCCTCGTCACCGGCGCGGCCGTAGGAGCCCGCGGCCTCCACCCATACCACGCGCACGCGGTCCTCGGGCACGCGCAGCATCTGCGCCAGTCCTTTCTGCAACGCGTGGGGCTTCTGGGCGCCGGTCCAGATCGTGGTCAGCCCGTCCGTGCGAACGTCCGCCACCGCGCATCCTGGCCCCATGGTGGCGTGCGCCTGGAACGGCCATTCGTAGCTCGCTTCCACCTTCTTCGCGGCGGCGGCGAAGGCGGCCGCGGCGTCGCCCTGTTTGGTGAGCTCGCGCGTCACCCGCGGCTTCGACAAGCGCATGTGCTGGTATATGTCCTGCGGGAACGACGCCGCGGGGCTGCTCCAGTTCACCTTCAGCTCTTTGGCGGCGCGAATCGCGCCCCACTCCGTCTCCGCTACCACGCCGACGAAATCGCCTTTCACGACCGTCTGGCGGTAGCCCGGAATGGCTTTCACGGAACTCTCGTCCACACTGACGAACTTGGCTCCGGCGCCCGCCGGCCGGATCACCCGTCCGTGCAGCATTCCGGGAACGCGGACGTCGGTGGAGTAAGTCGCGCGGCCCAGGATCTTCGGCGGCAGATCGACGCGCGGCAGAGACTGGCCGACGATGGTGTAGCTGGCCGGGTCCTTGGGCTTGCCTTTGCCTTCGACGTTGATCGCGAAACCGCCGCCCGAAACGCGCAACGCTTCGGTCAAGCCGTCCCCGCCGGCCAGCGCGCCGTAAGACACGCTCTTCGACGCGTCGGCTTGCACGCTGACGATCCCGTTGTTCACCGCGAGTTGCTCGGGAGGCACGCCGAGCCTGGC
The DNA here is from genome assembly GCA_041485845.1 of Bryobacteraceae bacterium. GTDB lineage: Bacteria > Acidobacteriota > Terriglobia > Bryobacterales > Bryobacteraceae > OMOG01. The sequence continues at coordinate 3,143 of JBGPKH010000293.1, forward strand.
GGAAGCCAGTTGCAGCATCAGCAGCCGAGCGGTGGCCGCGGCATTTCGCAGCGGCTTGGCCCCCGCGGAGATCGACGTGCTGCCGCCCACCCCGCCCTGGTCGGGCGTGGCGGCGGTATCGCCCATGGTGAGCTGAATGCGCCCGGGCGCGACATCCAGTTCCTCCGCCACCACCTGGATGAGCACGGTCTGCACGCCCATCCCGATATCCACCTTGCCGGTGAAGACGCGGATGGTTTCGTCCTTGCCGATGCGCAGCCAGGCGTCGAGGCGGCCGGGCGCCGGAGTCGCCGCGGTATCCGCGGCGACGAGTTGCGGAACGAGTTGGGGAACGATACCGGAATCCGACAGGCTGAACCCGATCAGAATCCCGCCGCTGGTCTTGAAGAACGCTCTGCGCGATGTGGTTGCCATGGCTATGCGCTCCTCTTCATTCCCGCGGCGCGCTTTACCGCGGCCGCGATCTGCACGTGGCTGCCGCAGCGGCAGACCAGGCCCTCGAACGCGCTCTTCGTCTGCTCGTCGCTAGGGTGTGGATGCCGGTCGAGCAGCGCCTTCGCCGCGAGGACCCACCCGTTCAGGCAGTATCCGCACTGAAACGCCTGCTCTTCGATGAAGGCGGTCTGTACCGGGTGGGGATGTTCGGGAGTTCCCAGCCCTTCGAGCGTGACAATATCCTTCCCCACCGCTCGCGATACGGGCAGCACGCACGACCGCGTGGGAACCTGGTTCACCAGCACGGTGCACGCGCCGCATTGTCCCAGCCCGCAACCGAACCGCGGATTGTTCAGGCCGGCGTTGTCGCGCAGGACATACAGCAGAGGACACTCGGGGTCCGCGTCCACTGCGTGAGCCTTGCCGTTGATCTTCAGTGATAGGTGTGCCATATGTGGGACAGGCCTCCTGGCCTGTCCGCCCTCCCAACTGTGATAGTCTACCGAAAAAATGGTATGCTTGCGCAGAACAGGAGGGAGTCCCTTTTCATGGAACGTAAGAACGCATCCGATTTCCCGCAAGAGCTGCTGAACCTCTTTGACCGCTATGTCCACGGCGATATCGACCGCCGCTCATTCCTGGACGGCGCGAAAAAGTTCGCTACCGGCGGCTTGACCGCCGCCGCCATATTTGAGAGCCTCCGCCCGAATTACGCCTGGGCACAGCAGGTGCCCAAAGACGACAGCCGGATCAAGACCGAGTATGCCACCGTGCCTTCCCCGCAGGGCAACGAAAACATCAAGGGCTACTTCGTGCGTCCCGCGAACCCTGGTGGCAAGCTGCCGGGAGTTCTGGTGGTCCACGAGAATCGCGGCCTGAATCCTTATATAGAGGATGTGGCGCGCCGCTTAGGCACTGAGAAGTTCATCGCGTTTGCGCCCGATGGTCTGACCAGTGTCGGCGGCTATCCCGGCGACGACGAGAAAGGCGGCCAGCTCTTCGGCAAGGTCGACCGGCCCAAGATGACCGAGGACTTCATCGCCGCCGCGCGCTGGCTCAAAGGCCGCCCGGACTGCTCCGGCAAAATCGGCGCAGTCGGTTTCTGTTTTGGCGGCGGCATCGTCAACACGCTGGCCGTGCGGATGGGCGCCGACCTCTCGGCTGGCGTGGCCTTCTACGGCGGACAACCGCCGGCGGCGGAAGTCCCCAAGATCAAAGCGTCCATGTTGCTTCACTACGGCTCTCTCGATGCAGGCCTGACCGCCAGATGGCCCGCCTACGAGGAAGCCCTGAAGGCCAACCACGTGAAGTACGAGGGGTATGTCTACGAGGGCGCCAATCACGGCTTCCACAACGATACGACGCCGCGCTACGACGAGAAGGCCGCCAAGCTGGCATGGCAGCGCACGCTGGAGTGCTTCAACAAGAACCTGCGGGGATGAGTCGTTGAAAAAAAACATAGGCCAGAATGCCGGCGCCACGGTATAATGACGGGACACATGTCAGTGAAGAACATTCCTTACTTGCCGGCGTTTGCCGTTCTGAGTCTGTTCACCCCCGGGTTACTGAAGCCAGCGGCCGCGGCTGATGCCCCCATCATTCGCACCGGGAATTTCGAGCTCGGTGGCTTTTCCGGCGTTTCGTTTGTCCCCGGATCCGCCGTCAAGGGCAACTTTGGCGGTAACCTGGCGTACGCGTTGAATCGGTGGTTCATGCCGTATGCCGAGCTCAGTTACTTCCCGCGCAACCAAGTGGACGTTCAGGTCTCGGGAATACCGGGCGCGACCGCATCGTTCAATACCTCGGCGCTGGATTACAGCGCGGGGGTACACTTCCGCGTGCCTCTACCGAAAACGAGGTTCATTCCGTACGGTATTCTCGGATTCGGCGGTTTCCGTTACAGCGGAACCACGAGTCAATCCACGGTTACGATTCCGGACCAGTTGAATTTCGGAAAGACCGTTACCCTGCCTCTGGGGTTAAACACCGTCGGCGCAACCGACCCGGCGATCAGCTACGGAGGCGGTGTCCGCTACTACGCGAACGAGCGCTTCGGGTTGCGGGTAGAAGCAAAAGGATATCAACCGATCAAGAGCGACCTGACCCACGTCTTCTCTCGCGTGACGCTGGGAGTGTTCTACCAGTTCCGGTAAGTTTCACGCCGCCACCAGTTCTTCGCATTCCGCCGCCCGCAGCACCGGCCGCCAGTCCGCCTCGTCCACGCGCCCGATCCACAGTGTCATATCGTCGAACTGCGGAGCGCCCGCGGCGAACTCGTCCACCGCTTCCCACACGCGCTCGACCGTGTCGCGAACCGGCTGCCTGCCGCCGCTCTGAATCGCTTCGCGGAACCGGCGCCATCCCCACTCTTCGCCTTGCTGGTTGGCGGCCTCGCATACACCGTCGGTGTAGGCGACGAGGAGATCCCCGGGATTCAGCGAGACCACCCCCTCGCGATACGCCGGCCGGCGCACCAGCCCGAGCACGGGGCCGCCGGATTCCAGCCGAATCGTACGATAGCGCCGCCCGTTGTTCCGCAGCACGAAGGGCGGCTCGTGCCCCGCGTTGACGTAGTGCAGGCGGCCCGAGAGGGGATCGTACCGGCCCACGAAGAGGGTGGTATGGCAATCGTCCGGGCAGACCTCGCGGAGCAGTTCGTCGACCGCCGCTACGAAATTCGCGAGGCTGCCGGTCCGGGAAAATCGCAGCGCGCGCACGATGCTGTGCAGCGAGGCCGTGAGCAGCGCGGCGTGCAACCCTTTGCCGGCCACGTCTCCGATCGCCAGGCAGAGATTCCCTACGTCCACTTCGAAGTAGTCGAGATAGTCGCCGCTCACGCTGTGCGCGCGGCGCGAGTCGCTGTAGTAGTCCAGGTTTGGAATTGACGGCCGCGCGGAAGGGAAAATGCGGTCCTGCACCTCGCGCGCGAACTGTGCTTCCCATAGAATTGCACTCGGATTGGGGGTTGCCATAGGAATGAGTCCTGTCTGATCTGGAGACGCAGCGCGGCGCCGAATGGACCCACCATTGACCAAACTTTACACGCGGATATTGTTGAATTAAAAGCACGTTGTGCCAAAAAAGCACATCCGCGCCGGAGGCTCGTCAAACGTCAACAAAAAAGGCCTGATCTCCACCCAGACCCCCGTCAAGACCTAAGTCCCCCGCAACCCGCGCCTTCCTGCTATACTGAGATGGTATTTTGATCGTCTCGCAACAGCCCGGCTGAATCCCAATCTGCCTCGTCTTAGCCGAACAGTCAAAACCAAGGAAACAATGAAGAACCTCTTTGTAGGCAATTTGGATTTTGCCGCTACTGAATCGTCCCTCCGATCGCTCTTTGAGTCGTACGGAACGGTGGATCGTGTTAACCTGATTACCGACCGCGATACCGGCCGTTTTCGTGGCTTCGCCTTCGTGGAAATGAACGATGCCGCTCAGGCCGACCAGGCCATCGCTGCGTTGAACGGCAGCGACCTGGGAGGCCGCTCGCTGAATGTCGATGAAGCCCGGCCCAAGTCCGCCGCCGGTGGCGGTTTCGGCGATGCATCGCGCCAGCGGCGCGAGCCCCGCTGGTAAGATCGTAGTTCGAAGCGGCCGCGGGTCAAGCCCCGGCCGCCGCGTTGTTAGAGAAAGGAGTCCAGTCTATGCCTACGCGATCCCGCACCACGTTTAAGAAACGTCAAAAAGAACTTGCCCGCATGGAAAAACAGCGCGATAAGGCGGCGCGGAGAATGCAGCGCAAGCTGGAGCCGGCTGGCGAGCCTGCGGCCGACGGGTCCGAGGCGTCCGAAGCGTCGGGAGCGTCGGGAGCGTCGGAAGCGTCCGAAACCTCTCCGGATTCGTCGTCTCCATCCGGGAGTCTCTGACCGGCGCTCCTTGTACCACCGGATACAAATATGGAGCCGCGCTTGAGACTTCCTGCGTAAGGGTCTGATATGCGCCTGCCCTTCGGGGCCTTGGTGTTCATATCCATGGCCTGGGACTTGGTTGGCCAGGATGGCTCCGTCGCGGCTCTTCCATCCTCCGTTCGCACGGCCACTCAGGCCGGCCGCCCGGACCGCGAGACTGCCCGTCTTAATCGACGAAGCCAAGCTCTCCGAAAAGCTCGGTGTGGTGTATGTGGACCGCGAGCCGGTCCTGGGCCCCCCCCGGCATAACCAATCGCAAGATAAGTCAAAAGGGACTTTTTATCTTGAGTCGAATATTCAGTAAAAGAAGGAGCCCGGAGTTGGGGAAGGAACGCTCCGTTGGAGCGGGAGGGTCGGCAAGGGAAGCACTTGGGAAACTACAGGTTAAATTGGGGACCGAACTCCCTCTTTCAACCTCACACATAGCTCCCCAACATTCTTTGTCAACGGGTTGTTTTTCTAAGTAATAGTAATCAAAGAGAAAATAATCCGCCAACCCTTGTGACTCACTTTTCCCGGTTGGCCGAAATTGCCGACATCCAATTTAACTGCCGTAATTTCAAGAGGATGGCCGGAATGGGCCCATCCGCCAAAACCCGTTCACGCGACTTTGAGCCAAATTATTTAGTGTACTTTTGTTGATTCTAAACATCTTGCCTGTGGACGGACCACCAAATGGCCGCTCCAAAGTATTGACACGCCCCTTATTCTTAAATTAGGAAGAGGGTTACGCTCCACCGCGTCCTCTTCTAACGGTAATTCTCCTGGCCAGGAAACGTTGCATTACGGTGGTGCTGATCTCCCCGGTAGGGCCTTAAGAAAGCTCGCACGAATGTAAGTCGTCGGCTGGGGAGACCTGGGGATCGCGATTCCCAAATACCCGGTGTCATGGCAAAGCATCGGGTCATCGGAGAGTCGGGCATTCGAATCGAGGTTATGCTGCCCACAAGCCATGTAATCCCTCGGTGAATGCGGCTCAAATCACTGGCGGCCGGACCACGCACGGCGATAAACCGGTCCCGCAAGGGGCAAGCCCCGGCCGCCGCAACGAAACTTTCGACGCCCACATTAACCCGTAGTGTCTCCATCCGCCCGCGTGCTAAATTAGAAAAACCGCTCCCTCCAAAATGAAACCCGACGCTACCGCTGGAGAGAAATTTCAAAAGCTGGTCGACCTCATGGCCCGCCTGCGCGCCCCCGGCGGCTGTCCCTGGGACCGCGAGCAGACCTTCGACACCATCAAACCCTTCACCCTCGAAGAGACCTACGAAGTCCTCGACGCCATCGATCGCCGCGATTGGAACGACCTCGCCGAGGAGCTCGGCGACTTCGTGCTCCAGGCCGTCTTCTATGCCGAAATGGCCGCCGAGCAGGATCTCTTCCACATCGGCGACGCGCTCGACGCCATCAATGAGAAGCTGGTGCGCCGCCATCCCCACGTCTTCGGCGAGGGATCGGCCGAAACGGCCAGCGACGTGAAGCGCATCTGGGGTGAAATCAAATCGGCCGAGAAGAAGGACAAAGGCCGGGAAGAGACCGACCTCCTCGGCTCTGTTCCGCGCGCGCTTCCCGCGCTCGTAGAAGCGCAGCAGATCGCCTCCCGCGCCGCGGGAGTCGGCTTCGATTGGGAGAACCCCGACCAGGTGCTCGACAAGCTCCACGAGGAGCTCGCCGAGTTCGACCAGGCGCGCCGCAACGCCTCGCAGCCGGAGCTCGAAGACGAGCTCGGCGACATGCTCTTCGTCCTGGTGAACCTCGCGCGATTCGTCAAGGTGGATCCCGAGCAGGCGCTGCGCAAAGCCAATGCCAAGTTCCGCCGCCGCTTCGGCTACATCGAGCGCAAACTCGCCGAGCGCGGCGCCAGGATCGAAGATTCCAATATCGAAGAAATGGAGGCGCTGTGGCAGGAGGCCAAACGCTGATCGAGATCCGCCAGTTGTTTCATCTCCCCGAATTCTCCGACGTGCTTCGCCTGCAACAGGTCATCTGGGGCTTCGCCGACGTCGAGCTGTTGCCCTTGCGGTTCCTGGTCGTCGTGAGCAAAGTCGGCGGCCACGTCTTCGGCGCCTTTGACGGCGATAACATGGTCGGCTTCTGTTTCGCCATCCCCGGAGTCAAGCCCGGCGGCCGGCCGTATCTGCACAGCCACATGCTCGGTGTCCTGCCGGAGTATCACAACGCGGGCATCGGACGCCGTCTCAAGCTCTGCCAGCGCGAGGACGCGCTCGCGCGCGGCATCGACCTCATCGAATGGACCTTCGACCCGCTCGAGCTCAAGAACGCCTTCCTCAACATCGAGAAACTCGGCGCCATCGTCCGCCGCTACTCCGTCAATCAGTACGGCGTCACTGCCAGCCCGCTCCACGGCGGCCTCCCCACCGACCGCTGCATCGCCGAGTGGTGGATCGATTCCCCTCGCGTCCACGGCCTTCTCACCGGCCAGAAGGCCGAACGCCATCCGCAGGAGCGCATCGCGTTCCCGGCCGATATCGCCCGCATCCGCAGCGAAGACCCGGCGCGTGCGCGCCAGATTCAGCAGGGCAACGCCGAGAAGTTCCAGCGCGCCTTCGAGCGAGGACTGGCCGTCACCGGTTTCGCACCCAGTGAAACCGAAGGAACCTACCTCCTGGAGCCTTGGCAATGAAACTCGATCGCATCACCCTTCGCCAGATCCGCATGCCGCTGGTGCACTTCTTCGAAACCAGCTTCTCCCGCACCTACAAGCGCGATATCATCCTGGTGGAAGTGCAGGGCGAAGGCGCTTCCGGCTGGGGCGAAGTCACCGCCGGCGAGAACCCCTTCTACAACGAGGAGTGGACCGGCTCTGCGTGGATGATCCTCCACGACTACGTCGCGCCGCGCGTGCTCGGCCGCGACCTCCTGTCGCCCGAAGACGTGTCTCCGCTCACCGCGCACATCCGCGGCCACAAGATGGCGCGCGGCGGACTGGAGACCGCCGTGTGGGAT
>JBGPKH010000294.1:0-10453 GCA_041485845.1 Bryobacteraceae bacterium
GGCATCCGTGATGCTCAAGCCCGAAGGCTCAATGCATTCCTGCAACACGACAAGGCCGGGGTGCGGCGGGTTTTTCATGGTCATCGGCTGGTTCCTTTCAGTGGTAATCGATATAATCAACAGCCTCCGCGCCGTCGTCAAAGCGGAAAATCACCCGCCAGTTGGCCCGGACAGTTACAGCCCAGAAGCCTTTCATCTGGCCTCTGAGCGGATGCAACCGGAACCCCGGCACGTCCATATGGGCAACGGTTGGGGCAGCGTGAAGCGTCGCCAGAATATTCCGCAGTTTGCCAATACGTTCCGGGTTTACGCCGCTCGGGTCGTCCTGTTCAAAAGCCGTTTCAGTCCCTTGTGGCGAATTGTCCATATCATCCCGGCCGTAACCTGACACGTGGCGCGTGTCAAGAACAATTTTAGCAGCTTGGCCGTTTTCCTTCGCTGGCATCCGTGAGGGCGCGTGGCAGATCATGGCGTCGGTGATCCTGGGAATCGCCGGCGGCACCCTGACGTTTACCCAGGGACGGCGCGAACGAGCTCTGCCGGCCCTGCTGATCTCGGCGCTGGCATTGCGCTCCGCGCAGGCCCTGCCGCTGGCCAACGCCGCCATCACCCCCCTGCTCGATTGCCGTTTTCAAGCTTATGGCGAGCGGTTGTGGCCAATCGAGGCACGCTTGGGCGGGCTGGCGCTGGCTCACTCACCGTCACGCAACTCTGCCCTTGGGGGACGCGTGCCCGCTCCTGCCACCCGCTTGTGTGTTAGTGGGCGCCGGTTCGGCTTTTTCAGGCGTGACAATGCAGCCGTCCGGAGGTAGAGTTACCCTATGACGTAGAGGCTGCTTTATGACCGTCACAGTCAATCTTCCGCCGGACGTTGAACAGGCATACCTCGCCGAGGCGCAGGCCAAAGGCCTGTCGCTTGACGAGCTGGTGCGGAATCTTTTGCTTTCCCTGCAACCCTCTCCCCCTGCCACCGAGCTTTCCCCCGAGGAATGGATACGCAAGTTTCGCGCGTGGTTGGCAAGCCATGCCGGCAACACCGTCGTCCTGCCGGATGCCGCCATGGAGCGGGAGTCCATCTACGGCGACCACGGGCGGTAGATGGCCGCTCTTATCGATACCAATGTCTTGCTGCGACTCTTGCAGCCTCAGCATTCCCAATATTCGATAGCGGCAACGGCTATAGCAGAACTGCGCGAGCAAAGAGCCGACCGACCACCTGGTGGCTGGCGAGTTGTTCCAGCAGCGCGAGAGCCAACCAATGTTCAGGGGGTGCGGGTTGCAAGGCGCCGAGCGAACAGACGGTGTGGTGGTAGGGTTCTAATGGACTCGACCAGGAGATGGTTGGTGTAGGTTTTGCCGCGGACGGTTTCGCGCGTAGCCTTCAGGAACACTTCGTCCCTAACTATACATTGAAGTCAAGACGCTATACATCCGCGCATAATTAAAGGGACATGAGGATCAACAAAAAGGCGCCAGGTAGGAACGCGCGTCAATGTGGCGACCAAGGCGTCCAGGCCGGAGAAGAAGCGATTGTGCGTTCCGTTCTTGCGCGTGTGCTGCCACAGCCGTTCTGTGGGATTCAACTCTGGCGAGTAGGGCGGCAACTGATGTACCTCCAGCCAGTGCCGGTTGGATTTGAACCAGTTCCACACTTCGGCCTCCTTATGGTAAGAGGCGTTGTCTTGAATCATGATGGCCCCCTGGCGGCGATATCGCCGGGCCAGTTGTTCGAGGAAGCCGAGATAGGTGCTGGCGTTGAAGACGGTGTCCTGCCGATAATCGAACCGCGTGCGCCAAAGTTCGATGGCTCCGAGAATCTTCACGCTCTTGCGCTCCCCAGTAACCGGAACTTCTGGTGGGCAGCCCACGCGGCTCCAGGTAGCATGCAGGGTCGAGTCCTGCCGGAAGCTGGCTTCGTCGGTGAAGATCAGCGCCTAACAGGGTGAAAAGGTAGTGTCCCTTTACTGCACGGTCCACGATCCCATCGATTGCCAACCCGAGTTATTCGCGTCCGTGCCGTCCCGTGCCGCCATGTATATCACGCGATTTCCGTTGAAGGCGGCCGAAAAGCTAACATTGACTATCAGGATGAGGTTGTTGCCGCTCCCGATCGCGGAAGAGCCCGCACCGGTCACTGTACACTGGCTGTTACTGACTGTCCCCGAGCCGTTCGACACGAGGCCAGGCACCAGACCTAATCCGTCGTCGGTCACCAGATACAGCGCGTTCGACGGGCGGCTGTAAGCCAGATAACAGGCGCCCCGAGCGTCCAGGGAGTTATGGATCAGGATATTCACCACGCCGAGATCCTGAAATCCCTTGGTGTCGTTAAAGGTGAAGGTGAAGGCCTGGCTGGAACCGCTGCCGCGCGCGGGATTCACCCCTACGACGGCAGGGAACGTGTTGGCGCCCGGCACGCCCCAGGCGCCGAGGGCCTGCCATCCCGAATTATTCAGCACGATGTCGCGCGCCGCCAGATAGATTATTTTGTTGCCTGCGAACCCCGCAGTGAAGGTCATGCTCAAGTTCAGCGTCAGAGAGGTACCGCTGCCGCCCACCGACGAATTCGCGCCGTTCACTGTACATTGGCCGTTACTGACAGACCCCGAACCGTTCATGACCGTGCCGGGAAGCAACGAGCCTCCGTCGTTGGCCACCAGATACAAAACGTTCGATGGAAAGCTATACGCCAGGTAGCACGCGTTGCGGGCATCGAGGGAATTGTTGATCAGGATGTTGACCACGTTGAGATCCTGACGGCCGTCCGGGTCGGAGAACGTGAAGGTGAAGTTCTGCGTCGCGCCGCTGCCGGCGCCCGGGTTCGCCGAGACCGGACCGGGTGTGCGGTTGGCGCCTCCGTTTACGTTGACGGGGCCCGAGTCGGACGCGCGCGCGTTGTTGCCTTCGTTCGATTCGGCGACGAAGTTATCCGGATCGGCGATGGCGCCGAGGTACCACGTCCCCGTGCTGAGACCGGCGGGAACCCCGATCGAGCCGCTGCAGGTGAACGATGCGCCCGCGGCGAGGCGCGAGATCGTGCAGCCCCAGCCGGTGTCCACGGCGGCAGTCGAGATCGCCGGCGAGCTGGAGAAATAGAACTCAAAAGTGAACGGCCCGGCGGCGACGCTGCCCTGGTTGGTCACCGTGCCGCTGACGTTGAGGGTGCCGCCGGCTTGCGCCGTGTTAGGGCCGGTGAGCGCGGTGACCACGAGGTCCGCGGCGCCGCCGGCGTCATGGGTCACCGTGAAGAGTCCGGAGTTGCCGGTCACGCCGATCGAGCCGGAACGCGGCGACGCGCTCGCATTGCGCGCGACGGAGTAGTCGATGAACGCCGAGCCGATGCCCGACGATGGGGCCACGCCGATGAAGCTCGCCGAGGGGGTGAGCGTCCACGAACAGTCGGGGTAGTTGGTCTCGAGCACGAAGCTGTCGCTGCCGCCGGAGGCCGGAAAGTTCTTCGAACCGGGACTCGCGTTGAAAGTGCACGCGGTGTTCGGATGCACGATCAGGTTGAGCGTGCCGAAGATACCTTCATTGAAGTTGAAGTCGCCCACCAGGATCAGGTAGGACTGGCCGGCACCTGCGTTGAAGTTGAGTGCGGACGGACCGGGATTATTGGAATCGATGTCGTCATTGCACGCCGGCTCGACGCCGGGGATCGATCCGGCGTATACCGCCAACACGGTGTCATAGTCCGAACCCACCGTGCTGACGTGAATCGGACCCGACGCCGTTGCGGTATACCGGTACCAAACGGTCTTGTCGAGCGGTCCCCCGCAAGCGGCCAAGCCGGGATCGGAGACACTCGTCGTGGCGGCACCCACGAATTGACCGGGCTGGACCCTGGCAACGGGCGTGGCCTGCGAGGGCTGGTCGTTGCCGTTGACGTTGAGCACGAGGGTGCCGCTGCTCGATCCCTGATGATACCTGCTCACTTCGATCAGATAGCTCTGTCCGGAAATCACCGCCAGTGACAGCGCCGATTGCGAGTCCTGGTCGGTGTCGTCGTTGCAGGCCAGTTCGGACGAAGGGGCGGCGGCATTATAGACCGAGAGCACCGTGTCGTAGTTGCTGCCCTCGGTATCGATCAGCAGGTTTCCGGTGAAGCCCGCGTTGTAGCGGAACCACACCGTCTTGCTGTCGGCCGAGCTGGTGCAGGTGTGAACCGGGTCGCCGGCGCTGCTGGTGGCCGACCCGATGTCCTGCGTGGTGGTAAAGGGCAGAGCATTCACCGGTGTGGCCGCGGCGGACAGGTCGTTGGCGCTCAGGCTGAGCACCAGGTTGCCCCCGGCGTTGACCGCGCCGTAGCTGCTCACCTCGACCAGGTAGGACTGGCCCGCGGTCACGTTCAGGGTAAAAGCGGACTGTAGCGCATAGTCGTTGATGTCGTCATTACAAGCCGCCTCGGCGCCCGCGCTGGAAGTGCCCGGATACGCGCTCAACACCGTGTCGTAGTCGCTGCCAGTGGTGTTGATCTGAACGACGCCGCTGAAGTTAGGCACAAAACGGAACCAGGCGGTGGCCGAATCGCGCCCTCCGGTGCAGGCATGGACCGGGTCTGCGGAGTTGGCCGTGAAGCTCGCGGTGTTCTGGCTGATGGAAGCGGGCAATGCGCCGATGAGCGTCGCGCCCGCGATTTCGTCGTTTCCGCCTGCGCTCGCGCTGCCGGATTGTGAAATGGTCACGCTGATTCCGGCGACGGTGATGGTGGCCGACCGGGAGGCGCTGGTAGTGTTGGCGGACACGTTGATCGATACCGAGCCGTTTCCCGTAGCGGGGCTGGGGGTGGTGGAGACGACGGTGATCCAGCCGATTGCGCTGGAGGCCTGCCACGCGCAGCCCGAAGGAGCGTTCACGGGAATGTTGCCCGTACCGCCGCCCGCCGGGAACGGCTGGCCGGGCGGCGTGACGTTGTAGGTGCAGTTGGCGCCGCCCTGTGTGATGGTGTATTGCTGCCCGCCGGCCAGGATGTGGCCCGTCCGCGAAAGCGCTCCCGGGTTGGCATCCACCGTGTAGTTCACCGTCCCGGTGCCGTTCCCGGTGGAGTTCACGTGAATCCAGGAGACGTCGGGCTGCGCCTGCCAGGTGCATCCGGCGCTGGCGAAAACGGTGAACGATCCTGGGCCGCCCGTGGCATTGGGGCTGTCGCTGCCGGGGCTGATGGTGTAGCTGCACGCCGCGCTGACCAGCGGCACGCGCCAGGCGCCGCGGCCGTGGGTGAAGGCATACAACCGTGCGACCCCGTTGGCGTTGTTGAGAACCAAAGCCTCGGTGGAGACGTTGGCGAATCCCGTGTTCTCCTTCAGCCACGTGTTGCCGCCGTCCGTGGTGGTGAGCACTCCGAGGTCGGTGCCGATGTAAATGCGCGACGTAGTGGTCGGGTCGATCGCGATCGTGTGTACCGGGACATCGGGAATCGCGCCCGCCCCGCTGCCATCGAGCGGCGACCACGTGGTGCCGCCATCCGTGGACTTGTAGACATGCGCGTCTCCAGTCACGCTATTGAAGCTCGAGTAGGCGGCGTACGCGATGTTGGCGTTGGTGGGGTCGAAGGCCAGCCACGCTACGTAGCCGCTGCGCGGCAGCGCATTCGATACCCAGGGCGTATTCGAGTTGGCGCTGCGTGCGTTGTCCAGCCGGTAGATCTTACCGGTGTGGGTGCCGACCAGCAAGCGATCGGGATTCGTCGTCGATTGGGCGAACGCACTAACTCTCCCGGGGGAAAGAGTGCTCCCGACCTGCACCCACGAGCTCGCGCCGTCTTCCGTGCGCCACACTTTGGAGCCGCCGATCCACAGGCGCTGAGGATTGGCCGGGTCCATCAGGAACGGCGGAACGAACAGGAATCCGGTGTCGCTGATGCCGCTGGTGACCTTGCTCCAGTGACTGCCCGCGTCGAGTGACTTATACAGCAGCGGGGTTCCCTTCTGATTGTCGGGAGGGAACTCGGCGTAGAAGGTGTTGGGATTGCCCGGATCGACGGCCACGAAACCGCCATCGCCGCTCAGAATGGTGGTCCAGCCGTTGAGGCCGGCGCCGTCGGCGCCTTTGAGCGTGCCGTTGTCCTGCGTGCCGCCGATGTACGAGGCTCCGTCGGGAAGCGGGAGGCCGTGATAAAACTGCGTGACGGCATAGCTGTGGTTGAGGGTTGTCCAATTCACCTGGCTGTTGAGGTTGCACGGCGCTTTGGCGCCGATGGCGGTAGCGGCGCGCGCATTGCTGGTGCGCCACAGCCCGCCGTCGTTGCCGGCGAAGAGGACCTGGTTGGCGCCGCCGTCGTACTGCGGGTGAAAGACCAGGACGTGTTGATCCGCGTGCGCATAGTTGGGCTGTGGCTTGTTATTCCAGTGCGACGCCAGGCCCCAGTTGGCGCCACCGTCGTCGGACCGGAAAAGATCGACTCCGCCGGACCACACGACCGCGGGGTTCACGGGATCGACCTTGATGACGTTGTCGTACCAGCCCTGGTTCGCCATGGTGGGCTGATTGAAACAGCCGGCCGCTTCGCGCCCGTTGGTCAGCAGCCAGGTGTTGAGCGTGGTGGCGCTCTTGTTGTCGACGCGGATTTCCCAGGTGCCGGATTCGCCATTCGCCTGGGAGCGGTAGACGGCCCACAGACCTTCGAAGAAATTGCCGCACAGAGTCTGGTCTCCACACATGGCGAGGGCGTAGATGGTTCCTTGATTGGAGGGCGCGAGCGCCAGGGAGATTCGCCCCAGATGGTTGTCTTTGAGCACCTGGGTCCAGTCGGTGGCGCCTTCGGCCGAGCTATTCTTATACACTCCCGCGGGTGCGAACCTGCCGCAGGAAGCGAAGAGGTAGTCTCCGGGCAGATCGGTGCGCATGGCGAAGTTCAGGCAGCCGCCATCGAAACCGGAGCCGTCGAAGGTACGCGTCCAACTGGCGCCGCCATCCAGGCTGCGCCAGATGCCCGTACTGGTGGCGGCGTACACGCGCTGGCTGCTGCGCGGGCTTACCACGAGGTCGCTGACATAGTAAAAGTCCTTGTTGTTGTTGGTGGTGAAGGTGAGCGCCGACCAGTTGGCGCCGCCGTCTGTGGTTTTGAAAATGCCCGCGCCGCGCTGGCCGTCGTTCTCATCCTGCTTGAAGGGAAAGACCTCGCCCGTTCCCGCGTAGATCACGTTGGAGTTGCCGGGATCCATGGCCAGGGAGCTGACAGCGATGTTGGCCATCAGCAGATCGCTCAAGGGACTCCACGAGGCTCCGCCGTCGGTGGATTTCCAGACTCCGCCGGACACGCTGCCGGCGTAAATGAGGTTGGGATTCTGCGGGTGGACCAGAAGCGCGCGCGTGCGTCCGCCGATGTTGCCGGGTCCCAGCGGAGTCCAGGTTCCGAGCACCGCGTCATTGTCGGCGGAGGCATTGGGGCGGAGGACGCGGTCGGCTTCGGACGGCAACATGGTCCTTCGGGCGGTGGAAAAACGCGGCATGCGGCGCAGGTGGTCGAGCGCGGGCCAATATCGCTCTACGGGGACTCCGGAAGTGCCGGAAGGCGCGCGTTTCAGGCGGTAGAAGGCGGCCGCCTGGCCGGGTTGATCGAACTCTTTTTCTTAGGCGCCGGCGTGCCGGACGGTGCGGGTGGGACAGAGGATAAGACCGAAGAGCAATACCTGAAGAAAGATGCGGCGCCGGTTCATGAAGGTCGCCCTGAGGCGGATTCGCGTACGAACGCGCGCTTGTGCGCCATTGCTGTGTTATACACCGTTAGGAGAGCCGGATCAAGGTATCGGCTGCTATTGCACGGTCCAGAAACCCAGGGCTTGCTTGCCGGAGTTATTCGCCTCGCTGGCGTCACGGGCAGGCAGGTAGATCACGCGATTGCCGGCAAACGCAGCGGGGAAGCTCATGTTCAGAGTCAGTGTCAGAGTGTCGCCGCTCCCGCTGGCGAAGGAACCGGCGCCCGTCACCGTACACTGACTGATGCGCACCGACCCGGAACCGTTCAGCACCAGGCCGGACAGCAGCGCCGTGCCGCCGTCGTTGACCAGGTAGAGCGTCATAGCCAGCCGACACAAACACGGAGATGCCCTGGGCCGCGGCCTGCGCCCAGAGCGTATTGCTGGTTACCGATGCTACCGTTGTCCGCCTCGCAGGCGCCGAAGCTCATGCTCATCACCGAGCCCATGTTGTGGTCCACGATGTACTGGCAGAGAGGTCCACGCCATCGGTGTTGATGGTGCTCTTGCGGATGACAAGCTTCACGGTGTCGCCTCTGGCGACCGCGCCGGACCACTCGACATCCAGAGCGGCTTCGATCTCTTCGTTGCCGCTGATAAAGCCGGGGTCATTCCCATTGACGATGATTTGAGTGTTGTTCACCGGCAGGCCGGCGAGGGAACGGAACGCGGTGACATCGGCGGTCTTCATGTTCGTGCGGCCGGCAATCGCGATGGTCTGGCCGGGGCCGTCGTAGCCGTTGTTCCAGAGCGCCGCCACGTTGTAGATGGCGGCGAAATCGTAGGGCACCATGGCGTGGCCGCCGCCCAGGTTTTGATCCACGACGTGGTGCAAGGTGTGCCTTGGGAAGCTGTGCAGCGAGACTACGCCGCGAACCACCGGCGCCAGGGCGTCGGGAACAGCGATATCGGTGGAATTCGCGATGCGGGTTACGCCGTTCAATGCGTAGCGATGGATCTCCGTGTGGAATGCGCTTTCCACCTGGCGCGCCGATCCGCAGAACTCGATCGCGGTGCGCCCTTTGGCGATGTTGTCGATTTGAAACCCGCGGCTCCGGAGCTATTCGGCGATGGCGCCGAGGTCCTGTGTCGGAGGCGCCGAACTGTTGGCCGAACTCCGGGCGTGAGCCACTGGTGGTAGCGCGGAGATGCGGGCTCCCTGCAGATCCGCAAGGAGCCGATCGAGCGCCGTCTGTTGTTCGGGACCGCGCGCGAGCAGCAGCAGCATGCGCTCCATGCGCAACTCCGCGGCCGCGGGGCGCGCGTCATTCGCCGGGATGGCGAGCGGATGGGTGGTCCGCGCAAGCCGGAAGACCGCCGATTCGTTCACCGGGCGGGTGATGCGCGGGCGCACCCGACCGAGGAGGGCGGTGCTCGAAACACTCAAAAAGGAAAGGGTAATGACGCGCAGCATGGCTCCCCGTGGTATTACTGTCTTTGTAAACCGTTCGGGGGTCTGAGATCAAAGTTGTGACCGCCGCCATCGCGCTGTTTTTTCTCGCCGCCGCCACCCCGGAGCAACGGGCTGTCGACTATTTGGCCGGCGAAGTTCCGCGTTGGCGGCGCGAGAACCATTGCTACTCGTGCCACAACAACGGCGATGGGGCGCGCGCCCTCTACGCCGCGGCGCGCCGCGGCTACGCGTTGCCGGACGCGACGTTGGACGACACGACGCGGTGGCTGCTCGAGCCTGCGGGCTGGGATCGCAACCCGGGCACGCCAGGTTTCAACAACGCCAGGCTGGCTCGCATCCAGTTTGCGGCGGCGCTGGCGGAAGCGTCCGCCAACGGCTTCGTAACCCGGCGTGAGATTCTGCTCGGGGGCGCGCGTTTGCTCGTCCCCGATCAGGAAGCCGACGGTTCGTGGGGAGTCGACACGGGCGGTGCGCCCGGCGCGCCGGCCACATACGGGAGCGCGCTCGCGACGTACATGGCCCGGCACACGCTGGAAACCGCCGATCGCGCGGAGTTTGCCGAGCCCATTGCGCGCGCCAACCGCTGGTTCGCAGCGGCGAGGCCGGGCAACCTTCTGGATGCCGCGGCCATGCTGTTGGCCATGCCGCGATCGGCGGAGGTGAGGCGCAAGTGCCTCGACCTGGTGCTTGGGGCGCAGAGCAGCGACGGCGGTTGGGGGCCGCAACTCCACGCGCCGGCTGAGCCCTTCGACACGGCGATCGTGCTGCTGGCGCTCGAGGCGATGCGCGATCCCAAGCGCACTGCCAGGGCTGTCGCGCGCGGGAGAGCGTTCCTGATCGCGCGGCAGCAGGCGGATGGGAGCTGGCCGGAGACGACGCGGCCTCCCGGGCAACTCAGTTATGCGGAGCACATCTCGACTTCGGGTTGGGTGTTGTACGCGCTGCTGAGGGTGACGCGGTGAGGCGTTCGCTCATCGGGAACCGACCTACGCGGCGCTGCTACACATGAACTGAGGGTGTCCGGGATGAAGCATTGGTCGATCCGCGTCCCGGAGGATTCACCTCTTCGAAACTGGCGGATCAAGCCGTGCAGAAGAACAACCCGGGCGGCGATGGCCTGGAGACCAGCCGGAGCTGGACTCGGGAGAAAGCAATCCGTCCCTTGTTGGCCGCCGCCCAAGAGATCCGGCCTTCCCGCGGATCACAGAACGCGACGGCGCTCGGCCGTCACTACGAAACCGTCCGAGCAGGCATGGCGGGTATTTTGCGGGAACTCGGAGTGGCCGCCTGAGCACCGGCAATTATTTTTCGGGCTTCGCCCTAGCCCGACTTTCGCAAAACC
>JBGPKH010000295.1:0-10429 GCA_041485845.1 Bryobacteraceae bacterium
AATGCCTACCACAAATCCGATCGCCCAGGCTCCGTAGCCGGCGAAATTGATGCCTTCGCGCGGGCCGGACCAGCGTTTGCCGGAGAGCATGTAGTCGGCCGCCATGGCGCCGCAGATGGGGCCGAACGACGCGCCCACGATGGTGAAAAACGAAATCAGGTTGGCGGCGACTCCGGTCACCGCGAGCAGGATGCCGACCGTCGCTCCGGCCATGGTAGAGGCTACGCGCGGGACGCTGGGAATCATGGTGTTGAAGCTGTTGCCGGCGATGAACGCGCAGAAGCAGGTGGGGGGCACGGAGGCGATGGCGAAGAGCAGGAACATGACGCCGGCGATGGGTCCGCCGTTGCCCAGGATTACGTCGGCGTAGTCCCAGCCCAACGAGGGATTCATGCCGTGCGCGCCGGCCACCGAGATGAGCGGCAGTCCTCCGGCGACCAGCACGGCCAGCGCGATGCCCACCAGACCGCCCCACTTCACGTCCCCCTCGTTGCGCGAGTTGGTGCCGAAATCGGCGCCGGCCGCGCCCGCCGTGGCGAAGAAGCCGATGACGATGGCGATCGCGGAAGTGAACGCCAGGTAGGAATTCTCCTGTCCCGCCGGCACCTGATACTTACCCACTCCGCCGGCAGTCTGGAAGACCACGATGAGCAGCATGAGGAGTGGAATGAAGTTGAGGAAGGTGGCGATCTTGGCCACGTACTGAATGCCCTTGGCGCCGACCCAGGACAGCACCAGGCCCCAGAGCAACCCGGTGACGATGAACGGCACGGTCCCAGGGGCAGAATTTGCGCCGACTCCCTTGAGGATGAAATCGGTCGCCACGAACGTGGCCACCGCAAACCAGCCGATCTGCAACAGCCCCATCAAGAGTCCGGGCATGACGTAGCCGCCCGCGATACCGAATGTGGAGCTTCCGACCACGTACAGCGGATAGCCCGTCTGCATGCCCAGCATCGCCGGCACGCGGTAGTACAGGGCGTAGCAAAGCAATCCGGCGACGAGCAGGGCCAGCAGGCAGAGACCCAGGCCGCCGTGCGCGATGGTGGCGCCGGCCATGGCCTTGTAAAATGCCACCCACAGGAAGATTCCGGCATAGCTGGGCGCGGTATTGGCGTACCACGGTGCGCGCTTCCCCGGCGGGTTGGGCACGGCTTTCGCTAGATAATCTGGCAACATGGCCACTCCTTTTGAGTTCCGTACAGCTTCATCTTGAAGCGGCCAGTATACTACAGCGCACTTCACAACTCGGCCCCGCCGGAATTGGTACAATCCTTTTTTGAACTGCTGCCGTTAGTGCCACCGTGCTTCGCCGGGTCTTCAAAGCTTTTCAATATCGCGATTTCCGCCTGATGTGGATGGGCGCGTGCGCCTCCGCCATCGGTACGTGGATGCAGATGTTTGCGCAGGGATGGCTGATCTGGGAGATCAGTCACTCGGCGCGGCTGCTGGCCTTGGATCCCATCCTGGTGGCTATTCCGATCTTCCTGTTCTCACTGGTGGGAGGCGCGCTGGCCGACCGCTTTGAGCGCCGCCACATGCTCATCTTTTCGCAATGCGTGCAGATGGGGTGCGCGCTGCTGCTGACGACGCTGGTGGGGTTGCACGTGGTGAAGGTCTGGCACTTTCTGTGCTGCTCGTTTATCGTGGGTTTCGCCCAGGCATTCGGCGGGCCGGCCTATTCGGCGCTCATCCCCACGCTGGTGCCGAAAGAGGACATGCCCAATGCCATCGCCCTCAATTCGATTCAGTTCAATGCGGCGGTGATGGTGGGGCCGGCGCTGGGCGGCTGGGCCATGCATACGCTGGGCGCGACGTGGTGCTTCGCGCTGAATGCCTTGTCGTTTCTTTTCCCCATCGTCTCGCTGATGATGCTGAAAATCCGCTTCCTTCCCGAGAAGACCACGGAAAGCATCTTGGGGAGCATCCAACAGGGCATCCAGTTCATTCGCAAACAAGGCGCCATGGAGGGGCTCATCGTGCTGGGATTCTGCATGACGGCCCTGGGAATTCCGATGAGGACCTTTCTTCCGGTATTCGCCGACCAGGTGTTTCACCAGGGCTCCGCGATCTTTGCGACGTTCCTTTCGATGTCGGGGATGGGGTCGGTGGTAGGCGCCCTGGCGGTGGCGGGATTGGGGAACGTAGGCCACAAGGGCCGCGTGGCGCTAGCGATGCTCATGTGCCTGGGCGCGGGGATTTCGGGTTTTGCGCTCTCGCGCTCGATCGCCATGAGCTGTGTGATGCTGTTCTTCTCGGGCGCTTCGATGATGGCGGTCTTCTCGATGGTGGTTTCGCTGGTGCAACTGGTGGTGACCAACCAGATGCGGGGGCGGGTGATGAGCGTCTACAATTTGGCCTTCCGCGGGGGCATGCCCGTGGGAAACCTGGTCGCCGGGTGGCTCGTCCCCATTTATACGGCTCCTATCGTGCTCGCGGTGAACGGTGTGCTGCTGGTAGCGCTGGGGATGTATTTCTTCCTGGTGCAGCGGCGGATCGCCGAGCTTTGATGTAATAAGAACGAGGAAAAGATGCTCGTACTGCCGCCAAGTTGCAGAAACTCCCGCAACACCGCTCGGTTGAAGACGCGGCGAAGAACCGGCGAAAATACCCGACCCGCACCGGCCGCGTCTTCATGCCCTTTGGTGGGCCGCCGCGGCCCATCGGGACCTCCCTATGGTCGCGCTCGGAAACGCTTGCTGAGCCGCGACCGGAGGGAGCGGTCTTGCCCGCGGTCCCACACGCCAGTTCTTGCAACTTGGCACTAGCGCTAAAATAAGGTCACTCATGTTACGCAGAGAATTCCTCCAGGGCGCCCTCGCGCTCTCTGCCGCGCGCTTTGCGCGCGGCGCCGAAGAATTCGACCTTGCGGCGATCGAGCGAGGGCGCGTGCTCAAGGCCGCCGGCCGCCATCTCTCCGACCTGCCGGTCACCGTCACCGCTGCCGGTTCGCCGCGCAGCGCCGGCGGCAAACACGATTTCTTCTCCGAAGGCGACTACTGGTGGCCCGACCCGCAGAATCCCGGCCCCTACATCCAGCGCGACGGCATGAGCAATCCCGGCAACTTCGTCGAGCACCGCCGCGCCATGGTGCGGCTGAGCCTTATCGTTCCGGCCCTCGCCGCCGCCTACAAGATCACTCGAGATCGCAAGTATGCCGCCCACGCCGCGCGCCACCTGCGCGCCTGGTTCGTCGACGGCGCCACCCGCATGAACCCCGACCTGCAATACGCGCAGGCGATCAAAGGACGTTTCACAGGGCGCGGCACCGGGATCATCGACACGCTCCACCTGGTGGAGGTCGCGCGCGCCGCCTGGCAACTCGACCTCGCGCCGGCCGATCTCGACGGCGTCAAGAAATGGTTTGCATCCTACGCCGGGTGGATGGCCACCCACCCCTACGGAATCGCCGAGCGCGACGCCAAGAACAACCACGGCGCCTGCTGGGTCGCGCAGGTCGCGGCCTTCGCTCAGCTCACCGGAAACGCGGATCTCACGGCGTACTGCCGCAACCGCTTCCGGACGGTGCTGATTCCCAATCAGGAGGCCCACGACGGCAGCTTTCCCGAGGAACTGCGCCGCACCAAACCCTACGGGTATTCGATCTTCAACCTGGACGCGATGGCCATCGCGGCCCAGACGCTCTCGACGCGCGAAGACGATCTTTGGAAGTGGCAGTTGCCCGATGGCCGAGGCATGGCCAGGGCGGTCGCGTACATGTACCCGTTCCTGCTCGACAAGAAAAAATGGCCGCTCCCCCCCCGACGTGATGTACGACAAGGAGTGGCCGGTTCGCCAGCCCTGCCTGGTGTTCGCCGGCCTGGCGCTGAACAGGCCCGAGTATCTGGCGTTGTGGCGCAAGCTCGAGCCCGACCCCACGGTGGAGGAAGTGCTGCGCAACTTCCCCGTCCGCCAACCAGTGCTCTGGGTGTAGGTGGGATAGGCCTCCCGCCCTGTCCGGTCACGGATTACTTTCCGCCCATCAGTTCCCGGGCCTTGGCCTGGTCCGCATCCGCGCCGCTCTTGTCGCCGGACGATCGCTTGGCCGCGGCGCGATTGGCATATGCGTTGGCGTAAGACGGATTCAGCAGGATGGCCTGGCCGAAATCCCAAATCGCATCCGCATAATGCTTCAGCCGGAAATGCGCGTAGCCGCGGCCGTTGAATGCCAGCGCGTGCGACGGATTCAGTTTCAACGCCTGCGTGAATTGTCCGATGGCCTCCGCGTAGTGCTCCTCCTGGAGCAACTTGCGTCCGAGCGTGTGATATTCGGCGGCAGTGGCGGGCTTGGGGGCGTTGGTCCCCGCAGGCGCAGTCGAAACCGGAGGGGCCGGTTTCGGCGACGGAGCCGGCGGCCGCGGTATGGCTTTGGCCCGCGGCTCCTTCGGCGCCGGCGCTTCCGTTGGAGGCGGCTCGGGCTTTGGCGCCTGCGGCTTTGGTGTCTCGAGCTTTGGCGCCGGCGCTTCCGTTGGAGGAGGCTCGGGCTTTGGCGCCGGCGGCTTTGGTGTCTCGAGCTTTGGCGCCGGCGCTTCCGTTGGAGGCGGCTCGGGCTTTGGCGCCGGCGGCTTTGGTGTCTCGGCCTTGGCCGATGTCTCCAGCTTTGGCGTATCGGGTTTCGGTGTCTCGGCCTCGGTCTTCGGAGCCTCCGGCTTCGGGGTCTCCGGCTTCGGCTGCTCCGTTTTCGGCGTCTCCGTCTTCGGGGTCTCCGGCTTCGGCGTCTCCGTTTTCGGCGTCTCCGTCTTCGGAGCCTCCGTCTGGACGACCTCCGTTTTCACCGGCGGCGCGCCTGGCCCCGGCAGAACCATGACACCCGTATCCGGCGCTTTTTCCTTGGCGATGGCCTTCTGCACGATCTCGTCGACCTTCGCTTGTGCCTGATCGGCCAGCCGCTCGGTATCCGCGTTCGATGGATCGAGTGTCAGCGCCTTCTGCAAATCCGCCAACGCCTCGTCGTACCGCCCCAGCAGAAAGTATGCGTTGCCGCGCGCGGTGTATGCCAGCACGTGCTTGGGATCGATCGCGATGGCCAGCGTACGGTCGGCCAGACCTTTCTCGTGCTCCCCGAGCAGATGATACGAGCCGCCGCGCGCCACGTAAGCATCCGCGCTATACGGATCGAGGAGCACCGCCTGTTCGCGGTCTTGCAGCGCTTCCCGGAACTTCTTCATGCGCGCGTAGACCGCGCCGCGCGCCAGATACAGGCGCGTGTCCTTGGGGTCCCGCTCGATGGCTTCACCGTAATCCACCAGCGCGCCGTAGTCGTCGCCGGCCCGCTCGCGAACCGCTCCCCGCACGCGCAGCGCGCGCAGGTCCTCGGGACGGAGCTTGAGCGCCGCGTTGAGATCCTCGAGCGCGTGCTGGTTTTCGCCGATCGCGCTGTACGAAAGAGCGCGCTCCACCCAGGCTTCCTCGTAATCCGGCTTGCGGCTCAGGCAGAGGTCGAAATCCTCGATCGCGTCGCGGTACTGTAGCAGCGCGGCCTTCGCCATGCCGCGGCCCTTGAAAGGCTCGGGGTTGTCATTGCGCAGCTTGATGGCCTGCGTAAAATCCTCGATGGCCTTCTCATACTTTCCGGTTTCCACATACCCGCTTCCGCGGCTGGCGTAGATATCCGACCGTTGCAGCTTGAGCCCGATCGCGGTGTCGTAGTCCTGGATGGCGCGTTCCGGCTGTTTCGTCGCAAGGAAGAAGTCGCCGCGCGCGGCATAGGACTGCGCATCGCCCGGCTGCACCTTGACCGCCTGATCGAGATCCGCCGCGGCCTTCTCTTTCTCACCCGCGGCGAAGTAGTCCTTCCCGCGGGCCCGCCAGGCAGCCGCGTTGGAATCGTCGGCCTGGATCGCTTCCGAGTAAGCGGCGATGGCTTCGTCGCGTTTGCCGGCCTGGTCTGCTTTCACGCCGCGCTGGTAGGCATTCTGTGACTTCTTGGAGTCGGGCTTGCGATCGGCCCCGCTAACCGGCAGTAACAGCCCCGATATCCCGATCGTCACTAGAATCCGCGCAAAACTGTACGCTGGATGACACATTGCTTTACTTTAGATTCTAGCAACTTCCGGACTCACGGCTTTTCGGGTACACTCGAAAAGAAGTCGAGATTCCGCTGGTGTACGGGAAGCTGGTGAAAATCCAGCACAGCCCCGCTACTGTAAGCGCGGAGAGCCGATCGAAGACGCCACTGTTCCGGCAACGGGATGGGAAGGCCGATCGGTTTCGATGAGGCGCAAGTCAGGAGACCGGCCGGCGCGATTCCGTTCAGCTCTCGAGGGAGGAGCTTGAGAATGCGTATCTACGTGCCGGGCCCGCTGGCCTGTTGCTTTATCTTTTCCGCCTGCCTTTCGGCCGCTCAAGTGAAGGGCAAGGTTGTCGATCCATCCGGTGCGCCCATTCCCGGCGCGCAGGTTTCCATCGTTAGCCGCGTCGGCGTGGAGGCGCAGACCGCCTCCGCCACAAACGGGGCGTTCGAACTGAATGCTCCGGATCGCCTGGACGCGAAGCTGGTAGTGACCGCGCCCGGATTCAGTACGCGCACGCTGCCGCTCGAATCCGCGGCCTCCGTGCGACTCGAAATTGCCCCGCAAGTCGATTCCGTGCGCGTGGTCGGTTCCGCCATCGACGTTCCCGCCAGCCAGCAGGGCGGCAGCGTGAGCATCGTCTCGAGCGACGAGATCCGCCGCCGCAACGAGCCGTTCGCGCTCGACCTGCTTCGCTACCTGCCCGGCATGGCATTCAACCAGACCGGCGCGGCCGGCGGAGTCACCAGCCTCTTCCTGCGCGGCGGTTATTCGAATTTCAGCCTGGTGCAGATCGATGGCGTCCCGGTCAACGCGTTCGGCGGCGCCTTCGATTTCGCGCACATTCCGTCGGAAGCGCTGGACCATATCGAGGTGATTCGCGGACCGCAATCCGCGGTCTACGGACCCTACGCCAATAGCGGCGTCATCGATTTCGTGACGCGGCAGCCGGAATCGTCCCTGCATCTCGATCTGCTGGCCGAAGGAGGCTCCTACGACGAGCGGCGCTTCGGCATCGGCGGCAGCGGGGTAGTGGCGGGCTTCGGCATCGCGGCGTCGGCGTCGCGCATCGATACCAACGGGCTGGTGGTCAACAACGACTACCGCAACGAGAACGCGATGCTCAACGTAACGCGGCGCTTCGGCCGACAGAGACTGTCGCTGCACGGCGACTTCGATTCCAACGAAGTGGGCGAACCGGGCGCATGGGGCTCCGATCCGAAGCACACCTTCCGCGGCATCGACACGGTCAGCCGCGAGAAGATCGACTTCTCGGATTACCTGGTCCACTACGAGGCCGATCTTTCGAGCCGCGTGCGCCAGGACCTGACCGGAAGCTTCTTCCTGGACAACAGCGGCTTTCGCAGCCGGTTCGGATTCAGCTTTAACAAGGATATCCGCGGACAGGCTGAGGCGCGCACTATCGTGAGCGTGTCTCCGCATTACACCGCGGCGTTGGGAGTGACCGCTGGCCGCGAAGAGGTCAAGAATTCGTTCATCACCGGCGCCACCTTCGAGGACTTCCCGCTCCGCCGCGACGACATCGCCGTCTATCTGGAAAACCGCTTCACCATCGGGGGCCGCCTGTTTCTGAACGCCGGTGTGCGCGGGGAGTTCCTGCGCACGCCCGCCATTCCGCCCGACGGTTTCTCGCGCCCGTTCTTTCCCCAGAGCAACATCTCCCGCGCCAACCCGAAGTTCGCGGCGGCGTGGCTGGCCGCCACCGGAACGCGCTTGCATTCGTCGTTCGGCACCGGTCTGAGGCCGCCATCGGGGTTTGAGCTCGCCTTCACCAACAACCCCGAGTTGCAGCCGGAGCGCACCCGCAGCTTCGATGCCGGAGTCGAGCAGAAGCTGTTCCACAACCTGCTGCTGCTGGATGGCACTTACTTTTACAACCGTTACTACAATCTGATTGTGACCTTGCGCGGATCGCTGGCGTCGCTGGGCCGTTACCAGTCGGCTAACCTGGCCAATTCGCGCGCGCACGGCGCCGAGTTCTCAGCCAGCTTGCGCCCCGCACGTTGGATCTTCGTCACGGGTTCGTACACGCTGCTCGAAACCCGCATCCTGTCGCTCGATGGCTCGCTCAATCAGGCGCCGCTGCCCTTCGCCGTCGGCCAGCCACTCACACGCCGCCCCGAGAATTCCGGCAGCGTGGTCGCCACCTTTACCCGCGCCCGCCTCGCCGCCGATCTCACCGGCTACTTTCGCGGCAAGACACTGTTCGAAGAACCCGGCCTCGGGGCGTCGAACGGCCTGTTCTGGAATTCCGGGTACGCCAACATGGGCGTGAACCTGAACTACGCGCTCGGCGGCGGGCTCACCGTCTACGGCAGCCTGCGCAACGCGCTCAACCGGCATTACGAGGAGGTATTCGGCTTTCCTTCCCCGCGCGTGAATTTCATCGCGGGCCTGAAGTGGAGGCTATCGAGGAGTCAATAGCCATGAGCGAAGAAACCTTCGACGTTCCCCGCCTCGCCATCAATCGCGTCTACACCCGCCAGGGCGACCAGGGTGAAACCGCGCTCGCCGGAGGCCAGCGCGTTCCCAAGGACGGAGCGCGCATCGAAGCCTACGGCACGGTGGACGAGCTCAACTCGTTTCTCGGTGCGGTCCGCGCCACGGTCGCGGAGCTCGAGCCCGGGGATGCGCGCCTCGCAGCGCTGGCTGCCATCCTGCTGCGGGTCCAGCACGAGTTGTTCAACCTGGGCTCGATTCTCGCCACCCTTCCGGAGGATGTACATCCCAAGCAGGCGCGGGTCACGGACGCCGAAGTGCTGCAACTCGAAACAGAAATGGACAGCATGAACGAAGAGTTGCGGCCGCTCCGTTCGTTCATCCTCCCGGGCGGGAGCCGCCTCAATGCGGAGCTGCACATCTGCCGCACCGTCTGCCGCCGCGCCGAACGCGCCTGCGTGGCGCTCGCGCGCGTGGAAGCGATCCCGCCCGAGTCGGTACGGTATCTGAATCGCCTGAGCGACGC
The DNA here is from genome assembly GCA_041485845.1 of Bryobacteraceae bacterium. GTDB lineage: Bacteria > Acidobacteriota > Terriglobia > Bryobacterales > Bryobacteraceae > OMOG01. Next base: position 8,998 of record JBGPKH010000295.1, read on the forward strand.
GCTGTTCGTGTGGAGCCGATGGGCCAGCCACGTCACCGGCGCGCCGGAAACTTTGTGGGAACCGAACCAGTCCACGTCGGGCCAAGCTGCCACGTCGGGCCCAGGTGATAGATAATTGTTTAAGGAGAAATCGATGCAGAAGAACACCGACGGCGGCAGCACCCGGCCGCTCGCCATCGCGCTCGTGGTCCTGTGCGCTGTGATGCGCGCGATCCAGTACTTGAACTTCGCACCCGTGGGCGCGCTGAGCCTCTTCGCCGGCGCTCGTCTGCGCGGGTGGCAGGCATGGTTCCTGCCGCTGGCGTTGATGGCCGTCACCGATCCCCTGCTGGGCGGCTACTCGGCCGCTACGCCGCTGATCTATGCCAGCTTCCTGATCAACGTGTGGATCGGAACTCGCCTGCGCCATTCGGAGAACCCCGTGTGGATCGGCTCGGCCGCGATTGCCGGCGCCGTCCAATTCTTTCTCCTCACCAATTTCGCGTGGCTGGCGGGCAGCACGATGTATCCGCACACCTGGTCCGGCGTACTGGCCTGCTATACCGCCGGCATCCCGTTCTTCTGGCGGACGCTGGCTTCGGACATTCTCTATTCGGGCGTCTTGTTTGGCTTGCACGCGTGGCTAAGCCGCACCGTAGCGCGTTCGGAGCGCGTAGCGGCACAGGCCGCGTGAGGGCGACACGAGTCCCGACCGGCCAAACGGAGCCGCGACCGTGAGGCGCCGGACGCTTTAAGATGAAAACCCTCCTCTCCTGGAGCTCCGGCAAGGACAGCGCCTGGACGCTGCACGTGCTTCGACAACAGGGTGTGCCGGTTGCCGCGCTGCTCACTACCATCAACGAAGCCGCCGATCGGGTCGCCATGCACGGCGTTCGCTCCTCTTTACTGGACGCCCAGGCGGAATCCGTAGGGCTTCCGCTTTGGAAGATTCCGCTTCCCTGGCCCTGTACCAACCAGGATTACGAAGCGCGCATGGCCGATGCCTGCCGGCGCGCCGTCACCGAAGGCTTTGACACCATCGCGTTCGGCGACCTCTTCCTGCGCGACATCCGCGAATACCGCGAGCGCCAGTTGACCGGCTCCGGATTGACCCCGCTATTCCCGCTTTGGGATCTGCCCACCGCCCAACTGGCGCGCGACATGATTGCCGCCGGCCTCCGCGCGCGCCTCTCGTGCGTCGATCCCAAGGCGCTCGACGCCAGTTTCGCCGGCCGCGAACTCGACCAGAAGCTGCTCGAAGACCTGCCGCCGCACGTCGACCCCTGTGGCGAAAACGGCGAGTTCCACACGTGCGTCTACGACGGCCCGATGTTCCGTGTGCCGATCGGCATCGAAGCCGGCGCCGCGCACGAAATCAACGGTTTCTGCTACGCCGACCTGTTGCCATGCCCCGCATCATCTCACTGATCGCCAGTGCTACCGAGATCGTCGA
>JBGPKH010000296.1:0-10422 GCA_041485845.1 Bryobacteraceae bacterium
ATCGGCCCACCCTGCGTAGACCGAATCTGCTTACTCGTCTCATCGAGTTCTTTTCCGATACCAGCGATACGATTCGATGTGATTCCTACCACTCGACCGGTCCGGTTCAGAATTACAGGTGCTCCTGACATGCCTTTATTATTCGGCCCCTGAAAGACGAGTGCTCTAATGTGGACATTGTTGGCTCGAGGACGTGCAGCGCCTGGCCGGCCACGCCGACCCGCGCACCACACGCCTCTAACGACCGGATCGTCTTCGTTGACCGCGCTGCCCCACATCGCTGGCCACAAGTAGTTGCCCTTCATGCGCAGCACGAGATCGAAGACCTTTTCGTAGAACTGGTGATTGTAGTTGCCGAATTTCTCCTTCACCCAGCCGCTGAGGGACGGGGCCTCGTCGTTGAGGAAGATGCCGCGGTATTTGATCGCGGGCGGCCCTTGCACGTAACGGCCGGCCTTCACGAAGAGTGCGTCCTGGTGGCGCACCGGAACATCCGCCCACCAGTACCACGGCGAGACGCTCATTTGCTCGGAGAGATCGTAGATGCCGTAGATGGTTCCGCGCTTGCCGCTGCCGTCGATGACCAGCGCGTTGGCCACGCCGGGAAATGGTTTGGCGACCACCTGGAGGAGGAACGACGCCCACTTTCCGGCGATCGCCCGGGCAGCGAGCTTGCCTTCACCAATCAGGCGGCCGATGGGCGGGCTCTTGCCGATTGCGCCAACCAGAATGGCGTTGGCGCCCAGACCCTTCTCTTCGTGGACCAGGGCGGGAGTCGCGCCGGTGACGCGGCCGACGTCGTCGCGCAGATCGCCGGCGGCGCGAACCACGCCCGCGTGATCGTGGGCGTCCACGTAGATGGCCGCCGCGGCCTTGGCTCGAGCGATGGCGAAGCTGCCCGCACTGGGGATCGCCTCGACGTATCGCGCCTGGCCGATGGAGTAGGCGGAAATGGAGAGCAACGCCAAGGCGGCGGCGCGGAGTTTCGTCGGGATCATAAGTTCACCACTCAAATCTCCATGGGTAGGATCTCCGGAGCTCTGCCACTGCCTTTCCCTTGCCGGGACAACTGGCCGAAATCACGGTAGTGGTGGATGGCCCCGGCATCTCGACGCCAACGGCACGGCTCAGGTGCAGGCGGTGCCGCCGGCGCTGTCATCGCCAATGGCACTGGCAGCGGAGTGGCGGCGTCGCCTGATCCTCGGCCTGAGCGGCGCGGGAACGGTGGATGTGGTGGTGACCGTGGATGGGAAGCAATCGAATCCGGTGCAGATCCTGGTTCAGCGGGTTCAGCGATGCACATTCAGCGATGCAATTCAGCGATGCAATTCAGCGATGCAACCTTGACGCCACTCCCGGCGCTAGTGTAAGCTTGCCCGCAAACGCTTTCATGAGCCAGCTTTGATGAGCCAACTTTGATGAGCCAACCTACAGTTATTCCGAAACCCGCGCAAGGCTTCGTTCGCGGGCTGAATCTCTTCGACTCCACCATGGTGGTGATCGGGGTGATGATCGGCTCCGGCATTTTTATCGTATCGGCCGACATGTCGCGTATGATCGGCAGCCCGGGGTGGATGCTCATGGCCTGGGTCCTTACCGGCGTGCTTACCATCACCGCGGCGCTCTCGTACGGCGAGCTGGCTTCGATGCTGCCGCACGCGGGCGGCATGTATGTTTACCTGCGGGAAGCGTTCTCGCCGCTGTGGGGATTCCTCTACGGCTGGACCTTCTTCACGGTGATCCAGACCGGCACCATCGCCGCGGTGTCGGTGGCGTTCGCGCGGTTTCTTTCGATCGTGTTTCCGCCGGTGGCCGAGAACCGCTACCTGATCGCGCCGATCCATATCTCGCCGGGTTACGCGCTCTCGCTTTCCACTGCGCAACTGGTCGCCATTGCGGTGATCGCGCTGCTCACCTGGACCAATTCGCGCGGCCTGGAGTACGGCAAGATCGTGCAGAACCTGTTCACCACGGCGAAGACCGCGGCGCTGGCCGCCCTGATCCTCGCGGGGCTGTTTCTCGGCTGGAACTCCGCGGCGGTGAAGGTCAACTTCAGCGGCATGTTCCGGCTGGGCGCGTTCGATCCCTCGCTCGGCGTGACGGCCGGGAGCGTTTTCGGGCTGATCGTGGCGCTGTCGGTGGCGCAATCGGGCTCGCTGTTTTCCGCGGATTCGTGGCACGACGTCACCATCGTGGCGGGCGAGGTGCAGAATCCGCGCCGCAACCTGCCGCTGGCCATGGCGTTCGGATCGACGGCGGTGATCGCGCTGTATATTCTGGCCAACGTGGCGTACCTGGTGGTGCTGCCTCTGCCGGAGATCCAGAACGCGCCCAGCGATCGCGTGGCGACGGCCATGTTGCAGCAGATCTTCCCCGGCTACGGGCCGGCGATCATGTCGATCGCGATCATGATCTCGACGTTCGGATGCGTGAACAGCCTGGTGCTGGCAGGGGCGCGCGCCACCTACGCGATGGCGCAGGACGGCCTCTTCTTCCGCCAGGCGGGCAGGCTGAACGCGGCGCACGTGCCGGGATGGTCGCTCGCGGTGCAGGGGATCTGGGCGGCGGTCCTGGTACTGCCGCGCACCTACGATCCGGCCGGCAGGCAATACGGCAACCTCTACAGCAACCTGCTGGACTACGTGATTTCCGCGGCGCTGCTGTTCTACATCCTGACTATCGCCGGCGTGTTCCGTTTGCGGAAGACGCGGCCCGGCGCGGAGCGGCCGTACAGGGTGGTGGGGTATCCGTTCGTGCCGGGGCTTTACATTCTGGGCGCCGCGACGGTGCTGGCGATGCTGTTCGCTTATCGTCCTTCCACCACGTGGCCGGGGCTGGCGATTGTCATCATCGGGGCGCTGGTTTATGGAGCGATTCGAAAGCCATGAAGCGTAGAACTTTCTTGGGTGCTGCTGCGGCGGGCCTGGCGCGCGGGGCATTCGCCCAGCAGGCGAGCGTTCCGGATGCGATCAAGAACCTCAAGCCGATGACCGATGGCGTCCGCCCCATCACCGACGGCGAACGCCGCGCGCGTGTCGAAAAGGCGCGCCGTCTGATGCGCGAGAACCGGCTTGGCGCCGTCTACATGGAGAGCGGCTCCAGCATGTACTACTTCACGGGCGTGCGCGGCAACGGCCTCAGCGTGGTGATGCCGGCCAATGGAGAACCGGTGTGGATTGGCGGTCCAGGCGCGCGGAAAACGGCGGGAGATTATCGCGCGTGGCAGGAGCCCGAGGCGCTGTTTCGTGTCGTCGCGCAGTCGCTGAAGGACCGCGGTGTGACGAGCGGGCGAGCCGGACTCGAGGAGCAGGTGCGGTTCGGGGTCTTCGAGGGACTTCGCAAGGAAGCGCCGGCTCTGGAGTTCGCGCTCGCTACTCCCGTGACCGCCGGATGCCGCACGATCAAATCGCCCGCCGAGATTGCCTTGATGCAGCACGCCAACGATGTGACGATTGCGGCATATCGCGCGGGCCTCGCGACGCTGCATGAAGGCATGACGCAGTACGAGTTGAGCGGCAACATTGGGGCGGCCTACCGGGCGCTGGGCTATCCCGGCGATGCGGCGGTGAGCTTCGGAAAGTACACGGCCTTCCCGCACGGCAGCATCCAGCCGCAGAAATTGCGCGAGGGCGATAATATTTTGATCGACGACGGGTGCACGGTGGAGGGCTACAAGTCGGACATCACGCGGGCGCTGGTCTTCGGCAAGCCGACGGCCCGGCAGCGCGAAATCTGGAACCTGGAGCGCAAGGCGCAGGACGCCGCGCTCGCCGCCGCCAAGCCGGGCGCGACGTGCGAGCGAGTGGACGCGGCCGCGCGCAAAGCGATCACCGATTTCGGTTTCGGTCCCGGCTACAAGGCGCCGGGGCTGCCGCACCGCACGGGCCACGGAATCGGTCTCGACATTCACGAATGGACCTACCTGGTGCGCGGCAACCAGACGCGGCTCGAGCCGGGGATGTGTTTCAGCGACGAGCCGATGATCGCCATCTACGGCGAGTTCGGCGTCCGCCTGGAAGATTGCATGTACATCACCGAGGACGGTGTGCGGACGTTCAGCAAGCAGTCGCCGGCGATCGATCAGCCGTTCGGGTAGGCTCCCTGCTAACCCGCGAGCCGGAACCAAGGAACACAACTATTTCACCGCCGAGACACCGAGGCGCCGAGTAAAAGAAAGTCAGAACCTGAGAGCGCAGAGGTAGCAGAGAGCGCCGAGAAAACCACGCCTGATGGCGCGAGAGGTATTTGCGGTCGCGGCTCACTCCGGCAGCGCGAACGCCACGTACACCGCCGCCGTCCCGCCGGTGCGCGCCTTGCCGCCGGCCGCGGCGATCACCACGTACTGCCTGCCGTTCACCTCGTACGTCGCGGGCGTGTCGTTGCCGGACGAAGGCAGCACGGTCTCCCACAGGAGCTTGCCGGTGTCCTTGTCGAACGCCCGGAACTTGCGGTCGAAGTTCGTGGCCGCGATGAAGACGAGGCCCCCCGCGGTGACAATCGGGCCGCCGTAGTTCTCCGTGCCCGTATCCTTGATACCTTGCCCGGCTAACTCGGGGTATTCGCCCAGGGGGATCTTCCAGGCGTATTCGCCGGTGTTGAGATTGATGGCGTTGAGCGTTCCCCAGGGAGGCGCCACGGCCGGATAGCCGTCGGGGTCGAGAAACTTGTTGTAGCCGGTGAAGCGGTACTTGAGATCGAAGGGCGAGGGCTCGGCGGGCTTTGCGTTCTCTTTCGAATTGCCGCTCATGACGTATTGCACCAGGGTGCCGAGCGCCTGCGGGCGGAGGTTGGGGAATCCGGGCATTCTTCCGGCGCCTTTCTGAACCGCCTCGGTGATCTGTTCGGCAGTGCGCCGCGAGCGAATATCGGCCAGGGACGGCGCCTGGTCGCTGTTCCCCGAGAGGTCCGCGCCGTGGCATGCGGCGCACTGCGCGGTGTAGATCTCGCGGCCTGTGGCCGGCGGGGTATTCGGCACGATGCTCGAGGTCCACGCGAGGTCGTTGGCGTTGACGAAGAGCAGCGCGCTTTCGGGGTCGAATGCCTGGCCGCCCCATTCGGCGCCGCCGTCAAAGCCGGGGAAGACCACGGTTTCCTTACCCAGGCTCAGCGGGATGAACTGACCGTCGCTGAGGAAGGTCCGAAACCGCTCGAGCGCCCACTTGTGGGCTTCGGGCGTGCGGTTGGTCAGCAGGTCTTCGGTCAATCGCTGGCGGGCGAATGGCGCCGGCCTGGTGGGCAGAGGTTGCGTTTCCGCGGTGACCTCGCCTTCCACGGTGCTGGCCGGATACTTGCGATATTCGATGGGAAACAGCGGCTTTCCACTGACCCGATCGAACAGGAACACGTACCCGTGCTTGGTGGCCTGCGCCACCGCGTCGACCATCTTGCCCTCGTGCTTCACGGTGACGAGCACCGGCGGCGAGGGAAGGTCGCGGTCCCAGATGTCGTGCTTCACCACCTGGAAGTGCCAGATGCGCTTTCCCGTCGCGGCGTCGAGGGCCAGCAGACAGTTGGCGAAGAGGTTGTCGCCCGTGCGGTTGGCGCCGTAAAAATCGGACGCGGCGGAGCCGGTGGGAACGTAGACGATTCCGCGCTTGAGATCGATCGACATGCCGCCCCAGTTGTTGGCGGCCCCGGTGTAGGTCCACGCATCTTTCGGCCAGGTATCGTAGCCGTATTCGCCGGGACGCGGGATGGTGTGGAACTTCCAGCGGAGTTTGCCGGTGCGCGCGTCGTACGCGCGGATGTCGCCATAGGAGGCCGGGAGACCTTCGCTCTCACGGCCGCCGGCGATGAACAGGTCCTTGTAAACGATGCCGGGGGTGGTGAGGCTCACGGACTGCTTTTCGGGATCGCGGTCGAGGTCCTGGTGGAGGTCGATGCGCCCGTCCTTGCCGAAGCCTGCGATCGGCTCGCCAGTCTTGGCGTTGAGCGCGTAGACGTAGCGGCCGAAACTGGCGAAGATGCGCTGGCCGGCGCCTCCGGACCAGAAGGTCATGCCGCGCACTCTCTGTCCCACGATTTTGGAATCCCATGTCCACACGGGCTTTCCGGTGGCGCCGTCGAGAGCGATCACCTTTCCGCCGGGCGTGTTTGCGTAAAGGATGCCGTTGACTACGATGGGATGGGTTTGCAGGCCGCCGCGTCCACCGCCGCCCGAAACGTCGTAGGTCCAGGCGACCTGGAGGCGACTGACATTGGACCGGTTGATCTGCTTCAACGGCGAGTAGCGCGTGCCCTCGGGGTTTCCACCGTAGACCGGCCATTCGTGGGGCGGCGCGGCGGCCGGTTTCAGGAGGCTGACGACAAGCGGCACGACCGCCGCGGCCGCTGCACAGGTTGGGAATCGCATGAATGTTCCTCTTGGTTATTGTAGAAGCCGTAAGACTGAATGGGCCACAAATAACCACAAATAAGAAAGGCAACGCACTTGTTTGGTTTAGCCGGAGGTGGGATGCGGTTTAACGACCGCGCGAAGATCGCAGGGCGTACCCAGCGGGCGCTACACGGCGGTACGAGCCTTCTCTACGGCCCCCACTTGACGCGATTCGATATCCGCGCCGTGAAGAAGACCAGGATCAACGAGCGCGCGAATACGATCCGGGCGGGCGGCTGATTCAGTTTGCCGCGCGGATTCATTTCCGAGTCGGGATGGCTAGCCTCCCATGCCGGCGCCCGCCACCTGTTGCAGCCGGAGAAGGGTCGCGGCCTTCTCTTTGGCGGGAATGTGGCCGGTCTGCAGCCGGGCCACCGCCGCGATGGAGAAGACCGAAACCACCACGAAGGAAGCCATGCCACTCAAGGGCGCCTGTGCGGACGCAGAAACCACGAGCGCGACCGCAAGCAGAAGCGCCGCGGGACGCCACGTGAACCGGTATACGGTGAGTAGGATCCCGAGAAGAAAAATATCATTGAACCGCGGCAGCAGGTGCTCCGGAAAGAGCCGGCAGGCAGCCACGGCCGCGATGGCGGCATAGGCGCAGGCAAACAGGAATCCCCCGGCCCGAACGGAACGCCACGGGAAGCGCCGGCGCAACCAGTCCAACCCGGCGCTGATGTAAAATGCGGTCCCGATGATCGGGAAGAAGAACACGATCACCGTTGTCAACAGGATCACCTTCAGCCGTGAGCACAGATGGCCGATCGGGCTGTTTTCAAGCACAGCTTGCCTCCTCTGGTCGCGCTCCGCGCTTCCGCATGAGATGGACTTTGGGCCGTTCGTTAAACTGGTGCGCGCGCGGCTCGGGGAGTCTCAACTAAAATTTCAGCCATTGAAATCTGAGATCCACATTCCAGACCTCCTCTGGGATGGAGCGCGGCCCATCGTCTCTGCGCCTCTCTTCGCCGCAGAAAGTGGGTGGATTCGCCCTCTTCTGGTAGAATTCCGTGTGATGTCCCAACTCTTTCAGAGGAAGCCGATTGCGGCGCTGGTATCGGAGACGGAAGGCTCCGCCGGCCTGAAAAGAAGCCTCCGCGCCGGCGACCTGATCATGCTGGCGATCGGCGCGGTGATCGGGGCCGGCATCTTCGGCGCCATCGGCACGGCAGCCGCGGGTCAACTGGGTCCGAACGGCGAGGTGATCCGGGTGGGCGCCGGGCCGGCGCTGGTTCTTTCGTTCCTGCTCCTGGGCGGCGCGTGCGCGCTCGCCGGCCTGTGCTATGCGGAGCTGGCATCCATGATCCCCCAGGCCGGCAGCGCGTATGCCTATTCCTACGCCACCCTGGGCGAGCTGGTTGCGTGGATCATCGGGTGGGACCTGATTCTCGAGTACGCGGTGGGGAATGTCGCCGTCGCGATCTCCTGGGGCGATTACTTCAACACGCTGCTGCGCGGGTTTGGCGTGCAGCTTCCGGTCTGGATCGTTACCGGCTATCGCACGGCGCTGCTCAGCCCCGATCCGCAGGTCCACGGGCTGCTGAATTCCGCGCCGCACTTCGCGGGAATCCCCATCCTGATCAACGTGCCGGCATCCGCCATCGTCATGCTCATCACCTGGCTCTTACTGCGCGGCGCGCGAGAGAGTGCTACCGCCAACAATATCATGGTGGTCATCAAGCTCCTGGCGCTGTCGCTTTTCGTCGTGGTTGGCGTGACCCATCTCAATACCTCGAACTATCATCCGTTCGCGCCCAACGGTTTCCGGGGCATCCATCAGGGCGCGGCGATCGTATTCTTCGCCTACATCGGTTTCGACGCCATATCCACAGCAGCCGAGGAGACCCTGAACCCGCAGCGCAACCTGCCCATCGGGATCCTCGGCGGGTTGGGCATCTGTACCCTGATCTATGTGATTGTCGGAGCGGTGCTGACCGGCATGGTGCCGTACCAGGAGCTGGCCGTGGCCGATCCGCTGGCGCACGCGCTGGATCTGGCCGGGTTCAAAGCCGTCGGCTGGATCGTCGCGCTGGGCGCGGCGGTGTCGATGTCGGCGGTCCTGCTGGTGTTTCAGTACGGGCAGCCACGCATCTTCTTCGCCATGGCCCGCGACGGCCTGTTGCCCCAGTGGGCGGCCAAGATCCATCCCCGCACGCGCATTCCCTGGGCGACGACGCTCCTTACCGGAGTGTTCGTGGCCCTCTGGTCGCTGATTGGCGACTCGGCGGAGACCTACGATCTGACCAACATCGGCACCCTGTTCGCGTTCATGCTCGTCAGCATCGGGGTGCTGGTGCTGCGCTATAAGGAACCGGAGCGTCCGCGGCCGTTCCGCGTGCCCTTGGTATGGCCGGTATGCGTGCTCTCAGCCGCCGCTTGTCTGTTCATCATGCAAGGACTCCCGCGCCCGGCGTGGGAGCGGTTCGGGATCTGGCTGACGATCGGGCTGGCGTTGTATTTCGCGTACGGATACCGCCACAGCGGTCTGCGCGGCCAGGACGCGCGCCGTAAGTGAGGATGCGGCCGATTCCCACATTTCCAAGACATGCCGCCCCCTGTGTCCCTACGCTGAAAACGATGGAAGTAAATTTCACCCCTGAAACTCAGGCAAAACTCAATCGTGCTGCCGCTGAAACCGGCGGCGGCTCGGCTGAGTACGTCCAGGAACTGGTCGAACACTATATCGACCACAATGAGTGGTTCCGCCAGATGGTGAAAAACGGCCTCCAGCAGCTCGACCGCGGGCAGTTCCACACACACGAAGAGGTGCGTGCCCGAATCGAGGAGATGTTCCGCGCGTAAATGCAGATTCGGTGGTCACCGGTAGCCGCCGGCGATAATCCGGTTGCCGCCCGCCGCGTCGCCCAAGGCGCCGCTTCAACCCCAAGGGGGCAGGAGCATCCAGCGCCATCCCTGCGAGTGTACGGATTGGGGGGATCGGGCAGACAGTGAAATAGCTACCGCTTGCGCTTCGCCCAAAGGAACAGGCCTGGAAAGGGGCGCCAGCCGCGATGGCCGACAAGCTGCGCAAGCTTCTGTTCGCCCTCGAAACCGCCGAAACGCTGGAGCAGCTTGGCCGGTTTCCCGGCTGGAAGCTGCATCCGCTGAAAGGCGACCTGAAAGGATTATGGAGCCTGACTGTCACGGGAAACTGGCGGTTGATTTTTCGCTACGACGAACAGACGAATACCGCCAGCGATATTGACCTGATCGATTACCACTAGGAGGCCGAAATGCCCATGAAGAACCCGCCCCATCCGGGCGACCTGATTAAAACCGAAGTCATCGAAGCCCTCGGCCTCAACGTGTCGAAGGCGGCGGAGATTTTGAAAGTGCGCCGCGCCACGCTCTCCGACCTTCTGCACGGCAAGGCCGCGCTGACGCCGGAAATGGCCCTGCGTATCGAAAAGGCGTTCGGCCCGGACATGAACCACCTTCTCCGGATGCAGCTCGCCTACGACGTGGCGAAAACGCGGGAGCACGCGCGGGACATCTCGGTCAAACGGTACGTCCCGGCCTGAAGGCGAGGCAGCGAATTCCAAGCCGTTTTCAGCCGGAACGGTATCGTGTAAGCAACCCCACGGCCCCGTGAGGCCTGACGGCGCGGCTAAATCAAAATCTTCTCCACTTCATCGAGCGAAATCTCATCCTGCCTTCGGTCGTAAAGCTTCGTCGTCCGCGGCGACTCATGGTTGGCGATGATCTGCGCCGTCTCCAGCGTGCCCTTGTTCTTGAGATACGCCGTGATGCCGGTCGCGCGGAAGGTGTGATTCCCGATCCTCGTCTCGATGCCGGCGGCGAGCGAGTGCCGCTGGACCATGCGATAGGCGTCCTGCTGGTGCATCGCGTTGCGTGTCAGGACACCGGTATGTCCGGGCGCCGTCCGGAACAAAGGCCCGTCCGGATCTGAGGCGAGGCCGGCCGCCGCGATATATTCATCGAGGTATTTTGCCAGGCTGTGATGGCAGGGGACCTCGTGCTCCTTGCCGCCTTTTTCATGCAGGCGCACCCAGCCGCGCCGTCCCTGCACGAAGTAATCCTTCACC
>JBGPKH010000297.1:0-10392 GCA_041485845.1 Bryobacteraceae bacterium
ATGTCCGTTGGTCGGTTTTGCAGTGACCCTCTATGGTCGGTTTTGACCCCCGAGGGCCTACTGATGGTTCTTTTGGCGAGAATCCCGGCCGTCTTTCCTTCCCACCCGTAAAATCGCAAAAAACTCAGTCCCAATTTTTTGAGAAATATTTTCCCTTTGTTTTCAGCCCTTTTTCTCCCAAAACGGCCTTCACCCGCTTGACGGTATGCCAGGATTAAATTAGGGAAGAAGTCGTGGCCGGAAATCCGGCCTCTTTCCCCAGCCCACCGCAAGCTTGCTTGCGGTTTTCTTTTTTGGAGCGTCCATATGGAACCTGATGTGAAAACCGGTCAACGTGACCGGTCGATAATGACTAACCCGTTGATTCTGCGTCGCCGGATTTGCCGGGAACCGCTCAGCGTGACCGGTTTTGCCTCTTCCCGCGAGGTTTCCGGCGGAAGCCCATCGTGTGACGCAAACTGCCAAAAAACCCCCCATTTTGCGTCACAAAACTTTGAGTCGTGTCCGCAAACTACAGAAACCAAGGAGGTTGACTACCCTGAGTTTTTTCACCCGCGCATAGCCCGTTTTTGCGTCATTTGCGTCACACCGCCCCCGTGGCCCGCCAACCGCTTCTGCACGCGCGATTTAGAATAGGATGGTGCGCCGGATTCCAATCAGCTTGCTACGGCCCACGCTGGAGGAGGCGTGAAGATCTCGCTGGTCATTCCCGTCCTCAATGAGGCGGAAGCGCTGCCCCTGCTGTTTCGGGCGTTGTTCCCGGTGCTCGATTCCATCGACTGCGAGTACGAAGTCCTCTTCGTGAACGACGGCAGCACCGACGATACCCTGGACATTCTCAGCCGCGCAGCGGGCGCCGACCCCCGCATCAAGGTGCTCAGCTTCTCGCGCAACTTCGGCCACCAGGCGGCCATTACCGCCGGAATCGACTTCTCCACCGGCGATGCGGTGATCGTGATGGACGCCGATCTCCAGGATCCGCCGGAACTGCTGCCCGAGATGGTGCGGCTTTACCGCGAAGGCTACGACGTGGTCTCTCCGCAGCGCGTCTCGCGGCAGAGCGATACGTGGTTCAAGCGGAAGACGGCCGCGCTGTTCTACCTGCTGATGCGGACCTTGGTGGACCAGCGCATCCCGGCAGAGGTGAGCGACTTCCGCCTGCTGAGCAGGAACGCGGTGATCGCGCTACGTCAATTCCGCGAACAGCATCGGTTCCTGCGGGGCATGATCGCGTGGCTGGGATTGCGCGAAGCGATGTTGCCGTTCGAACGCCAGCCGCGGGCGGCGGGCGAGACGAAATACGGGTTGTCGAAGATGCTGCGGTTCTCGTGGACCGCCATCTGTTCGTTTTCCGCCCTGCCGCTGCGCATGACCATGTGGCTGGGGCTGGCCACCAGCGCGCTCGGCATGGGATACCTGTGCTGGGCCGTGTACATGGACCTGGTGCGCAAGCGCGTGGTGTGGGGATGGACCTCGCTGGTCTTTCTGCAATGCCTGTTTTTCGGCGTGACGCTGGTTTGCGTCAGCCTCATCGGAGACTACATCGCGCGCATTTACGAGGAATCGAAACAGCGGCCGTTGTACGTCGTGAACCGCGCGGTGAATATCGTCGAGGCTCCGGAGGATGCCGGTCGGACGGTGTTTCTTGCGCCACGGAGGGTCGAGAGCGGCATCCATGCCAACCGAGTTTGACCATTACGCCGCGGGCTACCGGGATCTGCTGCGCGATCCGATCCGCGACCGGTTCGCACCGAGGCCGGCGTTTTTCATGGAACGGAAGTGGATGCTGCTGCGGGAGTTTCTGAGGCGGCGCGGCGTCCGCACGGAAAATTGGCGATGGCTCGATGTGGGGTGCGGCCAGGGCGACCTGCTGCGGTTGGGGAAGCCGTTCTTCGCGGAGGCGGCAGGCTGCGATTTGTCGGGCGAGATGCTGGCGGGGGCGCGGGAGCTGAACGTGCGGTTGCAGCAGGCGCCGGATGCGCTGCCCTATGCCGCCGGTGAATTCGAAATGGTCACCGCCGTTTGTGTGTATCATCATGTCGCCTCGGACGAGATGCGCCATCGCCTCACCGGTGAGATCCGGCGCGTGCTGAAGCCCGGCGGGCTGCTTTGTATCATCGAACATAATCCGCGGAACCCGGCGACGCGGCTGATCGTGCGGCGGACGCCGGTGGATGCCGGGGCGCGGCTGCTGACCGCGGCGGAATCGTGCGCGCTGCTGGCGGGCGGCGGATTTCGCGTGCTGGAGAAGGAGTTCTTTTTGTATTTGCCGGAGAGGCTGTACTACAGGCTGGGATTCCTGGAGAGTTGGATGAAGAGGGCGCCCCTCGGCGGACAGTATGCGGTTCTTGGGGAGAAGCGCGATTGATTCAGGCGCCGCCCCGCACATTGCCGTACTTTCTGGAAAAAGCGGGGTGGTGGCGCAAGGCCGCGTTCGCGGCCTTCCTGGCGGCCTACTTCTTCGCCGTGTCGCGGGACACAGGGAAGGCCGGGTTCTCCTCCGACGAAATGATGGCCATCCACACGTATTGGCATCCCTCGCCGTGGCGCCTGCTGACCTCGCAATTCCTGATGTGGCGCGGATACTTCCGGCCCCTGGGAGCGCTGTTCTACGTCCCCAACTTCCTGGCTTTCGGATTGAACCCGGCGCCGTATCATGCCGTCCTGCTGGTGTTGCTGCTGATCGGCGCATACCAACTGTACCGCTTCGCGCGGGCCCTGGGCTCGGGCGAGTTGCCGGCGGCGATGGTGGCGCTCATCGCCTGCTATCACGGCGGGCTGAGCAACCTGTACTACCAGAGCGTTTTCGTTTTTGACGTTCTCTGCGGCATCTTCTACTTCGCCGCGTTCGTTTACTATGCGCGGATTCGCGCCTCCGGCCGCTTGTTCAGCGGCGGTCAGACGGCGGCCTTCCTGGGGCTGTACCTGTGCGCCCTGAACTCCAAGGAGATGGCGGTCACGATGCCCGTCATGCTGCTGGCGTATGAGTGGCTCTTTCATGGGCCCCCGCCGTGGAAGGAGATGGCGGGATGGATTCGTGGGCCGGGTCGGATACTGTGCTGGGCGGGCCTCCTGAACGTGGTCTACATTTGGGGAAAGGCGTACGGGCAGTATGGCCTCATGAAACAGCCGGGATACTCGCCCGTGTATTCCTGGGAGCGCATCGTCGATTTTCAAGAACGGTACCTGGCCGATCTCTTCTATCGCTGGCCGCGCATCGGCTGGTTACCCGCCTGCCTGATTTGGCTGGTGGCGACCTACCTCGCGTGGCGCCGCCCGCGGCCGGTGCTGCGGTTCTGCTGGTTCTGGATCGTCGTAACGCCGCTGCCCATCGAATTCCTCGCGGGGCGCGATCAGGCCTGCCTGTACGTCCCTCTGGCCGGCTGGGCGGTGATGGCCGCGACCCTGTTTCTGGACTGGCTGTCCAGCGCCACGCGAGTGGTGGCGGGTGAAAAAGTGTTCCGGAAAATGGGCCAGGGTGGAGTGCGCACGTTGCTGGTGGCGGCGGCAATCCTGGCGTGGATGGCGGGAAACTGGGTCTACAAGGAGAGAGCGGTCACGCCGATCGTTCCCCTACTGGACCCGCGGCTATCTGAGGTGCTGGCCGAATTCCGCGCGGTGAACCCGAGCGTGCCGCCGGGCTCCAAAGTGGTCTTCCTGGAAGACCCGTTTCACAATTTCGACATGGCGTTCATCGCCGAGTTGTGGTTTCGCGACCGGCGGACGCGGGTCTGGCTGAACCAGATGACGCCGCTGAAGCCGGAAGAGATCGCGCAGGCGGATGCGGTGTTCACCTGGAGCGCTGGAAAGTTGATCCGCGTGAGGTAGTCAGAGCCGGTAGAGACCCATCGCCAAGCTGGCCTCCAACGAAGCCGCGTTCATCGGGTTCCAGGTGCTGGCCCGTTCCCGGGGCGTGAAGTATCGCACGGTGCCGTATCGCGACTGGCGCTACGACCTGCCGGCGCTCGCCGCCCGCAGGGGTCGATCAAGATCTCACCCACCGTGCGGGGCCCGCGGAGCCGGTGCTCCAGCGGGTGGATCCGCTCCTGGCGAATCCCATTTCCCTGTCGCCGGATGAATTTCGAAAGCCTGGTGACGTTAATGAGGATGCCGCTACCCCCGCTTCCAGACGGTCAGCGTCCGGCCATCGCCGAGCACTGACTCACACTCCCGAGGACGCGGCGCCCCCGGAGCGGAGACACAGACTTTCAGCACGTCTCCTTCCAACTCATAGATACCGTACTGAGTCTTTCCCTTGTTCGTACCCGCCAGGTTGACATAGTCGATGGTCTTGGGCGACTGCGAGGCGTCGTGCGTGAACTCAACCTTCATCATTACCTGTGGACCGGCAAGCACCGTAGTCTGGTTGCCATGAGTCACTCGCTTCACCCACTTGACGAGCGATTGATCCATTGGCTGGCCGTTCATGACGCCGGAGATCATCGGCCATTCGCCCTCGAATTCGGCCGCCGGCCCGCTGCTAGGCGGGTCGGACGCGGCCTTCTTCCTGGCCCGCTTCTTGGCCGCCGCCAGCGTCTCCCCGCGAACCAGCGTCTCCCCGCGAACCAGCGTCTCCCCGCGAACCAGCGTCTCCAACGCGAAGCCGCTGCCTTTAGTCGAAGCGAAGCTGGAGGGCCGCACCGGGCCCCTCGTTGCCAGGCAGATCGTCCACGTATCGCCGTCCAGCTCGTAGATGCCGGGATTCGTGTTGCCCTTTTCCGGACCGGCATCGAACTTCATGTCGAGATGCCGTGGGCTCTTCGATGTATCGAGCTCGAGCGTGCCCCCGTACTCGGCGCCCATGCCGGTGCTGGTAAAGCGGTCGCCTTGGACCGTGATCCGTCCGGCCAATATGTCCGCGGGCATCTGCTGCCCTTCCACTTCCAGCGATCGGACGGCCCACGTTCCTTGCAACAGATCGAGATCTTGGCGCATCGCTATCTCTAGGTTTTGGCCGGGAAGTCTTCTTCGAAGAGGGCCACTTCGTCCTGGCTGATGGGGTCGAACTGGTAATGCGTGACCTTGGCCGAACCGCCCTTCAGCTCCATGATGGCGTACCCGTGTTGAAAGAGCCCGCCATCCGTGTCCGCCGACAGCCGTAAGTCGGCGAACGGCACCTTCGGATCCGGTCTGCCGATCTGACCGACCCCCACCGGCACCGCTCCGTGCCCGATGCACCGCGCCAGCACGTTCATGAATGTCGGATACACCACGAAATCATGCTCGTGGCCCCAGTACCATACCGTGACCTCGGGTAGTATATCTCCCAGTTGTTTCTGAAGCGATTGGTTGATGCGGGTTCCGCCGCCGCCGATCTCTTCGAACGTGGTGAATAACTGGTGATGCGAGAGCAGCACGGTCTTTCGCCCACCCGCATTGTGGATCTTGTCTTTGATCCATTCCACCTCCGAGTCTTCGAGAAACGTCACGGAGCTCTTGGTGGGGTCGGAGTCATGCAGCCCGGTATCCATGGCGATGAATTGCCAGTCCCGGTTGCGCAGGCAGAAGTAACTCGCCGGCTGCCCGATCATATCCAGCGTCGTGTAGTACGGCCCGCCCCCCGCATACATGTCGTGATTGCCCGCCAGCGTGAAGGTGGCCGGCTTCGACGGCTTCGTGAGCTTCCCGCCCCATTGCACCGATGGTATTCCTAACATGCTCTGCCAGACGGCATAGAAGTAGTTCTGGAACTCGTGGCCGGTGCCGGAGTAATAGACGTCGCCCAGGTGGATGACCACGTCGGGCTTCTTTTGTGCGATCTGGCGCAGCAGCAGCCTGGCGCCGGTCTCGCCGGTTCCCCAATCTCCCACCAGCGCAATCCGCGCCGACTCTCCCAGCGGGCCTTCCATGACGAAATCTGCCAGGTTGGTGTGCCGCCGGTAAGGAATCTTGCTCCCCGCCGCCTTGGTTTTCAGGTATTCGGCGATCGTCTCGGCCCACTTGGGATCGCACGTTCCGAACTGCGCGCCCAGTTCTTCCTGGAACTTCTTCACGTCTGTGTCATCGCCCGTGAACAGTTGCTTGGCCTTGGCCTGCGCCAGGCGAAAGGCCGCCGAAGCGCAGAACCTGGCGACGTCCGTGACGCCCAAAACCTGGGTGTCCACCGTCGCCGCGGGCTTGGGAACGGCAGTTTCGTTATCGACGGCCGACGCGATGGCGTTCACCGCGGCCATCTCCGCCGAATGCGGATCGGCCGGCGCGATCGCCGCCCCGCTGCCCACATCCATCGCGTTGGCCGCGTTGTTCTGGGACGCCACCTTGTCGGCGGCGGACTGCCACAAAGAAGCCTCTCTGCTTCGAAAATGCCTGACTGGCATCACTCCTCCTTTTAGTACTGCCGGCTAAACCGAACCGATGGCGCGCATCAGATCCACCATTCCGACGCCCTGAAAACTTCGCTGGCGGCCCAGGTCGGTGGCGCTCTTCATGAATATGTCTTTAATCGATTCCGGGTCCCCGCGAAACTCCCGGTGCACCGACAGGAACGCGGCGATCGCTCCCGATACGTGAGGCGCGGCCATGCTGGTGCCGCTCTTCTCTTCGTAATCGTAAGCCCCCTGCTCGTCTTTGAAGTGAATGGAGCAGGAGATCACTTTCTCGCCGGGCGCCACCAGGTCCGGCTTCAAGCGGCCGTCCCCGGTCGGCCCTTTCGACGAGAAGTAAGAAACTCCGTAATGGTGGGGAGAGGCTTTATGCACCGAGCCGACGGTGATGGCCTCCTCGGTATTGGCGGGGTCTGCGATGGATGCCTCGAGGTACATCGGAGTGTCGCGCCCCTCTACCTTGGCGGCGCCGTACCCGGCATTGCCGCTCGAGACCACCACGACGATTCCGGAGTTCACGGTCCGGCGCACCTCCTCGCACAGCGGACTGTGGCCGCAGCCGTACCATTTCGGGTCAAACGGGTAACCCAGGCTCATGTTCACTCCGTCCACCCGGATCTGGCGGCTGCTCTGGTTCATCTTGCGCAAATACTGGAGCCCCAGGATGGCGCCCGATGCCGAACCCCCGCCGCTGTCATCGAGAACCTTCACGTTGATCAGCGTGGCCAGGGGGGCTATCCCCGAGGGAGCGTCGGGCAGCTTATCGATCTTCGGATCGGTCTCGCTTTCCAGGTAGGTAGCAGCCGTATAGCCCGCCGCGTTGGCTGGAGCGCACCCGGCAATGATGCCGGCCACGTGGGTGCCATGGCCGAACCGATCCTCATCGGTCGGGGAGGCGGAGAAGTTCTTGGTAAGTTGCGTGTCGATGTTATTGTACGGCTGGAAGTGCGGATGGTCGTACCGGATACCCGTGTCCATCACCGCCCAGACAATTCCTTTGCCGCGCGCCTCGAAGGTCCTCCAGCAGGCGCTGGCCTTGATGGTGTCGCACGATTGCAGTAAATGCGCCTCGCACCTGTCGTCCAGCCAGATCTGATAGACTTCGGGGGTCCCCGCTAGCTGTTGTATGTTCTCGGGCTGGAGCCTGGCAAACACGTAAAAATCGCTTTCCCGGAGCTTCGTGTCGTACCGCAGCCCTTTGATGAAGGTCTTGACCGCCTCCTTGGCGGGCCCGACGCCCTCCTCCGGCTTCTCGCGGGACTCCACCAGGTTAATAATGACATCGATGGGCCCGCCCTTTTCCATCGCCTGGCGGACGGGCGGCGCAATGATATAGCTGATCAGCTTCGGTTGTTGCCGGGTACGATTCTCGTCTTCATCCATAGAGCCCCCTCCAGGCGCTGCTGAGCACGTGCTCTCGACTGTATTACTGAAGGGAGCGGCACGTCAAGTGGGGCGTTAGTCCGGGGCGGTTAGTCGAGCGATACGCCTCGCTCAGCGAGTAAGTTGCAGTTACCGGGCCGCGGGGCGCCGTTCGATTCATCGAGCCCGCGCCAGGTCTGCATCTGTACGCCCACTCAGTAGGGCTCACTCGTCGGCGTCGCGCGGCTTCGGACTCTTCACCACCCTCACCGCCTCGCGATAGATCTTGCCCTGCGCCGAACGATAGCTGCGCGATTTCAACTGACGGCCGGAGGCGGCCTGCTCGTGCAGGTCGTCCGCCGCCATCGAGAGCCTCGCGAGCGCGCCCAGCCGCACGCTGTCGAGGTCCGGACCCGAGGTATCGAGCTTGGCCACGAGCTGCCATACGCGCCGGCCCTCCGGCGTCGGCGTCACGTTGGCCAGTCGGTTCACCGGCACGTTCTCCGCGGTGATCCCGTTGTAAGCCGGCTGGAACAGGTCGCGCAGGTCCGTGGCAAACAGATCGCCGAGATTGTTCGGCGGCAGCCCCAGCAGCAGCTCCTCCGTCTTGACGATCGACGCGGTCGAATAATGCCGCATGCCCACGTAGCCCGGCTTGACGTACGGGCTCACCACGATGAGCGGCGTGCGATGCGGGTGGACGTGGTCCACGGTGGCCTGCGCGTCATCCCAGGTAATGAAGATGGCGCTGCCTTCGCCCGTCGCCGGGTCGTAATACAGCGGGCTGTTCATGATGTGGTTCACCACCATGCCCAGAGCGACGTCGCCATCGGCCACCTGCTGCGCCGCCGTCGTGCCCACGTCCCTGGCATTGGGGGCCTGCGCGCTGCCCGTGTGATCGTTGGGCTGGTAAATGTAGAGGAACTGCGGCACCGTGCCGGCCGCCATCATGCGGTCGAAATCCGTGATGAATTCCTGCGCCCGCCGCTGGTCCGAAATGTTGAAGTTGTACCCCGGATAGTTGCGGTCCAGCCGCGGCTCGCCGCTCGGATTCCTGCCGCCCATCACCGCGAGCATGGGCAGCGCCACGAAGTAAGATTGTCCCAGCCCGCGCAGCCGCGAATCCACGTCGCCGGCATTCTTCAGCGGCGATGTGACGCTCACCTTGTCGTCCTGAAGCACGGGGTAGCCGAGATTTCCGCTCGGGGGGTCGTTCAGAAAGGTCGGAACGGTCGTACCCGTGTCCGTGCCCACAATGCGGGCCAAACCGCCGTACGCCTTGTACGAAACGTTGTTCCGCACCGCATTGTTGAAAATGTAGCCGCCCTCCGGATAGTCCTCCGGTTCCATGTTCTTGTTGACCAGCAAGCCCCGGCCGGTCTTCACCGAAAGGGTCTTCTGCGTGTAATCGGTGGAGGTTCCGGAAGTCGCGAACTGGTGTCCGGCGTCGCTCTCCTCCGAATCGGAATAGTAATTCACGCCGGTCGCGAACCGCGTGGCCAGCGCCTGGGTGTTCAGCGCCACCTTGGTATACTGCACGTTGGCGTACGAAGCGCCCTTGGCATCGTTGAACGTGGTGCTTGCCATGCGGCCGAACTGGCTCGTCAGATTTCCCAGCATGGAATCGAACGTCTTGTTCTCGTGCAGGATGAAGAACACGTGCTTGATCTTGCTCGACGCGCCGCCGCCCGCCGGCACCACCTGCGTGTCCGGATTCGTAATCATGACGAAGTTGTTGCGCAGCACGCTGGTATTGTCGAGCGTCAGCGAGGCGATGTCCACCTTCTGCACCGACCCATACATGTAGTTGCTGTCGATGCCGCTCTGCGACACGACTCCGCTGGGCCGATGCGGCGCCGCGATATCGATATTCGGATTGACATCCTCGCCCACGCCCTTCGCGTTGACGATATACAGCGTGTTGCCGTCGCCGCTCAGCGCCAACGCCGACGGATACCATCCCGTGGGAATGCGTCCCAGCAGCCGCGGCTTTTCGGGATCGCTCGAATCCAGCACCGCCACCGAATTGATGCCCGCTTCGGCCACATACACGCGGCGGTTGTCCGGCGAAACCGCCAGCGCATTCGGATAGGCTCCGTGAACCGCGTGTCCGTCCGCCAGCGTCACCGAAACCGGAGACAGGTCGAAATCCGGCAGCGCCTTGTTGTCGCTGAGCCGCATGATCCCGATGGCATCGCTGTTGCTCTTGGTCACATACAGCACCTCGGCGTCGCCCTGGCGCACGATCGCGGTGGCCGAGGGATGCGTGTCGCCTACCTGGTACAGCTCATCGAGAGGCTTGCCCTGGTAGACCGCGCCCAACTGCACGAGGGCCGCGCCGTTGCCGCCCGCCGCACTGAGGATCGAAATCGACGAGGTCTTGGGACGCGGCCCCTTGGTATCGGTGTCCGGCAAATAAAAGCCATCGGGCTGATTCCCATCCGGACTGCCGATCGCCGTCAGCTTGCCGGTATCCGGGTCGTAAGTGGGATTCCAGAACTTGTACTCGGTGATGCCCCAGTTCGAGACCAGCACTTTCTGCCCGTTGGCGCTCACCGAGACACTGTAAGGGAAGTAGCCGACCGGAACCTGCCGCACGACTTTCACCGCCGCCGTGTCGATCACGGCCACGCTGTTGTCCCCGTTGCAGGCCACGTACAGATACTTGCCGTCCGGGCTCAGCGCCGATCCGGCGGGAAAAGTGATC
>JBGPKH010000298.1:0-10388 GCA_041485845.1 Bryobacteraceae bacterium
CAGGTCTCCGAGGTGCCAGCTGAAACCGGCCAGACTGAGGTTCGCTGCATTGAGCATCACTTCAACCGAGATGAGCATCAGGATGATGTTGCGCCGGGCCAGGAAGCCGAATACTCCGATTCCAAAGAGGACAGCGCTCAATCCCAGAACCGCGCCCACGGGCACAATCATGATCCTGCCGGCCTCCTCCTGGCAAGGACCACAGCGCCGATGATGGCCGCCAGGAGCACCAGGGAAGCCATCTCGAAGGGCAAGGCGAACGGACCGAAGAGCGCCATGCCTATGGCCGAAAGGCGCCCCTGAGCCGGGCCTTCCACGGGCGCGCGCCTGGCAGCAGGCGCCACCCCGGCGCCCACGCGGGAGAGCCAGGCCAAGGCTGCGAAGCCGAGCCCCACGGCGGCGGCGAGCGGCCAATGGTTGCCGAACCGCGGCCGCGCCTCCTCGTCCGGCAGGTCGAGCAGCATCACCACAAAGAGGTAAAAGATCAGGATGGCGCCGGCGTACACGATGACCTGCACCGCTGCCAGGAACTCCGCGCCCAGCAACACGAAGATGCCCGCCACGTGCAGGAAGAGCGCCAGCACCCAGAGCATGCTGTGGACGGGATTCCTCCGCGTGACGGCCAGAAGGGCGCTCGCAACGCTCGCGGCCGCCATGTAATAAAAGGTTGCGCTAAGCAAATCCGCTTGATCTCTTCCGATCCAGCCGGGGTGCGATTTCGGCGCGGCGCGCGCCCCTTAGTCAACACTCCTTGGGGATCCTCGTGGTACTCAAAGCTGAAATGAAATATTGCACGAAAAAGCGCTGAGACGCAAGCATTAGATTCTTGGAAAGCAATTCGCAGACCATGTGTTGGCCCCGAACCTTGTTCCAGGAGCTGACGGAGCACACCGCGCTCTGCTTCAAGGCCCTCCCCGCGATCGGCAAGCCTCGTGGAGCATCGTGTAGACTATTCGAGGGGTAAACATGAGGGTAGATCGCAGGTTCTTTCTGCTCGGCTCGGCCTTGGCTGCTCGGGCCTTCCAATCCGAAAGAACCGTCGGCACTGCGATGATCGGCACGGGTAATCGCGGGTCCTTTTTGCTTCAGGGCGTGCTCCGGCAACCAAGTGCGAAGGTGCTGGCGCTATGCGATATCAAACCCGACCGTCTGGACAAGGCGGCCTCCGCAGCGGCCCGCGATAACCCGGCAACCTATGCGGACTGGCAACGGGTCCTCGACAGGAAGGACATAGATGCCGTTTTCATTGCGACACCGCCCTATCTGCACTCGGAGATGGCCATCGCGGCGATTCAGGCAGGGAAGCACGTGTACTGCGAAAAGCCGCTGGGAGTGACACCCGCGCAAGTTCGCGCGCTCCTCGATGCCGCCAGGGGCTCAAATAAGGTGTTCGTTGCCGGGCAACAGTTGCGGTCGCAGAAGCAACTTGCCGAGGCCGTGCGCAAGATTCAGGATGGGGTGATTGGCGATGTGATCATGGTAAAGGCCCAACGGCACGCCGCCGCCGACCTGCCCCACGACGGCTCATCCGGCGATTGGTACTTCGACGTGACCAAGTCCGGCGGCTACCTCATCGAGCAGTCGGTCCATAACCTGGATTTGTGTAACTGGGTGATCGCGGCTCATCCCCTGCGCGCCTGCGGTTTTGGGGGAATTCTGTTGTACAAGAACGACCCGCCGGGCCGCACCATCTTCGATTGCGGGAGCATCACCTACGAGTATCCCAAAGGCGTGAAGATGTCTTTCACGCAGAACGTGTTTCACCCCGCGTCCATGCCCAACGGCAATCAATACGTTTACGTGTACGGGACTAAAGGCGCCGTGGATCTGATGACCAGCGCGACCATGTATCCTCCGGGGAGAGGCGGCCAACCGGTCGTGTTGGCGCCCAAGCAGCAGGAAGATCAATTCGCGCATATTGCGGCATTCTACGACTCGATCGCCAAGGGCACGCCGCCCCCGGTGGACGTCAAGGTCGGGGCCACAGCAGCGCTCACCGCCATCCTGGGTCATCAGGCGATGATCCAGGAGAAGGTCGTCAACTGGAGCGATCTCGGGGTTGATGTGTAAATATCCGGCTCGGCGGCGGGCCGCCGTCTCAACCCTTCGGGGCCCTGGCGGCAACGGCGCGCGACGTATCCGGTTCAGTATGGACCCGGCGAACTGTCCTGCCGTAATGGACCGCAAGAAAATCCGGACCATGGTGAATCTCACCGGCAGCTATGGCGAGGCTCTGCGCGAGGCCATTGGTTCCCGTTATAGGGGCCCCAACGAGAATTCTGTTCTCGTTGCAGCCGCATCGAGCTGCGAACCCGCGCCGCCGCCGTCATTCTGACTCCTGGCTCCTGACTCCTGACTCCCATATCCCGAAGGGATATCAAGGCGCAGCCTTGCCGTCATAGGGGCCCCAACGAGAATTCTGTTCTCGTTGCAGCCGCATCGAGCTGCGAACCCGCGCCGCCGCCGTCATTCTGACTCCTGGCTCCTGACTCCTGACTCCTGGTTCCCATATCCCGAAGGGATATCAAGGCGCAGCCTTGCCTGGTTGGTTCTTTTTCGCGCGGATAGACCCGAAGTCTTGACCACTCTCGGCAGTACAATGCTCGCTCAGCTCGCTCATAAATGCTTTGACAACATCACCCTCTTGTGATATAACCAAGCCACCGATTCTCGTTGAAGGGGGGCCGATGAATTCCACATCAAAGATAGTTCTGCCCATTTTCCTCGCCGCCACGGCGCTCTTTGCTCAGACCGAGAAAGCGACCATCCGCGGAACCGTAGCCGACTCGACGGGTGGCGTCGTGACCGACGCCGTCATCACGGTCACGGACATTACGACCAATATCGATCGAAAGATGACCACCGACGGCAACGGCAACTACGAGGTTCCCGACCTCCAGCCGGGCACCTACCGCATCAAGGCGGATAAAGTCGGCTTCCGCAGTTTCATCGCCGCCAGCGTGTTGCTGGATGCCGGACAGGTGCGCCGCGTGGATGTTCCGCTGCAAGTCGGCTCCACTGCCGAAACCATCACGGTCGAGGGAGGCGCCGCGCTGATCCAGACGGACAGCGGTACCATCGGCGGGGACCTGGATACCCGCAAGAAGTATCCCGATACGCCTCTCGTGGACATATATCCTTCACCGCTGGCATTGCTCACCACCACTGCGGGAATCCAGGGAAACGGCTGGAACGTGGTGATGAGCGGCATTTCGGATCGCAACAAGCAGACATGGGCGATGGATGGAGTCGCCAACGACACCACCGGCGACCAGAACGACAATCCCAACTTTTTCGAAGTGGTGCAGGTGTTGACGAGCGATAGCGGCCCCGACAACGCGCGCGCCGCCTCGTTTAACATGGTGTCCCGCCACGGATCGAACGCGTTTCATGGCGGAGCGTATTACAAGCACGAGAACGCGGCCCTGAACGCGCGGGGCTTCTTCGATAACAATCCCAAGAAGACCCCTTACATCTTCCACGAGTTTGAAGCCGAGGTGTCCGGCCCCATCATTAAGAACCGGACGTTCTTGTTCGCCGGCTGGATGCACCAGTCGATCCCGCTGGGCTCGTTCCGTACAGCCTCGGTCCCGACGGCCTTGATGCGGGAGGGCAATTTCAGCCAGTTCTCTGCGGCAGTGAAAGATCCTTCGAACGGCCAGCCGTTCCCCAACAAAATCATCCCGGCAAGCCTTTTCAGCGGCGTGTCGAAGAACACGCAAAACCTATATTACCCGGCGCCGAACCAGGGTGGTCCGGACGCCCTGTCCCTCAACTATGGCTGGATACACCAATTCAATTCGGACCTGTACAAGGGAGACTGGCCCTTCGTCCGCCTGGACCAGAGGGTGACCGATAAGAACAATCTGTACGTCCGGTGGATGCGGCGATTGACCCCGTACGTCACTCCCGGAGGCGTGCCCTTGTTGTTCAATACCTCGGATCGCGACCACCGTCAAACAGTCGTCTCGGACACGCACGTGTTCTCGGCGACCGTGGTCAATAGCTTCACTTTCGGACACCAGACCGACTTGCAGCACGCCGGGGAGGAGGAGAAAGGCACCAAGCCGTTGTCGGGCGACACCATCGTGAAGGCCATCGGGCTGCAAGGCGTGAATCCCAGCGGTTACTCCACGGAGGGATTTCCCGCCATGAGCATCAGCGGCGTCACCGGGCTGTCGATGAACTCGGGCGCGCTGAACGATATCAGCAATAACAGCGGCATCAACACCTTCGAGGACACCATAACCTGGAACAAAGGCAAACATGTCCTGAAGTTCGGAGCGGATTACCGGCACTTCTGGAACTGCTGCGGCTCGATATCGACGCAGGTGTACGGCAATTTCAGCTTCAACGGAACCTACACCGGGATCGGTTACGGGGACTTCCTTCTGGGAATCCCGTTCAACAGCTCACGCCTGATCCCGTTGGTCAACCGGCTGAATCACCAGAATCAGGCGGGCATTTTCATTTCCGACTCTTTCAAGGTCACCCACCGCTTGACTCTGGAATACGGGCTTCGCTGGGATTACTACGGCGCGCCGATTTCCAACGATGGATTGATGTACAACTTCAATCCCGATACGGGCGACATAGTCGTGGCGCCGGGCACGCTCTCCAAGATCCACCCGCTCTATCCGGTCAAGACGATTCACGTGGTGGAGGGAAAAGTGGTGGGCGACCCGGATATGCGCAATTTCCGGCCGCGGATTTCCGCCGCCTACCGGCTGACCGACAAGTGGGTCTTGCGCGGCGGCTACGGCGAGTTCACCGAGAGCTATGGCTATTTCGCCCGGCTGCTGAACACCGGTCCTTACACGTTGTCCGAGTCGTACACCAACGTGCTGACCAACGGCGTGCCGCTGTTCACGTTCCCGAACCCGTTCCCCAGCAACCTGGCGTCCGCCACCGTACCGGGCCAGGGCGCTACGGGATATCCGCTGCAGACCAGGAACGGCGCCATTCGCCAATACAACTTCACGATCGAACGCGAATTGCACGGCCTCGGGCTGCGCGGCAGCTACATCGGCTCGCGCGGCTCCGGGTTCAACTACAATCTGGGTATCAATAAGCCGCTTCCGAGCGCCACTCCGTTTTCCGCGGCGCGCAATCCGTATCCGCAGTACAACAGCGTCAGCGTCACCCACACCGACGGGCAGATGCATTACGATTCCTTGCAGTTGGAGGCGCAGCGCAGGATGGGGTCGTTCACCTTCGATGCGAGTTGGACTTTCGCCAACAACATGAACAACTTCAGCATCACCGAGAATCCCTACGACGTGACCAGCCGGTGGCAGCGCGACGGCGCGGACCGGCGGCAGTACGTGGTGGTGAGCACCACGTGGGCGGTGCCCGTGGGCAAAGGACGGCGGTTCATGTCGACCGCTCCCGCTGTCGTCGATCGCGTGCTCGGCGGCTGGAACTTGCAGTCCATCTCGACATTCGCCAGCGGACCTTACTTCTCGCCCGGATTCTCAGGCACCAATCCATCCAACACCAATACTTCCGGAGGATTGCCGGACCGCATTGCTAATGGCAACCTGCCTTCCGATCAGCGGACCGACAACCGGTGGTTCGATGCCACGGCATTCGCCATCCCGCAACCAGGTCACTTCGGCAACAGCGGAGGCAATATCCTGGTGGGACAGGGAATCAGCGTCCATCACCTGAGCATCGCGAAGACTTTTCCGATCTTCGAACAGCTCCGGATGACCCTGACGGGCCAGATTTCGAACCTGTTCAACCATACGCATTTCAACAACCCGAACAGCACCATCAACAATCCGAATCCGGGCCTGTTCACTTCGCAAATCGCGCAGTACAACCCGGAGAGACAGGGCGCGCGGCAAATCGGTCTGAAGCTTCGTCTCGAATGGTAAACCTGTTGATAGCCCTGATGGCGGGGGCGCCCTCCTGCGGGTCCTGCCATCGGGCTATCGGGGAATCCTTCCGCCAGACTGCCCATTTCCTCAGTTCCACCAGGGCCAGTTCCGATTCCATCCGCGGCAGTTTTGTCGAGGGCCACAATGTCCTCCGCACCGGCGTCGCGGACGTGTATTTCAAGATGGAACGTAAGGGTGACGATTTCTATGCCACTGCCTACGACCACGGTATGTCCCGCAAAGAGCGATTCGACCTGGTGATGGGCTCCGGACGTCGAGGCCAAAGTTACCTTTTCTGGAAGAAGGGGATACTGTACCAGTTGCCCGTCTCCTACTCGGCCCTCGCGGATGGATGGGTCATGAGCCCCGGCTATCCTGACGGGCAAGCCAACTTCGAGCGCGAAATCCGGCCTTCCTGTATGGCATGTCACAGCACCCTGGCGGCGGGACAGTTGCTCGCCGGAATCACCTGCCAAAAGTGCCACGGTTCCGCGGAGCAGCATCCCGGCATCCGCAACCCGGCGCGCCTGGGCCGCGACGGCGAGATCGCCGTGTGCGCCGCTTGCCACTCCGGTATGGACTCCGATCCGAAGGCGGAAGTCCACGGCAACCAGGTCGGCCTGCTGCGTCGCAGCCGTTGCTTTCAGAACAGCCCCGCCATGACCTGCGCCACTTGTCACAACGTCCACCGCGTGGAACGGAACCTGGCGGCGCTCTCGGGCAACTGCGTCAAGTGTCACACGGAGCGGAAATGCAAGCTGGCAGTCCAGGCGAACAACTGCATCGACTGCCACATGCCCAAGCAGGATTCGCAGGCCATTACGTTCCGCTCGGCAGGGAAAGTGATGGCCCAGTCCTACCGAACCCACACGATTGGAATCTACCAGACCAGTGCCAGATAGCAGACCCACCGGCGTTGTTTGTGCCGCCCTGCTGCTCCTGATGGTGTCGCTGGCGGGCGCGCCTCCGGAGCCGCGCGTGCAATTCGTCAACGTGGGCGCCGAAGCCGGTTTCACCTTCCGCCACGAAAATGGCGCCTCACCCGCCAAGCACATGTTTGAGACCTTCGGGTCCGGCGTGGCCTTCATCGATTTCGATAACGACGGCCTTCCCGACGTCTTCTTCGCCAACGGCGCCGACCTCGCCCATGGAAAGCCTTCACCTGGCAACGTGCTCTACCGGAACCTCGGCAAAGGCAGGTTCGAAGATGTCACCGCCAAAGCCGGCGTGGCCGGCAACGGTATGTTCGCTACCGGCGTAACGGCCGGCGACTACGACAACGACGGCTTCCTGGACATTTATGTAACCGGATACGGCGGCAACCAACTCTTCCACAATCAAGGCGACGGCACATTTATCGATGTCACCGCCAAAGCCGGCGTCGGCGGCGGAGGATGGAGCAGCAGCGCGGCCTGGCTAGACTATGACCGCGACGGCCGCCTCGACCTCTTCGTGGCCCGTTATGTGGAATACGATCTCAAGAACGCGCCCTACTGCGGCTATAACAAGGATGGCTACCGGATGTACTGCGACCCGCAACAGTTTGATGGCACGCCGAGTCTCCTCTACCACAACAACGGCGACGGCACGTTCACCGAAGTCTCGAAAAAGGCGGGCGTGGCGAATCCGGCAGGCAAGGGCCTGGGAGTCGCGACGGGCGATATCGATGGGGACGGCTGGCCCGATATCTTCGTGGCGAACGACGGCGTACGCAATTTCCTCTACCGCAACCGCGGCGATGGCACGTTCGCCGACGTCACCTACGGGGCCGGCGTCGGCTTCGACATGGATGCCAAAGCGCTGGCCGGCATGGGGACGGAGATTGCCGACTACGACGGCGACGGTCTGCCCGATATTTTCCTGACCGCTTTTGCGCGCCAGTACAATCCGCTCTTCCACAACCGGGGAAAGCTCCTGTTTGAAGACGCCACCATCAAAGCGGGACTTCCATCTAAAGTCCTGTCGCTGGGATTCGGGACCAAGCTCTTCGACTTCGACAATGATGGCCAACTCGACATTTTCATCACCAATGGCCATGTAACCGATAACGTGCGGCTTTACGATCCGCAGCTCTCCTACCGGCAGACCGATCTGCTGTACGAGAATACCGGCGGCGGGAGGTTTCGCGATGTTTCCGCGGAAAGTGGTCCGGGTTTCCGCGTCCAGCACGTGGGCCGCGGCGCCGCCATCGGTGATTTCGATAACGACGGGGACCTGGATATCGTGGTTGCGGACTGCGGCGGCCCGCCCCTCCTGCTGCGCAATGACGGCGGCAACCGTAATCGCTGGCTCGTGATCCGCGCGCGCGGCCGCGAGAGCAACCGCTTCGGGATCGGCTCCAAAGTACGCGTCACCGCAGGCGGTCGTACTCAGTTCCGCGAGATCAATCCCTACGGGAGCTACCTCAGCACGAGCGATGTCCGGCTATATGTGGGGCTGGGGTCCGAGACCACTGTCACTCGCCTCGAAATCGAGTGGCCCAGCTCAAAGAAGCAGGCGCTGGAGCATGTTTCGGCCAACCAGACGCTCTTATTGGACGAGGCGAACGCCGCCCGCTGAGCCTAGCTTTTCAAGCTGGCGGCGGGCTTCCTCGCGGGTTGTGTCGAGTTCCAGCGAGCGCCCATACGAGTCGATGGCCTGCGCCTTCATCCGCTTGGCCTGGTAGGCCCGCCCCAATTCGAAATAAGCGTCCGATTGAAGCTGCTGATAATAAGCCGTGGCGGGGAAACTCTTGCCCTCCGGCAGGACCAGCTTCAGGGCGGACAGAGCCCGATCGCTGGAGCCCTTCGCATTGTAAATCCGCGCCAGTCCCAAGTACGCTTCTGGCCGGGTCGCATCGAGCGCGATGGCCTTCTTGCAAAGCGCCTCTGCCTCGCTAAACCGCCCTCTTTGGGTGTAGAGCGGCGCAAGCGTCAGATAGATCTCCGGCACAACGTACTGAGACGCAAGGGCGGTTTCGAGTTCGCGTATCGCCAGGTCTTCGTTCTTCAGGTCGAGATAGGCAAGGGCGACGTAATAGTGCGCGGGCGTCATGCTGGGATCGCGGGCCAGCGCCTTGCGATTCAGCTCGATCGACGCTTCGGGATCGCCGAGTTTGCGGTCGACATCACCGAGCAAAGAGAGGAAGTGCGGGACCTCCGGCCGGTTCTTGAGTCCGCGCTCCAGTTGCTCCTTAGCCTTGCCATTTTGGCCCAGATCGATGTAGATCTTGGCCAGGTAGAATCGCGCCCAGAGCAGGTTTGGATCGAGGTCGAGTGCCTGCTGCAACTCGGCCTTGGCTTCGGCCATCATTCTCACCGAGTGCTGCGCGAGATAAGCCTGGCCGAGGAGCATGTGGGCCGCGGCGTACTGCGGGTCCGCGGCCAGAGCGGCTTTGCACTCGCGAATGGCCCCCTCCAAGTCGCCGCGCTGCAGGTGATCCGCGCCCGCCTGGACGCGCGCCGCCGCGTCCTCCGCGCATAGAGGCGCGAGAAGAAGGAAGACGATCGCAATCAGCCGCAATGCCACATTGAGATTATACAAGCTTCGGCCGCCCGTCATCTCCAGATCGCTTTCGCCCGATGAGCCGCTGAGGGGCGAAGCCAACGGCCTTCCGCCGCGGAGAGTGAAGGCCCACCGCATCGCCGCCTTATCTTTTCGCGATTTTGCACTTGACGCAAGGGTTCGGCATCCATAGAATTGATCCAATAAGGAGGGTCCCCTCCATGAAGCGGATCTGCGATCTCCTGAACGACAAGGGTCGGGACATCTGGTCTTTGGCCCCCGGCGCGACCGTGTACGAGGCCATCGATCAGATGGCGCAGAAGGGGGTCGGAGCGTTGCTTGTCATGGAGGGCAAGCGGCTCGTCGGCATCGTCTCCGAGCGCGATTACGCCCGCAAGGTGATTCTCAAGGGGAAGGCGTCCCGGGAGATTCAGGTCCGCGAGATCATGTCCCATCCGGTCATCTGCGCCCGTCTGGAGCTGACAGTCGAACAGACGATGGCCCTCATGACCGACAATCACGTCCGGCATCTGCCGGTTGTGGTCGAGGAGACAGTCGTCGGCGTCATCTCGATCGGCGACGTGGTGCGGGCCATCATCGAGGACAAGGAATTCTATATCCAACAACTGACGACCTACATCACCAGCGTCGGGTGAACGAGCGGACTGGCGAATCTTTTCCGCCGATCGCGGTGGGCTTGAACTGGCCTTTGCGGAAACAGTCGCGGTCGGCAGGATCTCATAACGCCACCCTACCAAATCCGCAGACTGCAACACTTCCCCGCGGCTGCCTCCCCCTGCGTGATCGGCCTCTTGTTCGCTTTCCGCAACGTTGCAAGCCGGTCTCTATCGGCTTGGGTCATCGGTAGCTGTGCTTCTTGCATCCCCCAAGCTTGTCAAGGGGACACGGAATGTGCGATGCGGCCCGCATCGGTCCATCGGGCGCCGCCCGACATCCTCGTCCCCGGAAAACCGTCAACGCCGGCCTGATTGCCCACCGAACGCCTCTGGCACGCGCGGCGGC
>JBGPKH010000299.1:0-10372 GCA_041485845.1 Bryobacteraceae bacterium
AAGACGAGCTTCAAGTTCGAGTGCAGCGCGATCCTCGAAGACTTCAGGGCATCGAGGGCGGCGGCGATGGCGAGAAGCGGCGCCTTGTCGTCGGACGCCGAGCGCGCGTAGATGCGCCATTCGGGATCGATCTTGCCGCTCGACGGCAGCGCCACCAGGTCGCCGTTGCGGTCGAGCGGGCGATTGCGCAGCACGGGCTGCCAGGGCGGCGTGGCCCACTCCTTGGGATCGAGCGGCTGGCCGTCGTAGTGGGCGTAGAAGATGAGCGTGCGAGTCGCGCCCGGCGTGGTCAGTTCGCCGAATACCACGGGCGGGGCGCCCGCGACTTCCAGCAGCCGGGTCTTGACGCCGCGCTTTTCGAGGATGGCGGAGACCGCGGCCGCGTTGCGGCGAATGCCGCTTTCCTCGCGCGCGAGGTTGGGCAGGGCCAGCAGGTCCATGAACTCGGCGACGATGGCGCGCTCGTGCGATTCGCGCCAGGCGCGCGCGGCGGCGGCCGCCGGATTCTGCTGGGCCGAGGCCGTCACCAATGCCAGGCCAAACGCAATAGCGAAAGTTTTCATCCTACCACCTTCTCAAATACGCGCTGGAATTTCTCCATCTCGCGGTCCGTTCCCATGGCCACGCGCACCCAGCGGTCCACTACGTCGAACTTCCGGCCGACGGCCACGCCCTCAGCCAACATCTTGGGGATGACTTCCGCCACGTCGCGGCGGATGTCGATGAGCACGAAATTCCCCTGCGGCGGGATGTAGCGGAAGCCGCGCCGGTCGAGCCACCGGCAGACTTCGGAGCGGACGCGATTGCGCCGGGTGCGCCGGGCGGCGACGAGCGTCTCGCCGGCCTCGAGAGCGGCCATCGCGGCGCGCGCACCCAGAATGCCGATCACGTTGTTGCGGAACGGCTGCATGCGCTTCACCAGATCGGCGCGCGCGCACCCGAATCCCACGCGCATGCCGGCCATGCCGTAGAGCTTCGAGAACGTCCGGGTGACGATGGCGCTCTTCCCTTCGCGGACGAACGCGAGGCCGCTCTCGACGTCGGGCGAATCGGCGAAATGGATGTACGCTTCGTCGATCAGCAGCACGGTGTCCGGCGGGAGATTCTCCACCAGCCAGCGCATCTCCTTTTTCGGTGTGACCGACGACGTGGGGTTGTTGGGATTCCCGAGGTGGACCACGCCGCCCGAGGCCTTCCTGGCTTCCGCCGCCATGCGCTCGACATCGGCCGACCACTTCGCCGTCAGCGGCACTTTGACCACGCGACGCCCGCCGGCCTCGGCGACATCGCGGGTCATCTCCCAAGTGGGCCAGGCGGTGATCAGCGGGCGGCCGGCGGAGGTGAAGGCGTCGATGGCGCAGTGCAGAATCTCGGTGGAGCCGGCGCCTGGGATCACCTCGCCGGCCGCCACGCCGGTGGAGCGCGCCAAGGCATCGTGCAGCGCCGGGAAAGCGCGATGGTTGTACCGGCCGGCTTGGGCGATGGCGCGCGCGATCGCCTGTCTGGCCTCCTCGGGCGGCCCTTCGGGATTCTCGTTGGCGTTGAGCCACACGGTGTCCGGAGGCACGTCGCCCCGCACGGCCGCGTGTTGCGCGAATGCAGTCCCGGCCAGCAACTCCATCGCCGCCAGGCGGCCGAGATCGCGCCGCGAGATCATGCGGTCTCTCCTTTTCCGTACTGCGCGTAGAGAGCCTCGAAGATGGTCGTGCCTTCTTCGAGGCGGCGCGCATCGCCGGCGTGGCGGAGGGCGATGCCGGCGATCAGGGGCGCGATGCCCGCGGTCTCGGGACGCTGGAAGCGCGCGTCCTTCAGGTCGATGTCGTGGACCACTTCAGCGACCGCATCGAGCGCCGCATCCTGGACGCCGAGGAAGCGGACGAGGACCTCGAAGGTACACAGGTCGCCCACGTGCGTGAATTCGCCTTCGAACATGTCGAAGCGAATCTCCCGATCACGATGGGTGTACGTGGACGGATCGACGAAGACGAACTTCGCCGCGGGGTCGACGAAGCGGCGGATCAGCCAGGCCGACGCGATGCGATCCACTTTGACGCCTTTTCGCGTGACCCAGGTGCGTCCTTTGTAGCCGGCAGTGGCCGCGGCCGGCGAGCCGGACGGTGTGCGCTCTGCGTTGAGTGTGCGTTCGATTTCGTTCATGAGAACCTCCAGTTCCTGGCGGCCGGGCGCGCCGAAGAAGTCGATGCGGACCAGCTCGTCGTGGCTGCGCTTGAGCTTACGCAGCGGGCTGCCTTCGGTTTCGCCGCGGTTGTCGCGCAACTCTTCGAGGAAGGCACGGCACTCCTGGGCGAGGGCGGTGAAGTCGGGTGCGCGGAGCTTGCGAAAAGACTCCTGGATTTCCGGGCCGGAGAGCGCGCCGGCGGGATCGCAGCGGAAGATCCAGGCTTCGCCGCCGCCCTGCTGGATCTCGCGGCGGAGCCACTCGAAATCTTCGAGAGCGTCTTCGGAGGAGGGGAGCAGGTAGGCGGAGTTTTTGATGGCGAGGGCGCCGAGTTGATTGAGGCGGCGCATGACCTTGGCGCGGAGGTAAGCGGGGGTAGGCGGGATCTGGTGGAGGAGGAGGAGCCAGCTCATATAGCAACTGCTATATACAATATGTCAACAGTTCTAAATTGTCAACTACGACGAGCCGAACCGCTCAACCATGAGCGGCGGCCAGTATGTAGAATCAACGGCTTACAGTTGAATACGGCTGAATCGTGAGCGGTTTGGCACCTGCGCGACGAGGGGTGCAGCCTGGGCCGGTGACGCATCGGCTGGAGGTGTGTGGAGTTATTATTCTTCGCGTTGTAAGCTCCTTTGTTTCTGTATCTTGCGGAGACAGATCGAAGACGGGAGACGCATGGGGAGGGTTATTTTTCCGTGATGCGTCTCCCGATTGGCCGGCGAAAAGGCCGCCGGGTTGTCTTGGCCCGTGTCGAGGGTCCCGGGTCGGGCAGATCTTCTACCTGACTTATCTATAGCAGAACAAAATGCCGCGGCCGGCGGCCGGACAGCGGGACCGTACGGGTAAGTGGCTTTGGAATCAGCAAAACGTGAATTGAAAAAAAGTCCCAACACGCGTGACTCGGAAAATCGGGTAGGTCAAAAAAGACGCCGTTGTCTGTAGGCCGTTGAATTGGGGGAGGTTACGGATCGAATTTTGGAAGGTGGGGAGGCGGGCCCCGCAGCGTATGGTAAGACCGCTCCCTGTGGTCGCGGCTCGGCTGGCGCGCGAGCGCGCTTTCCGGAAAGGCCGTATGATGGACTTCGTGGATCCGGTAATCATCTCCGCGGCCGCGCGCGCCATCATCGCACTGGTGGACTGGAAGAAGGTCTTCAAAGGGTTGGCGAACGACGCGGCCGGCAAAGGCGCCAAACGTCTATTGGAGCGCTTGCAGCCGGGCGAGCGCGAAAAGGCCGCGAAGGTGGCGGTGCAACTTTTCGTCGAAGAATTTCTCCCCGAGCTGGAGGACAAAACGCCGCTCTCGAGCGCCATCCCCGGCTATCGCGAACAACTGTCGCGCCTCATCGAGTACGCGGCTCCGGACATCGCCGGCTGGCTGGAGCCGGAAACCAAAGATGTGGACTTTGGGCCGGTGGAGCGCATGTGGGGCGGGCTTGGGCTCGATCCGCTGCCCGAAGATTTCGATTGGAAGCTGGTGTCCAAGAGCTACGCGCGAAGCATTCGGAAGCACGTAAAAAGCGATCCGGCGCTGCGCGGGGGCGCTGGATACCGCGCTGCTGGAACGGCAGACGGAACTACAACAGGAATCGGCGGAGTCGCTGGCGCGCATGGCCGGTCCCGATCCCGGCTTCAACCTTGCCGGGTATCGCGAGTACCTGCGAAAAAAATGCGCGCTGCTGCAGCTTTCGGCGATGCACACCAGCACCTATGATCGCCGCGTCAATCTGTGGAATGTCTTCGTTCCACAGTCTGCCCGCGAGTCCGCTCCGGTACGCGAACTCCCGCGCGAGCTTCTGCGCCGCCTCCGGCAGGAAGGGCACACCACCAGGGAGTACGACGATGCCGAAACCACGCGACTGCGCGAAGGCTATCAGAGCAGCCCCATCACGCCCGTGCTCGACGTGCTGACGCGTTCCCGCCTGGTGGTGGTCCTGGGCGATCCCGGCTCCGGCAAGACGTCGCTGCTAAAGTTCCTGGTGATGGGATGGGCAGCCCAGGAAGCAGGCGGCGCCGATGGCCGGCCCTTGCCGGTTTGGATCGATCTGAAGGAATACGCACAGGAGCGCCACGGGCTGCTGCGGTATTGCGAGTCCGGATGCACGTCGTACGGGCTGGACGCAAGGGAACTGGAGAGACGCCTGAGAGCGGGAGGCGCCGCGCTCTATCTGGACGGCCTGGATGAGATCTTCGACGCGCCGACGCGCGGGCTGGTGATCGAGGAGATCATGGCTTTTGCCGGGCGCTATATGCAAGCGCCCATGATCGTCACCTCGCGCATTGTGGGCTATGAAGCGGAGCGGCTTGGTAACGCGGGCTTCACGCATGCCACGCTGGAAGATTTCGACGACCGGCAGGTGTTGGAGTTTCTTCGCAAATGGCACGATGCGGCTGAAGATACGGCAAAAGAGAGCGCGCGGCTCGGAAGCCAACTGGAACGCGCGCTCCATGAATCTCGCGCGGTCCGCGACCTGGCCGGCAATCCGCTGCTGCTCACCATGATGGCGATCCTCAATCGCAACCAGGATCTTCCGCGCGATCGCGTGGAGCTTTACGCCCAGGCCAGCCGGGTCCTGCTGCATGAGTGGGACGCCAGCCGCTCCCTTCCGGTGGATACCTTCGCGCGGCAGGAAAAAGAAGAGCTGTTGCGTGAACTGGCGGGCGTTATGCAGCAGGGCGAAAGCGGCCTGGCCGGGAACCTGGTGGAGCGCACCCGGCTGGTCGAGCTCTTCCGGACGTTTCTGAGGAACCTGGGTGTGCCGGACCCTCACGGCAAGGCCCTCTCGCTGGTACAGCAGTTGATCGAGCGTAATTTCATTCTTTGTTTCGCCGGGGCGGACCGCTTCTCGTTTGTTCACCGCACCTTTCTGGAATACTTCTGCGCCGCCTGGTTCGTGGAGTTGTTTCAGAAGAAGCAGACCTTGACCCTGGAGCAGTTGAAAGACGAGGTGTACGGACTGCATTGGAAGGACGAAAGCTGGCATGAGGTGCTGCGCCTGATCGCCGGTATGGTCGGAGAGAAGCAGGCCGAGGAGTTGATCCTTTTCCTGATGAAGCAGGATGGACGCCACGACAAGTTGGCCAATTTGATGCTGGCTGCCGGGTGTTTGAGCGAAGTCCGCAACCGGCGGGCGATACGGGCGACGGATGAGGCGCTGCGGCGGAGATTCGTCGAGCAAGCGATCCGGTATGACCCTCCTTACTACTATGAAGGGTACGAGGAGCTCTCCGAGGCCGGTTCCACACGCGAGAAGGCTGCCGGACTGATTGCCTTCGTGTGGCGGTCGGAAACCACGCGTGTTTGGATGAGATCGGCGGCTGAGGATGACGTGGACTGGATCGTGCGGAGGGCGGCGGTCCAGGAGTTGGCGCGGGGCTGGAAGGACGATCCCGAGACCCTGCCGATGCTCAAGGAACGCGCCCGCTCGGATGCCGACAACGATGTGCGGAGGGCGGCGGTCCAGGAGTTGGCGCGGGGCTGGAAGGACGATCCCGAGGTGATCGCGACGCTCCGATCACGCGAGCGAGCTTGAAGCTCGGTTACTCGTGCCGTAGGCGGCGGCGCTCGGGAGAAATGACCCGTTATGTCGTGCAGACAGTAGTGGAAGCCGTGGGCGAAGGTTTCGAGCGTAATTTGGTCTCGGCAGGGACCGGGGAGTGCGGCGGGGTGTATACTGACCAGAAACAGGGGGTCCAAGAATGACAATTCGGGGTGAGTGTGAAATCGCGGGAATTCTGTCAACGCCTCGCAGCCGGCTTATGGGTGTGCGCATCGCTGTCATTTTTTGCTTCCTCTTCGGCTGTCTTTTTGCGGTCCGAACCCGGTTCCGGCATTGTGGTGGACCTGGAACGGCAAGTCTGGTTCACCGATTCCGGGGTCGGGGTTTGGAGATTGAACGGGCGCGGCGAAATGACGCTGCAATTCAAGCACCCGGCGCACTGGCTCGGTTTCGATTCGGACGGCCGCTATGCAAGATCCAAGCCGGAGTTCTACCAGCGCATCACTCCCAAAGGCGTGAACCCTGCGATGCTCGCTTCCACCAGCGGGCCGATCGCGATTGGTCCGGAAGGCGACGTGTACTACGCGTCCTCCAATGAGAACGGGCCTCTGCAGATCCTCCGGCTGAGCCCGGCCGGGGAGCGTTACGTGGTCGCGAAAGTTCCCGACAACCCCAAGGCCAAGAAACTGCGCAAGGTCAACGGAATTGCGGTCGGGCCAGACCGCGCCATCTACATCGTGGGGAACCACACCATCCGGAAGGTGACCAAGGAAGGCGCGGTCTCGACCGTGGCGGGGCCTCTGACCAGCCTGCCCGATTGCATCGCTGTTCCGGGTTTCAAGAAGGGCTGGGAGCCCTACATGCGGAGCCTGACGCTGGACGCCGGCGGCGTGATCTACGCCGCGGCAACGGGGTGCAGTTTGGTTCTCCGCGTGGGGACGGATGGGAACGTGACCACGGCGATGCAGGCGGAGGGCGGGTGGTCGCCGACGGGAGTCGCCATGTTCGACCGCGACTTATACGTCCTCGAGTATCAGAACGCCGGCTCACCCAACCGGCGGCAGTGGGCGCCGCGCGTTCGGAAGCTATCCGCCGACGGAAAAGTGGCGGTACTGGGGACGGTAGCGCGCACTCCGTAGGGGCCGTGTGGAGCATCCGCCGGCCCTAACCCGGCGGCGTGCCGCCAGTCGCGGCCAAACCCGGCGCCGGCCTGGTCGTCGCTTCACTTTGCCGGGGCGGTTCCGCGCGGACGAAAGAAGCGTCAGTTCGAGTGCGGGCCACCGATTCGAACCCAGTGGCAAAAGTGACCAGCGATGCACCAGGGTGGTGCACCTGATATCCTGGTGTTGTGAAACACCGCGCAACGTCAAACCGCCGACGGGGCTCGCCGGTACGAGGCCCGTGTGGGAGCACATTCTCGCGCGGGTAGAGGAGCGCCAGATCCCGCTCGACGATCTTCACCGCTTGCAGTACTGGGTGCGGACGGGACCGGTGGCTCCTGATGGCGATTGGCACAAAGACTTCGGCTCCTTCATTCTTTGCGGCTCCGGCGAGCTTCCAAAAACAGTCCTGGCAAAAGGCATGGCGCCCCCTGGTGCTCGAGAATCATCGGCGGGCGGAGGGATCTCCGGTCGGCGGTGGAGCGCGATCTTCTTTCGCAGACGGTCCAAGCAATTCCGTGAACAGAGGCTTCAAGGCATCCGCCCAAACCTGGTAGCCCCTCAACGCAGGATGGAGTTTGTCATTCACGTTCATCATTCCGTCGTAGAGCTTTCCGTCCCGGTCCGCGAGCTTATCGTTGATGTTCAGATACCGGATCTTCCGACCGTCTGCAATCTTGGCCAGGTTCGAGTTGATCTTGCCGATCAACGGCATCACATCCATGTTGTCGTTGCGCGGAAAGATTCCCATTAATATAATCGCCGCATCGGGAGCTTTAGCCCGCATCACTCGCACGACTGCCTGGAGGCCTTCGGTCACGTCTTCGGCAGCGGCATCGATTCCGGCTGGAGGTAATCGATTGCCGACGTCATTCGTGCCCGCCAGGAGCACGATCACCTTCGGGTTGACGCCATTCAATTCACCGTTTTCGAGCCGCCAGAGGATATTCCCGATGCGGTCCGCCCCCCAGCCGAAGTCAGCCGCGTTCCATCCGAAGAAGTTCTGTCTCCAGTTTTCGAGCAGTTGCGGGTAGTCCGTAGCTCCCCAGCGCCGCGTAATGGAGTCACCTTCGAAGTAGATATCGATGCGCCCCTGCCTGGTCTTTCGCAGGAGTTGTTGGTGTGCGATTTGGGAGTTCTTGTCCGTTCGCGGAACAGGCCGATCGCCCTGGGCCTGAATCAGCGCCGAGACCGCGAGCCCAAGCAGCAGGATCTTCATCGAGGCCCCGCCGCTCCGCTGTGATGGAGGAACCTATCCGCCCATGGAACAAAGTATTTCCAGTTCGGGCCATCGGTATGACCGCCATCGTGCTGGCGCCAAGCAAGCTGCCCATCCAGCAGTCCAACGTTCACCGGGGGCACTTTCGCCGTTTGGTAGCCCTCCTTAACCCCAAGATCCTTCGCGCCGAGAAGACGAAACACCGGCTGTGCGGCGACGGCGGCCATGAAACTGCCTTGGTGATCAATCCACTTTGCGTCGCCTTTTTCCGGCACGCCATAGCTCACGAAGGTGAGGCGCGGCGCGCACAGCGCCAGCAGTTCGTGGGCATCCACCGGCAGGTCGCCCGGCGTTTTGCTTCCAAAGGCGGCCTCAGAAGCGCCGTACTTCAGGAAGTTGCCCGCCATCCAGTGATATTCGCCCGAGCTCGTCAGGTTCTCGACCGCTTCACCCCAGTTCCGGCGGTGCAGTTTCGCTCCACCTTCACCGGACGAACCGATCAGCACGACGGCGAATCGGGTGTCAAATGCCATCGTCACCAATGCAGCCTTGCCATATCGGGATACGCCCTCGATTCCGACCTGTTTCGCATTGACGGCCTTTTCGGTTTCGAGATAATCGAGGCCCCGCGAAGCGCCCCAGGCCCAGGCGCGGAGGGCGCCCCAGTCGTCCGGCTTTCGCGGTTGGCCTTGGTTCACCAGTCCGATGATGCCTTTGGTCAGACCGGCGCCGTTGTCAGCCTGGATACTTCCCGGATTGATAGTGACGACCGCCCAGCCGTCGGCGATCAATTGTTCGATCGCGGGAGGGTCGGCGCCTGGTGGCGGACCGCCAGCGCCGCGACCGACTGCGGCGCCCGGTCCTGTTGCCGCGCCCCGGCCTGGGAACGCCGGCGCGGGAAACGCCACCTCCGGAATGCTGCGGCCGCCGAACATCATCATCGCCGGGACCGGAGCCTTGGCGCCGGCGGGGACGACCAGGGTCATCTGGATATCCACCTGGATGCCGGGGTAGGACGAATTGTCTACGTGACCCAATAGCTGTGTGCCGATCACGGCATGCGAACCTACGGCCGCTTCCGCCCTCCTGGTTATTTCCCACGTCACCTTCGGGACGTTCTTAGGCGCCCGGCCCACCACCTCCCGCTCAAAGTCTTCCACGATCTCCGGCCGCCGCCGATTCCACCAGATGGCCTTGGTCGTGACCTTCTTGCCGTTCTTAAGCGTGAGGACGTCAGGAAGGTCCGGGTATGGATTCGCTTTGGCCTCATCGTAATTGGCGTGATTCGGCGCCGATTCGTTGCCGCTCGGGCCGGGGCGGAGCGCTTTGATGCCAAGCCGATCGAGCATGTTCCGATGATCGTCGGCAGCAGTCCAGCCTTTTGTGTCCACGCCGCCCTGACCCGATAATGTAGCGGCGAGCGCTGCAGTCGCGATGAGCGGCAGTGCCCGCTGAATGTGCGTTCCTCGCTTCATGAATATCAGAGAATCACATTTAGTTCCGCGTGGCAACCAAGCTTCCGGTCCTGGAAGATGGCCTCCTGCGGTGTCCGATATCCTGCAACTCGCCACTTCCGCGGCTCTTCAAATGGCGTGCGATTCAAGCGCTCGATCGGATCACGCGCCTGTCTGGTAATCGAGAAGCCCATCCGCCCTAAAGCCTTGACTGCTTCGGCCCCCGAAACGTCCCGGGAAGCTTCATGCTTGAGCCAAGATAGGATCGCTGACGAAGTGGATGCGGATTCGGCGAGGAACGGTTCGTTCGTCAAAGTGAACTGCGACCGCTTCCAAGATTTGCCGCTGCAAATCGCGCAGATCTTGTCCTTGCGTGGTGATGCCACCTTCGCCGTTCGGATCATCCCACCATGCCACGAGCCAGCCCGATTGCTCGTCAGGTTGGACTTGAAGGGTGATTTCTTCCATTACCTCACCCATTATTCCACAGCCCCGCTGCGAAGGGTCGATAGATCCCGTGAAACGCCCGTCTCGGCAGTTGGCAAGCACGGATTCCGGCCCATTCGGACCGGCCACAGCCCTGTAGAAAGAACGATTCAATTCTCACCTTTCGTAACCGTCACCGTCCCCAGCTTCTTCAGCGCATCCCCGATCTTCGACGCGTCCCCCACCACGACCAC
Organism: Bryobacteraceae bacterium; assembly: GCA_041485845.1. Taxonomy (GTDB): domain Bacteria; phylum Acidobacteriota; class Terriglobia; order Bryobacterales; family Bryobacteraceae; genus OMOG01. The sequence continues at coordinate 10,196 of JBGPKH010000299.1, forward strand.
GGCACTCTGCCCCGGTGCGATGTACTTCCTGGCGACGGCCTGCACCTGGCCGGGCTCGACGGAGCGGACTCGCGCGGTGTAGGTCTCCAGGTAGTCGTTGGGCAGGCCGAGCGCTTTCATGCTGGCGAGCTGGCTGGCCAGGCCGTCCTGCGTCTCCAGGCGGAGGAGGTACATGCC
>JBGPKH010000300.1:0-10362 GCA_041485845.1 Bryobacteraceae bacterium
GCGATGGGTGGAGTGCCAGATGCTGTGCTCGTTATCCAGGATGTAGTAGCGCAGCCCGCCGTTGGCCGCCGTGCCCCAGGTGTTGACGAGGTGCTGCACCCAGGCCGCCTGGAAACTGGAGTTGGCGAAGACGTTGGCGTCGGCGGGGTTGTTGCCGGTGATGTAGGCGCCGGTGGCCGACGAGATGCCGTTGCCGGCGTCGGGAAACCATTGCCAGTCGTTGCCGGTCTGACTGCCGTATTTGGCGATGGAAAAGCTGGCGAGCTTGGACCGGTTGGAGCCCAGGTTGCCGACGTAGCCGACCATGGGGATGGTGATGAGGGCCTGAGCGCCCGCGGCCTTGCTGACGGAGATGAAAGTGTCGCCGCGCTCGCCGGCGGTGGCGCTGGATTCGGGAATGCTTTCGAAATACCAGTCCTGCCCGCGGTTGTCGGCGTTGATCTGCCAGTTGTAGCGGCTGGTGTTGTTGCCGCCGTAGCGGTTGACCGGGGCGTTGAGGTCGGGCAGGGTCGCGTTGGTGCCGTAGGCGATCCCGTAGACGTTGGGGTTGATGGGGTGGCGGTTTGCATTGCCGTCGATCGTCACCGTGACAGCGGGGTTTTGAGCGAGGAGGAAGACCGGGATCAGAGAGACAACCCAAAGCCGGATTGAGCGTAAATTCACATTATAAAGATACAGTACTTCCAGTACGAAATACAACACTTGACGGTCGATCTTCTTCGCTGTAAAAATATAGTGCAGGCGAATAAAAAGAGAACATGGGCGCGGCAGTTCTTAAACAACAGTTCGAAGCGGTTTTGGGCGGCAACGGCAATCTGGACTGGCAGTCGCGGCCGGGGCCCGAATGGGTTCGTTCCGGAATTTCGGAGGTCGATGCCGCTACCGGCGGCCTGCCGCGCGGCTGCCTGACGGAGATCTTCGGCCCCGCCTCTTCGGGACGCACCAGCCTGCTGGTGTCGATCCTCGCTGCGGCCACCGCGCGGGACGAGGTCTGCGCGCTGGTGGATGCGGAAGATGTCTTCGACCCGGCTTCCGCCGCGGCCGCCGGAGTGCGGTTGGAGCGCCTGCTTTGGGTCCGTTCCGCACACAACGCCGAGCACGCCCTCAAAGCGGTCGACCTCCTGCTCCAGGGCGGCGGGTTCGGGTTGGTGGCGATGGACCTGGGCGACACTCCTCCCCAGACCGCGCGCCGCATCTCGCTCACTTCCTGGTTTCGCCTGCGCCGCGCGGTGGAGCACACCCCTACCGTGCTGGTGACCGTGGCGCGGCAATCGAACGCCAAAACCTGCGCCTCCCTGATCCTGGAATGCAAGCGCGAGGACGTCGTGTGGTCGGGGGCGCCGGCCCCTGCGCGGCTGCTGCGCGGCATCGAGGTGCGGGTGGCGTCCACCGATCGGAGGAAGGCATGTTCGCCTGTCTTCACGGCAAAGGCAATTTGACGGCGCTGGCCTTCGAGTTCTCTCCCACGGTGGAACGGACGGCGGAGGGCACCGTGATCCTCGACGCCTCCGGGCTGGACCGCCTCTTCGGACTTCCGCAGGACGTGGCTGCGGCGCTGGCGCGGCGCGCCGCCGAGGTCCGGGTGAACGCCAATATCGCACTGGCGGCCAATCCCGATGCGGCTATCTGCGCCGCGCGCGGATTCAAGGGCGTCAGCGTCATTCCGCAGGGCGACGAGGCCAAGTTCCTCGGCCCGCTGCCGCTCGGTGTGCTGGCCCCTTCCCCGGGATTGCAGGAGACGCTCGAGCGCTGGGGCATCCGCCGTTTTCAGGAATTGGGGGCCTTGCCTCCCCTGGGGATCGCCGAGCGCCTGGGTCCCGAGGGACTGCGCCTGCGCGAACTGGCGCGCGGCGAGGCGGAACGCAAGCTGGTGCCGCTCGAAGATCCGCTCCGTTTCGAAGACGAAATCGAACTGGAGTACCCGGTGGACCTGCTGGAGCCGCTGACCTTTCTGCTCTCGCGGCTGGTGAACGGGCTGGCCACGCGACTGAGTACGCGCGGCCTCGCCACCGACGAGATGCGCCTGCGGCTGAAACCCGAAAACCGCTCGACGCACGAGCGCACGCTGCGCCTGCCGGTGCCGTCGCTCGATACCAAGACATTTCTCAAGCTCTGGCAACTCGACCTTTCGGCGCATCCTCCGCCCGGCCCCGTGGTGCATGTCTGGATGGGGATGAACCCGGTGAAACCGCAGGCGGCACAGAGCGGACTGTTCATTCCGGTGACGCCCGAGCCCGTGAAGCTGGAACTGACGCTAGCGCGCATCCAGTCGATTGTGGGCGAGGGCCGCGCGGGCGCCCCGGAACTGCTCGACACGCACCGGCCGGGCGCTTTCCGGATGATTCCCGTGGGACAGGCCTCCCGGTCTGTCGGCCGGCCCCCCGGCTGGCCTTCTTTTCAGGTACGCATGTCCTTGCGCATGTTTCGTCCCCCGCGCGCCGCCCGTGTGGCGATCGCATCCGGACAACCCAGCTTCATCGCCGCCGAAGGCATTCGCGGCAAGGTAGTGGAGCTGGCAGGCCCCTGGCGCACCTCCGGCGACTGGTGGACCACCGACCCGTGGTCGCGCGACGAATGGGACATCGCCCTGTCCGACGGCGCGCTTTACCGGGTGTATTGCGGCCCCGGCGGGTGGTTCGTGGAGGGGAGTTATGACTGACGCCCCTGGCTACTTATAGTCTCCATTCGGGAGGCTCGGCGCTTGGCCAACTGGCCGCCGGCGGTTTGGAGCTTTTCTGGGTGTGCTTCGAGGACCGGCGGGTTGTTCCGCCGGCGGTCAGTACCCGAGACCGCGGGAGCCGGGAACAAGCTTGCAGTAATCCCTTGCAGACCCCGGCGCTACTGGACCAGCGCTTTGACCGTTGGTCCGGATGACCCGGCGGCGCGAAGCACCAGGTCGTCGGAGCCGGCAGGTGCGTTGGACGGGACGCGGAAGTTGACCTGGTAGACGCCCACAAAGCCCGGCGCGAGGCCGGCATACTGCACCTCGCAGAGCAAGCCGGCGAGCGTCAACTGCACGGAAGCGAGCGCTGCGGCGAGCGGCGAAGCAGGCGCCCCGGCGCCGGTCGGCGGCTGGTTGGATACGCGCCCCAGACCGGCGGCATACAGAAACACGAACTCGCCCGGCTTCAGTGGCTGCTCGGCCGTGACCAGCGTGTAGTCCGCGTTATGGACCACCACGGCCTGCACGCCGTCCGTGGTGTAAACGGCGGGCTGCGCATCGAGAACCGGCACGTTGAGCGCGGCGCTCGACAGGCCGAGGCGGGTTACCACAACCGCCGCCGTGGTCTGCCCGGCGACCTCAAACGGCACTTGGAAATTGACCTGTTCCCGGCCATTGACATTGGCGATGGCGAGTATCGGGGCAGCGATGCCGTTCACGGTCACGGAGACTCCGCCCAGGGCAGCGGGAAGGGGCGCCTGGCTCGCCGCGAGAATTCCCGCGGTGTCCAGAACTCCCGCCGCGAACACGGTCGCCAACGATCCGGCCGTCAAGCCCGCGAGAAAGCTCGCGGCGTTCACCACTCCCGTCGCCGTGATGCGCGGCGCTACGCTGCCCACGACGTGGAGAATCGCGCTGCGGTCCGCGTCGCTGACGTAGATCTCACCCGCCTCGTCCACACCGAAAGTCGTGATGGTGAACCCCGCCGACGCCAGCTTGCGGCTGGCCCATACACTCCCCTGGCGGTCCAGGCCCCAGATGGTTCCGTTGCACAGGTCGCCATAGATGTAGGCGCCGCGGAGGCCGGGGGACGCGAGCCCGCGATAGACCAGGCCACCAATCACCGAGCACCCTTCGGCGTGCGAGTACTCGGCCACCGGGAGAGTAAGACCCTGCGGATTGCAGCCGGCCTGATAACAGTGCATGCCCTCCATGAGGTTCCAGCCGTAGTTCTCGCCGCCGCGGCTGGCGGCCGGTTGGAGATCGATCTCCTCGTAGTCATCCTGGCCGACGTCGGCGATCCACAAGTCTCGCGTGGCGGTATCGAAGCTGAAGCGCCACGGATTGCGCAGACCGTAGGCCCAGATCTCGGGCCTGGCGCCAGCGGCGCCGGCGAAGGGGTTGCCGGGCGGAATACGCACGCGGCCCGGGTCGCTCTCCACGTCGATGCGCAGCAACTTCCCCAGCAGGGCGCCCAGGCTCTGCCCGTTGTGGAGAGGGTCGCCCCCCGAGCCGCCATCTCCCATGGCGATGTAGAGGTAGCCGTCTGGTCCGAACCGCACCTGGCCGCCGTTGTGATTCTCAAACGGCTGCGCGATGTGGAGCAGCACGATCTCACTCGACGCGTCGGCGATGTCCGGGTTCGCGGATACGCGATACTGCGCAATCACGGTGTCGCCGCCGAGGTCGGTGTAGTCGACGTAGAAGCGGCCGCTCCGCGCGAATCCCGGCGGGAAAGCAAGTCCCAGCAGGCCGCGTTCGCCGTCACCCCGGGTCCTGCCGCGGATGTCGAGAAACGGCTGCGCCAGGAGCGCGCCGTTGCGCAGAATGCGTACCAGGCCGTTCTGCTGGACGAAGAAGAGGCGGCCCGACCCGTCGCCGGCGTTCTGAATATCGGTGGGGGCCGAAATACCGGAAGCCACGCGTACGAGCTGGATCTCCTGGGCAGCCAGCGGCGTCGCCAGCAGCAGCACGACGGCCAATGAGATGCGCATGTTCCCACTTTAGCGCGCAGTGTCCCACAGCTCAGCCGGATGGAGACCTCGGAGACCTCGGGAGACTTTCCCCCCAGTCCCAGCAGTCGCAGCGGCACGCCGAAGGAACCCCTCGGCGGCACTCTTCCCGGCTTCCTGCGCCCGAGCCGCGCCAACAACACCGAGCGTTAAACCCTCGCCCCACAACCCGGTTTTCCTCGAAGTCCCGGCGGTGAGATCCCCGCTTCGCCGCCCACCGGCCCGTTGCCCGCTACGCGCCCGCCGCAAGCGCGTCTAAACGATGTGTGCCCGCGTGCCGTCCATGATCGCCTTCAGCTCTGCCTGCTCCTCCACCGGCACCGCGAACTTGTCCGGCGTCTGCTGAAAATCGTCCAGGAAGGCTTCCCACTCCGCACAGGTAATCTTCAAATGCTGGTGTGATTCCTTCATCGAACGCCCCGTGTATTTCTGCGGCCCCCCGGCCGCCCAGCAGACCATCTCCGTCACCCGGTACTCGAATCCCGCAGGCGGCACTCGATGGTGCGCTTGGTCCACCAGGGGGTCGGCATTCAATCGCGGATCGGCCATGCCCCGGCCGACGAAATCGTCGACCATGGTAGCGATGCTGCACACGACTCCCGTCTGTCGTAAAGCGAACAAGGTCCCACCTGGCGTAAAATGAATCTTCCATGCGATTCACCCTTACCCGAAGACCGCTGTGTATCGGCGTTGCGGCGGCGTTCTTGTGCCTGGCCTTCGTGCCCGACGACGACGAGGTGAAACGTCTCCCGGACGGGCCGGGCAAGGAAGCCACTACACGCATTTGCCTCGACTGCCACGGCACCGGCAATTTCCGCAAAGACCGCCGCAGCCGCGACGACTGGGCCGACCAGGTGGCCGAAATGGTGGACCGCGGAGCCAAAGGCACCGAAAAGGACCTGGCCGCGGTGGTGGACTACCTGACCCAGAACTTCGGTCCGGATTCCAAGGTCAACGTGAACACCGCCCCCTTGATCGAGCTGAAAACGGCTCTCGGTCTCACCACCCAGGAAGCCCGGGCCGTGATCGAGTATCGCGACACCAACGGCCCCTTCAAGGAATGGCGCGACCTGCAGAAGGTCGCCGCTGTGGATGGAAAGAAGATCGAAGGAAAGAAAGACCTGATGGCGTTCTGAAGTAGGACAGACCATCGCCTTTCGTGGTCTGTCCCGCCCCGCTACTGCCTCGAACCCCGGCCGCCTCTGGACGGGGCGTCGTTAACTTTGAAATCCACCGGCACCTGGAACAATGTCGCCGGCGGCTCGCTGCGGCTGACGTTGGTCATCCTGGTGACCGTTTCGCCCATCCGCGGGTCCGTGCGCCTGGAAAGCACCATGGTCTTGAGTTCCTGGGAATACCAGGTTTCCGTCACGATCTGGATCGCCATTTCGTTGCCGATCTCGCCGGCCGGAATCGTCATCGTGGTCCGCGTGCCGTCGGCCTGTACTCCTTCCACCAACTGGCTGCCCAGCGCTTCGGTCTTGACGTTGGGGTTGGCGCCGCCGCGCCGCGGTCCGCGCCCCTGCCCCTGACCGGTGCCGGCGACTTCGGGACTTGCCGGCCTTCCCTGCCCGCGTCCCATCCCACGTCCCTGTCCGGTCGCCGCCGCGGGACGCGCCCAGGTGGACCGGGTCGCCGTCCGCCCCGTCGGATTTAACGCGTAATTCGCGCCGCCCACCGGATCGTTGATGAACACTATCTCCGGCAGATTGGCGTTGGGCGCCAGGCCGTTGAGGGTCTTGAGCGACTGCTCGTTCCGTGTGCGGCCCTCCGAATCGCGGTACACCTTCACCGTGCTGGTCTGGCGGATGCGATTGCCATCCGCCAAGGTGTGGGTGTTCTCGGTCACCACGTCGGCCGAATACGGCGCGTTCTTCACCACACGCCCAGGCATTCCCGCCTCCGCACCCAGGAAGCGCGCACCGCCAAAGCCGCCCGGCTCAGGCCCGGGACCGAAACGGCCGGGGCCGCGGCCCCCACCCGGAGGTTGAGCGATCGCGCTCGCTGCCAAAACCATCAGTCCGATAAGAGTCGTTCGAATCAGCATGTCTTACTCCTTGGCAAATCTGTTTACTCATCCAGAAACCGCACCGCCCGCGCCAGACCGTCGGTTCCCAATACGACCTCCGCCTGCACAGGTTCGGAGGCGCGCTCCGCACTTACCTCAAACCCCAGTCCGATCATGGCCGACCGCGGCACTTCCACGCGCACGAGATTTACATCTTCGTTTGGAGCGATCCGCGCCGCATTGGGCAACGGAATGAACTCGTCGCTGTTGTACGGCGAATCGCCGCTCACGCCGAACTGGTTCCCTGCGAAATCCGGCAGCGGTTGCGCCACGGCCAATTCGGTGGCCCGCGGCGCGGCGCGGCGCGGCGCTTGCGGCTGGCGCTCGCTCACCAGGAACATGGCCAGCGCCACCAGCGCCGCGGCCGCGGCGGCCCAAGCCACTACCGGCACCCACAGGCGCGCGGGACGAGACCTTGCCCCCAGTCCGGCGTGGCCCCGAAAGGCGGCCGTGAGCCGGCCTTCCACGCGCGCGGGCGCCTGCAAATGGCCCCATTCCTGAGCCACTGTACGCAGGCCGGCCGTCAACGCGCGCTGCCGCTCCCAAAGCGCGGCGCATGCGGCACATTCCCGCAGGTGTCCGGACCGGTCCCCGTGGCGGGCCAATTCCGGCATCGTATTCCAAAACTCCTGGCAGTTCATGTCAAACACCTTACTCACGTCAAACACCTGACCGGCTTCCATGCGCCCAGCGAGGGCCGAAACTTTCTTTCCTGATGCAGTTTCTCGAGCAACAGCGCGCGCGCCCGATGCAGCCGCGAACGCACCGTGCCGATAGGGCAGTCCAAAACCAACGCGGCATCGGCGTAATCCGCTTCTTCCAAATCGCACAGGACCACCACTTCCCGATACCGCCGCGGCAACGCCAGGACGGCGCGGCGCAGCGCCTCGATGCCTTCCCGGTGCGTCAGGTCCGCCAGGGGGTCGTCATGCACCGCCAACTCCGGCCAGGCCGAATCTTCGCCTTCCGCCTCCAACGGCACATCCGATCGGCCGCGCTCAAGCTGCCGCAGGACCAGCTTGCGGGCGATGCCGAACAGATATCCGGAAAGCGTGCCGCGCTCCGGATCGAACCCGCACTCCTCGCGGATCAACGCCAGAAACACTTCCTGAGTAACGTCTTCCGCCACCGCTGCCGAACCGCTCATGTGCATGGCGAACCGGTAAATGGCGGCCTGACGCCTTCGGTATAGCGTAACGAACGCCTGTTCGTCGCCGTTGCGCATCAGCATGAGCAGTTCGTCATCCGTCTCGGGCTCCGGCGTCATTGGCGTCTCATTCCTAATTTCCCACGGGCGCCCCGAAAGTTCCACAAATGAAATACGATAGAGAGAGCGGCTACTACCTTGCGGCTAAGCTATTTGTCAAGCATTTTGTTTCCATTTTGGTACTTTACGGTTTCCAGTTACTGTCCTATGATCTTGGTGCATGGTGGGATACGCGATGTCGCCCGGCAAAGAATTCGATGAAGTTGTCGCGCTCCGGCAAAAACTGGCCGAACTCGAGGCCGAAGTGCTGCGGCACAAGCAGCGGGAACAGACCAGCGAAGCGTGGTTCCGCGCCTTGACCGATGCGGCGCCGGCCATGATCTGGATGTCCGGTCCGGATGCCATATACACATACTTCAATCGGGCGTGGTTGGAGTTTCGCGGAAGCCGTCTGGAGGACGAAACCGGCAATGGATGGACCGACCGGCTGCATCCCGACGATCGCGATTTGTGTATCGAGACCTACTTGAAGGCCTTCAGCGCGCGGCAGCCGTTCCGCATTCAGTATCGGCTGCGGCGGTCCGGCGGCGATTTTTGCTGGGTAGAAGATGCCGGGGTACCGCGCTACGACGATGCGGGCGCCTTTGCCGGCTTCATGGGAGCGGCCGCCGACATCAACGACCGTAAACGCGGGGTATTCGTGCCCAACGAAGAGTCGGTCAAGTTGGTGCTGGCCCTCACTGAACGCGAACGGCAGGTGCTCGTGCTCATCGCCAACGGCAGGTCCACCAAGGAAGCCGCCGCCCAATTGGGCATCAGCTACAAGACCGCCGATTCGCACCGCAGCCGCATCCTCGAAAAGCTCGGAGTGCACGAAACCGCGAGCATGGTGCGCTACGCCATTCGCGCCGGCCTCATCGAGCCGTAGACACCGCTCCCTTTGGTCGCGGCTCAGTCACGGGCGTCTGACACTGAGCGGCGGCCAATTGGAGCGGTATCGTGTAGTCTGGTGAGGGAGCTCAAATGGCAACCAATGCGCCTTCGGCCAAGGTCGCGCAACATGACCGCGAGATTGCGGCCATTCGCAAGCTCATCCTGGCCGGGATGAAGATGATCGCCGGAGTGCAAAAGACCCAGAAGCAGACCGATCGGCAGCTACTGAAGCTGGCAGGAGAACACAGCGAAACTCAAAAAGAGTTGCGGCTCCTGGCAACCGAACAGCGCGAGACCAAGAAACTGCTGCAAGGTTTGATCCGTTCGCTCGATCGCGGACATAACGGCCGCGCTCACTCCTGATGGACATTTCCTTTCTCAAGCAGGCTATCGAAACGGCGATCGACAATGTCCGCCGAGACGGCGGCCCGTTCGCCGCACTCGTAGTCAAGGACGGAGTCGTGATCGCGGCCGGCTGTAACCAGGTCACGCGCACCAACGATCCCACCGCCCACGCCGAAATGGTCGCCATCCGCGAAGCCTGCCGCGTCCTCGGAGACTTCCAGCTTGCCGGCTGCGACCTCTATTCCTCCTGCGAGCCCTGTCCCATGTGCCTGGGAGCGGTGTATTGGGCGCGTCCCGCGCACGTGTTCTACGCCGCCACGCACGCCGATGCCGCCGCCGCCGGGTTTGACGACTCCTTCATCTACCGCGAGATCGAGATTCCCCAGTCCGAGCGCAGCATCCCCATGCTGCACGTGGCGGACGAGCAGGCGACCCGTCCCTTCGAGGAGTGGATCCGCAAGCGCGACAAGACCGAGTACTGACGGTCTTCTCACTTCCCGCTCAATTCCGACGTCCAGTTAGTCACCAGCGTCAGGGGCGTGAAGGCCGCCTTCGGAGTGACCGCCACCAGGAAGCGCCCGTCCGGAGCGACGTCAAACGCGCGGTTCGTGCTGAGTTTGAACGGCGGCTGAAAGAGCTTCCGAGCATCTGGTGGAAGACCACCTGACGCGAAGGACTCAGAAGTTTGGCGCTCACCGGATCAGATCCCCGTTCAGGCGATTCTCGGCGATTTGCAGGTAGGATGCGTTCAATTCGATGCCCACGAAGCGGCGGTTGAGCTTGAGCGCGACGAGGCCGGTTGTGCCGGAGCCAATAAACGGATCGAGGATGAGCTCCTGCGGGCTCGATCCCAGCTTGACGCAGGGCTCGACCAGCGCGGCGGGAAACGTGGCGAAATGGGCCTCAGGGTAGGGGCGGGTATGGATGTCCCAAACAGTGCGGACATTGCGGCCGTTCGGCCCGCGCACGGCGGCGGCGTCATAGCGGTAGTGCTCGCTCTTGCTGAAGAGAAAAACGTATTCGTGGCTGCGCGTGGGGCGGTCTTTCACGCTCTCGGGCTGGCAGTTGGGCTTGTTCCAGATGATGTCGGCCCGCAGGTACCAGCCCTCCTTCTGGAGAGCGAAGGCGAGCAGCC
>JBGPKH010000301.1:0-10344 GCA_041485845.1 Bryobacteraceae bacterium
ACATGAACGTCCTGCTGGCCGAAGCCGACATCCCCTACGACCGGCTGTTCGAAATGGACGATATCAACTCCGAATTCGCGCAATGCGACGTCGCCCTGGTCATCGGCGCCAACGACGTCACCAACCCCGCCGCCCGCCACGACAAGTCCAGCCCCATTTACGGCATGCCCATCCTGGACGTCGACAAGGCCCGCACCGTCATGGTGATCAAGCGCTCCATGAACCCCGGCTTTGCCGGCATCGACAACGAGCTTTACTACATGGACCGCACGCTCATGCTCTTCGGCGACGCCAAGGCCTTCCTCTCCGAGATCCTCAAGGAACTGCCCGCGCGGGTGGGGGCGTAGAGGTGCCCCTTTCTTGTATCCCCCGGCCCGCAACCGGCGAGCCGCTGACAACCGGGCCGAGACAGCGTAGAATCGTGGTCGGAACCCCGGAAGCAGGAGGGACTGCTTATGTCCCAGGTAATTGATCTCGAAGGTCTTCCCGATCCCGTTGCGAGGGCGATCGCAGAGACTGTACTCAACCTGGAGAGCCGTTACCGGGCAGAAAGCGACAAAACGGCACAGCCCCCCGCGTAATCCGGTCAAGTCTTACTGCGAAGGCGGACCATCCTGTGACATGTGAGATTCTGAACCGGCATACCGATACCCTATTCGCTCGTTGACCGTCAGCGAGGCGAAGATCCGGCTCCTCCAGCGAATCGTTGAGCGTCACTGACGAGCCGGCGCTTCAACTTTCAAGGGTTGAAAGTCCTCGCCGTTACAGCTTCATCCGCTCCAGCTTGCGGTAGAGCGTCTTGCGTTCGATGCCCAGGATCTGGGCGGCCTTGCTCTTGTTGCCTCCCGTGGCCGTGAGCACGCGGCGGATCTGGTCCTCCTCGGCGTCGGCCAGCGTTTCCACGGGCTTCTCGCGCGACTCCATGAGGGTCAGCCCATCGTAGACGGCGTCGGCGTCCACGCGCTCGGCCAGAATGACCAGCCGCTCGAGCATGTGCTGCAACTGGCGCACGTTGCCCGGCCAAGTGTAGTCCTGCAGCGCTTTCACGCCGGAATCCATCAGCTTCACTTCGCGGCTGTAGCGCGCGTTGTACTTGTTGATGAAGTGCCGCGCCAGGTGGTAGATGTCGCTGCGCCGCTCGCGCAGGGGCGGCATGAAGATGCGGACCGTGTTGAGCCGCCACCACAGGTCTTCGCGGAACTTCGGGGGCTTTTCATCCACCATGGCCTGGAGATCTTTGTTGGTGGCGGCGATCACGCGCACGTCCACTTCTTTGGATCGCGAAGCGCCCACCGGACGGATCTCGCGCCCCTCCAGGAATCGCAGCAGCGCCAATTGGAAGTTCAGCTCGATCTCGCCGATCTCGTCCAGAAAAACGGTGCCGCGGTTGGCGGCTTCGAACACACCCACGCGGTCGCGGTCGGCGCCGGTGAAGGCCCCGCGCATGGCGCCGAACAATTCGCTCTCGAGCAGCGAAGGCGCGATGGAGCCGCAGTCCACCGGCACGAAGGCCTGGGACGCACGGAGGCTGTAATGGTGGATCATGCGCGCCACCAGCTCCTTGCCGGTCCCGGTCTCGCCCTCGATAATCACCGTGGCGTCGGTGGGTGCGACCTTGCACAGCGTGTTGTAAATCTTGACCATCGCCGGCGAGCTGCCGATCATCTCGGTCTCGGGCAGCTCTTCCTCTTCGGCTTCGCTTTCCTGATCGCCGCGCGAGGCCTCGGCACGCTCGATGGCGTCGATCATCACGTCCAGGTCGAACGGCTTGGCGATGTAGTCGAACACACCACCGCGGGTGGCGGCCATGACGGTCTCCACGGTTCCGCGGCCCGTCATGAGGATCACGGAGCAGTTCGGATCCTTACGCTTGGCGGCATTGAGCACGTCCAGACCGGTGCCCTCGTCGATGTAGATATCGGAGATGACGATGGGATAGGAGCTGTCCACCAGGCGTTCGATGGCCTCGCCCGTGGTGGAAACCGCGTCCACCGCGTACCCCTTCTCTTCCAGCGCCGTCAGGATGGTGAACTGAAGGGCCGGATCGTCTTCGACTAAGAGTAGTCTCGGCATCAATTTCGTTCCGCTGCCGTGGGCACCGCCGCCGGCGCCGCCGCCGGAAGCACCAGCGTAAAGCACGAGCCCGCGCCGGGCTGGCTGGTCACCTCGATTTGTCCCCCGTGCTGCTCCACAATCTGTTGGACGATGGAGAGTCCGATTCCGGTACCCGTCTCTCCCGATTCTTCCGCCCTTTTTGTGCGATAAAACTTCTGGAAGATCTGCTTGACTTCCTTCTGGTCCATGCCGATGCCCTGGTCCCTCACGGCGATGCGGACATGACCGCCATCTTTCCCAGCCGACGCCGTCACCTCGGTGCGCTGGGGCGAGTACTTTACAGCATTCGTAAGTAAATTGTAACAGGCGTACTCCATGAGCTCGCGGTCGCCGGTGAGCTGGAGTTCTTCGGCCACGGGTTCGAGGGTCAGTCCGATGTGCTTGCGGTCGGCCAGCGGCCGGGTGCGGTCCACGCAAATCTCCACCATCTGTTTCACCGAAATGGCTTCGCGCTTCAATTCCATCTGACCGGCGGAGAGGCGCTCCACGTCGAGGAAGATCTCCACCATGCGGGCCAGGCGCTTCGATTCGGAGTTGATGAGCTGCGCGATCTGCTTGCGTTTTTCGTCGTTGAGCGAGTAGCGCGAGATCAGCTCGCTCGATCCCTGGATAGCGGAGAGCGGGGTGCGCATTTCGTGCGTGACGAAGTGCATGGCCTGCTGATAGCGCGCCCGCGCGGATTGCTCGATGAGCCAGTTCCGCCGCACCACCAGGTGATAGTAGGCCGCTGCCGCCATGAATTCGAGCCAGGCTACCGACGCCGAGGTCGCAAACGAGAAGACATGGCGGTGCGTGAAAAAGACGTACGGGGTGACCTGCGCCGCGATGAGGATGAACACTCCGCCTGCATAGGCCTGCCACCCGGGTAGATACCGGAACGCCAGGCCGATCGCCGACGCCACGGCGAGCGCGAACAGCACTACCAAAACGTCCGGGACGTCGGTGATGAACAGTCCTTGCGCCATGGTCTCAAAGGCTTCGGCGTGGATCTCGATCCCGGTGATGGGGATCTGCGGGCTGCTCGGCGTCAACAGGCGGTCACCGGCCAGGGTAACGGCGGTGCCTCCCACGAAGACCACTTTGCCCGTGAATTCGCTGGCCCGCTCGGGATGATCGAGCAGGTCCTTCAGCGACACCTGTTGGATGGGTTTCATGGCGCCGGGAAGGAAGCGCACCCGCATGGGCCGGAGTTCGTTGAGCTCACCGGCGGCGAGTCGCGAAAATCTGCGGCCTGGAACGGGAATCACGGTTTTGCCGACCTGCACATCGCTCGATGAGCTGAAGGTCACAATCTGCTCGCCGCGGCTCAGGCGGAAGGCTTCCAGCGAGATCGCCCACCGCTGGTCGTGCCCGGCGCGTTTGATGAGGGGAATGGCCCGCGTGCGGGAGTCGTGGGGGTCGGGGCGGGCATGCACATGGCCCACCGCTGCGGCACAGTCGCGGAACTCCCGGATCGGGTATTCCCAGCGCTGGCCGTCGCCGATCAGTTCGGCCGAAAGGACCAGGTTCGGAGTGGCGCAGAGAGCCTGCGCCAGCGCGGGATCCGCCGACGGGTCCTCGCGCTTTTCGGCGAGAATCACGTCCACGGCGACGGCCTTGGGCTTCGCCGCCGCGACCAGGCGGAGGGCGTCGGCGAGCGGCTTGCGGACGCCGTACATTCCGCCGGAGATCGAGTTGATGGTCATCTCGTCGATCGCCAGGACAATCGATTGCACCTGCCACGGCTGCGGCCCATAGATCCGGAACATGAAGTCGTAGGCCGCGTTGTCGAGAGAGGCCCCTAACTTCCAACTCCCCGCTACGGCGACGACCAACACCGCCGCCAGTAGCCCGACATATGCCGACGTGCGCTTCCAGCCTCGCCGCTCCATATCGCCCATTTGCCCGCTCCTCCCAGTATAGTGGCGGCAAGCCGTTGCGGCGCATTCCGCCGCACGGCCCACCCACGGCTTGTAGAGCGCCGTGCTGAGCCTGCCGTCTACGATGTTGCGGCATTCCGCCGCACGGCCCCCTGGCGGCAAAAAAAAAGACGGTTGCGTGAGGGATTCGGCGGGGTTTTTACGAATGTGTAGATGGAAGTCAATGACGCCTTCCAATCAGGAAGAAAGGAGAAGACCATGCAGAGCCCAAAAAACATTTTCTCAGCCAAGCAACTGGCCCAGCTCAGAATCAAGACCAGGGTCCGCGCCGGGATGCCTCCGGAAGCGAACCGCAAGTAACCCGGCTGTACCAAACGTTATCCGGCCTGATTCGTGAAGGCCCTCACCTGCGAGGTCAGGGCCTTCAACAGGCTTTGCGGATCCCGCTCGGCGCCCAACAAATCCAGGGCGCCGGCGAAAGTCTCTCCATCCGCGGACAGAGCCGGCTTCAGAAATGCCGGCGCGGTGATGCGAGCCGGCGTTGCCGAGATCGGCGCGGGACGAAATGGAATCTCCCGCCAGCCGAAATCGGGAGGCTCGACGTCGGCCCCGTTCACGATCTGTGCGAACGCACAGCGGCTGAGCTCCGAAACGCGGGCGCGCGCCGTGCGGCCGAGATCGAGCCCATTCGAGAGATTGGACGCGGCCTGCCTTTGCAGCCGGGCGTCCGCATAAAGCAGGTGGCTGGACGAGAACACCAGGCGGACCTGGCGCGCCACCTCCCGCAGAAACGACCGCAAGGCGGGCATGTCGAGCACGCCAGGCGACGACAGATACCGCAATTTCCCCTCCAGCCACCTGAGGAACAACCGCCAATACCAGACGAAGCCAAACCCTTCAAAGCCCAGCAGACGTGGGGGCGCGGGCTGCTCCTGCTGGAAGAATCCGATGAAGGGCGCACCCAGGAACATCGGTGTCTCCAGGTCGACGTATCGTCCGTCCAGCGTGAAATTGTTCTGGGTGTAAATCCAGAACAGTCCCACACGCTCGAAGCGCTCGAAGTTAGCCAGCCCGCGGCGGAAGGCGCGGTCCATGGAGCGCGCGATGGCAGCCGGTTCTCCGCCCAGGTCCTCGCGCCGGCCGGGAGGGTTGAGGTATCGTTCGAAATCCAGGAACAGGCTGCCCATGTGTTGGGGCTGCATGGAGAAGTGGTCGAGAGCCCACACCAGGTTGGAGACGCGGGCAAAGTCGGCGGGTTTGAGGCTGAGGGCCATGAGGTGGGCATCGGCGGGGGTCAGCGACGGCTGCGAACTGGAGTGGCCGAGGGCGGCCGCGCGCTGTTCGTCCGGCCGCAACCGGGCGGCGAGAACGCTTTCGCAAGGGACGATGGCGTCGCCGAGACCGCGGGCCTGGAGCGCCGCGGTAATGAGGCGTTCGCGGAGCGCCGAAGCGACCGAAAGGTGCCCGCTGCCGTGGTAACGGTCGCCTTGGTCATTCCAGTTACCCGCTGCGGGCGTGCGTCCAACGCCCTTCACGTAATAGCCGCGGAAGACGCCGGCCCGTCCTGAGCCGAGGCGTCCGGGCGTGTTGTTCTCGATCTGTGTCTGGTAATCGAAAAACAGTACGGGCTGCACGCTGCGGCGGGCCAGCGCAAACGGCGCGACGCGATCGGGAGCAACCTCGATGTTGTAGGGGCGCCATGGCGGGCTGTCGGCCACAAAGCGAGAGCGGCGAACCGGGGCGGGGAAAAGCCACGGTGGAACGGTCATCGATACACCACACCAAATGATAGGCTAATCTCATTAGCTTATGAAGAAGCTCATACTGTCATGCGTGCTGGCAGCGGCTGCCTCGGCCGCGCCGGTGATCCGGTCCGGAACCTCGGGCATCGTCAATGCGGCCAGCTATATTCCGTTGGGGACCCAGGGCAAGGGGATCGCGCAAGGCTCGTTTTTCGTAATCTTTGGATCGGGCCTGGGGCCGGCGAACATCGCCATCATGAGCCCTCCGTTTCCGACCAGCGCCGGAGGCGCCACGGTCACCATCACCCCGTCCAGCGGCTCGCCCGTGACGGCGTTTCTGTACTACGCGGTGGATGGGCAGGTCTCCGGCATCCTGCCGTCGAACACTCCCACCGGCACGGCCAACGTGACCGTCACGTTCAATGGCGCTACCAGCGCCCCGGCGAAAATCGCGGTGGTAAAGTCGGACTTCGGGATCTTCACCATGAACCAGGCGGGCTCGGGTCCGGCGGCTGTTTTGAACCGAAACCTGGATGGCACGTCGCCGCTCAACTCGTTGACCAGTTCGGCAGCGCCCGGACAGATTCTGGAACTCTACGGGACGGGCCTCGGCCCCGTTTCGGTGGCCGACAACATTGCGCCGGGCGCCGTTTCGCCACAGGGCATTGATGTCAAGGTGTTGGTGGCGGGCCAGCCGATCGTCCCGATTTACGCCGGCCGCTCTCCCGCCTATCCCGGCCTGGACCAGATCGACTTTCAGATCGCCGGCGACGCCAGCGTGCCGGACAGTTGCTTTGTGCCGATCGCAGTGTCGGTGAACGGCGTAGTGAGTAACTACGCGACCTTCGCCAAAACGACCGGCGGAAACACGTGCCCTGCGCCACTGGGCTTGTCCACGGCCGCATTGCAGAAGCTCGACCAGGGCGGGAAGGTCAACGTCGGCCTGTTATCTCTTTCGCGCAGTACGATTCAAGCCACGGCTTTGGGCATTGCCGTCAGCGCCGCGACCGAGCATGGCGGCGCCACCTTCGCGTCGCTGGATGCTGCCGGCCTGTTCGGCCTGATCCAGACACCCGGGGCCGTGCCGCCGCTCAATCCCCCGGGTACTTGCCTGGTGCAGACGCAAGATGCCATCAACCCGCCCAGCACCACTGTCCCTGCGGTGCCGAAGCCTTTGAATGCGGGAACGAAGGTGGCGCTCAGCGGTCCCAACAACAAGGCCCAGGATCTTCCGCCGGAGGCCGGACTTGGATATGGAGCCTTCCTCGCGCAGTCGGGCGCTACGCTTGCAGGCATTTCGCTCGCCGGAGTTGCGGGTATTCCGAAGGTGCCCGACGGCCTGCCGGCCAGTTTTCTCGAGGCGGGACAGTGGACCATCAAGGGAACGGGCGGAGGCGATATCGGCGCGTTCACTGCGACCGTCACAGTCCCGGCGGCACTGACTTGCGGCAATTGCGGAAGCTTCACGAGCATCGACCGCACCAAGTCGCTGACCGTCAACTGGACAGGCGGGGGCAGCCAGGATTACGTGCAGATCGGAGGCTTTGCCACCACCCCGTCGCTGGGCGATGCGGCGAAGAACGTCGCCGTTATCTTCACCTGCACGGCCAAGGTCAGCGACGGAACGTTCACCGTGCCGGTGAGCATCCTGAGCCAATTGCCGACCAGTTCTTCCGACCCCTTGGCAGCCAATACCGGTGCGTTGGCGATCGTCAACGGCCTGGGCAACGCGAACGCCAGTTTCACGGCGCCAGGGGTGGACACGGGGTACTTCGGCTACACCTCGCTGCTGTTCAAGGCGATGGGTTACAACTGACTGAGCCGCGACTACTGCGCCGCGACTACTGAGCCGCGACTACTGAGCCGCGACCAAAGGGAGCGGTCTGCGCCAATCCACTACTTCTGACTCAGTCCCCCGTCAACCGCCAATGTCTGGCCCGTGACGAAATTTGTAGCCTTCAGGAAGTAGACTACGGCATCCGCCACCTCCGCCGGCGTGCCGCCGCGCCTGGCGGGCGTGGCTTCGATCATGCGCTTGCCGCGCTCGTCGATGTCTTCGAACGGAATCACGCCGGGAGCTACCGAGTTGACCGTAATCCCGGGGGCGAAGGCTTTCGCCAGGGCCCGCGTCAACATGATCACGCCGGCCTTCGCGGCGCAGTAATGCGCGTGCTCAGCCCACGGTCGGATGCCGCCGAGGGAGCTGATGTTGACGATGCGGCCCCCTCCGGTTTGCTTCATGAGCCGCGCTCCGTTCTGACAGCAGAAGAAAACGGCCTTCAGGTTCACGGAGTGGATGAAGTCCCAATCTTTCTCGGTGATGTCGAGGGGGTCGAAGCGGGTGAAGCGGGCGGCGTTGTTGACCAGTCCGTCGAGGCGGCCGAAGCGCTCGCCGAGTTCCGCGAACATGCGGGCGATTTCATCCACGCTTTCGAGGTTGGCGCGGAAGAGGGCCGCGCCGCCGCACTCTTCGGCGGTGCGTTGGGCCTCGGCTCCCGAGCGGTGGTAGTGGATGGCGACGCGCGCGCCCTCCTGCGCGAGGCGCAGGGCGATGCCGCGGCCGATGCGCTTGGCGGCGCCGGTGACGAGGACGATCTTGCCGGTCAAATCGTTATGCGGCGGGTTCTCCATGCACTTCAATCTCCTCGGGCTCGATGCCTTGCCGTACGGGTTCGGGCAAGCGGCCGGTCCAGTTGGCCCAGCCCCAGAATATCGCGGTTGTGGAGCTGAGCGCTCCGGCGATGGCGCCGATGGAGCGCGGGTCCCAGAATTGCGTGGCGATTCCGGCCAGCGCCATCGAGATCATCATGACCGACCACTGTATCGACTCCATGGTGGAAAAGACGCGGCCGCGGAAACCATCGGGCACGATGCGCAGCAACTGCCACATGTTCAGGACGGAACTGACCCCCACTCCGGCGCGCGAGAGGGCGATGAACACCAGCGCCCATGGAAAGCTGCGCATCTGGCTGAAGAGAATGTACGAGCCGCCGTGCACGATGTAGCAGATCACGATGGTGCGCTTGTAGTTCGCGAAGCTCAAGCGGCGGCCGATGATGTAGGCCAGCGCGCCGCCGCAGAGCAGGCCGATCCCGGCAAAGCCCTGGATCATGCCGAGTCCCGCCGGGCCGCGATTGAAAACCAGTTCGCCGAAGATGGAGAAGAGAATCTGCGCTGCGCCCCCGCCGGTGGCCCAGCCGATGTTGATCGCCAGGAGTCCCAGGATGAGCGGGACGGAGCGCATGTAGCGCAGTCCCTCGCGATACTCGTGCCACGGCCGCACGACCTCGACCTCGGTGAGCGCGCGGCGTGGCGGGCGGAAGCCGCGGCCCGGCAGGAACAGCCGTGAGATGCACAGTGCCGAGAACACAAAGGAAAGCGAATTGACGAAGAAGGCCCACTGGTATCCGAACCCCGCGACGCTGCTCCCGCCGAGAAGCGCGCCTAACGCGAGGGTGGTCCACGCCGTCGTCTGGGTGAGCGAATTCGCGGTGTGCAACTCCTCTTTTGTGGCGATCGCCGGCAGGATGGAGGCGCGGCCGCTGGTGAAGAACGGCGAGGCCAGCATCAGCAGCGCGCTCAGCACGTAGAGCAGCCAGGTGTCGTGGCGGTTCACGGTGAGGATGAAAAGCATCGCCACCACCGCGCGGATCAGGTCGCTCGCGATCATGATGCGTTTGCGGTCGAAGCGGTCGAGGATGACGCCGGCAAGCGGGCCGGCAAGCATTCCGGGAATCGCGCGGGAGAGCATCACGCCGCTGACCACGAGGCCCGAGCGCGTGCTGGCGACCGCCAGGCTGAAGACCGCGACGTTGTTGAAATGGTCGCCGATCTCGCTGACTACCTGGCCCACCCACGTGTTGCGGTAGTTGTGGTTATCGCGCAGCAGCGAGACGAATGCCTTCAACCGACAGACTCCTCGCGGACGGTGATGCTGCGGATGTAGTCGTGGTCGAGCGCGTACCCGAAACCCGGCTCGTCGCGGATTTCGATGGTGCCGCGCGGCGTGGTCTCGACCGCGGGCTGGATGATGTCCTGCTTCCAATAGCGCTTGCTGGCGGAGACGTCGCCCGGCA
The DNA here is from genome assembly GCA_041485845.1 of Bryobacteraceae bacterium. Classification (GTDB taxonomy): domain Bacteria; phylum Acidobacteriota; class Terriglobia; order Bryobacterales; family Bryobacteraceae; genus OMOG01. Next base: position 9,793 of record JBGPKH010000301.1, read on the forward strand.
GCACGAAGTTGGGCAAAGTAGCGAGGGCGATGTTGTGGGCGCGCCCGACGCCGGCTTCGAGCATGCCGCCGCACCACACCGGAATGCCCGCGGCCTGCGCGATATCGTGTACCCGCTTCGCTTCGCGGAACCCGGCGACTCGTCCCAGCTTGATGTTGATGATGCCGCAGGCGCGCAGCTTGACGGCCTGCCCGGCGTGGTGCGCGGTGCGGATGCATTCATCGAGGCAGATGGGGGTCTGCAAGTGCTTTTGCAGCTCGGCGTGGTCGATGATGTCGTCGTGGCTGAGCGGCTGCTCGATCATCATGAGGTAGAAATCGTCGAGCTTCTTCAGGTGGTCGATGTCGGCCAGCGTGTAGGCGGAGTTGGCGTCGGCCATGAGCTTGATGGAGGGGAAGCGCTCGCGCACCTGGCGGACCACGTCGACGTCCCAGCCGGGCTTGATCTTCATCTTGATGCGCTGGTAGCCGGCGGCGAGCTCGGTCGCGATCTTTTCGAGAAGCTGCTCGACGGAGTCCTGTATGCCGATGGAGACGCCGCAAGGGATCTCGC
>JBGPKH010000302.1:0-10320 GCA_041485845.1 Bryobacteraceae bacterium
CCCATGCACGACCCCGCGCCGCCCACATACAGCAGCGAGCGATCGGCCAGCATCATGTCCGAGAGCGACTTGTCGTTGATGAACTTGGCGGGCGTTTCCGGCATGCTCTTGTACATGTCGAACGCCGCCTTGTACCATTTCATGTTCTGGTCGTCCTTGCGGATCATGCGCAGCGCATTGTGATCGCCGCAGGCATCCACGCATTCGGCGCACCCTTTGCACTTCGTGGGGTCGATGAAGATCCCGAACTTGCCGCCGCCGATGCCTTTCTTTTCGAGCACGTTGTAGTACTTGTTGGTGACGGCCCATTGCGCCGTCATCTCTTTGCGGAGCCCCTCGTCGGAGATGCCGGCGAGGCGCTCCTCCAGCGTGGCAGGCTCCGCCACCTTGCCCAGAATCGCCGTGTCGGGACACTGGGTGACGCAATCCATGCAGCCCACGCAGTTGTTGGAGAGGAACTCCGGGATATCGGGGGCGATGTAGCTGAAGTCGCGCAGCGCTCCGGTGCCCGCTGGAATGATGCTGCGCGCCGACTGGTCGTCGGCGGGCAATCCCCGCTCGGCGAGGCCGCTGTTGTATGCGCCGACCACGCGCTCGTTGAAGTCGGCAATGTCCACCACGTTGGCCCGAATGTCTTCGAACCGTGTTTCGTACGGAATCGCCGGCGTCATGAGTTGGCCTCCAGCACTCGCAGCGCGGCATTGGCCCGATCGGCCGCCGCGGTAGACAGCATCACTTCCCTGGGTATCTCGACGATCTCGTGGTAGCCCCGCCGCACCGCTTCCAGATTATCCTGCACCACGCGCTCGCCACGCTTCCCGAAGTATTTACGGAGGGACTTCTCCACGCCGCGGAATACCTCCTCTTCGCTCAGCGCCAGCTCCGTCTGGAAGGGCGTGATGCGCAGGAAGATTCCCAGCAGCACGATGCCCTGCATGCGCTGCTGCAAGTCGGCCCGCGACGAGACCTTCTGCGCGATGCCGACCGTGTCCAGGGCAAACAGCCGCGCCTTCTTGTCGCACATCTCCTTGCGCGCCCACGCGGGAATCGATCTCCAGATCTCCGCGCAGTCCGATTTCTGGCTCTGCGTGAACACCATCCCGCCGGGCGACAACCCCATCAGCGGATTCTCCAGGTTGAACGCGTTCACATCGTTCAGAACCACGAACTCCACGTGCTCCAGCTCGGAATGCACGCGGATGTGTTCTCTGGCGATGGTCAGATAGTAAGTAGTCGGCAGGCCCTTCTTCTCCGACCCGTACTTCGGGTAGGCCTGCACGTCCATGCCGAACACTTCGCCGCCGATGGTGGCGATCACCTTGTTGGTGGTGACCGACCCGTAGCCGCCTACAGAGTGCCCGCGCATCGAAAAGGACCCCGGCTTGCGCACATCCGGATCCACCGTCACGGGCAGGGCCAGCGCATGCTTGATCCCCACCGTAAAATAGGTTCGCGGCTGAGGACTGCGCATGTTCTCCACGATGGCGATGAAGTCGCCGGCGCGCACGTCGCGGCTTCCCAGCCCCGCCGAGCCGCCCGTGAACCGCGGCATTCGGTTCACCAGCGGATATCCGGGCGTCCCGGACATGGCGTCGGCGAACGCCGCCTTGATCTCGCAAAGCTGGGGGTTCGACTGCATCATCGGGATGTCCAGCCGCTCCAGCACGGCGATGGCTTTCACGTGCCGCAGCGCCCGCACCACGTCTACCGATGGGAACGGCCGGAAGCACGTCAGGTGCAGAATCCCGACCTTGATTCCCAACTTCTCCCGCACGTAATCGACGGCCGCTTCCGCGGTCTCGATCATGCAGCCGGAGCCCACGATGGCGTAGTCGGCGTCCTCCAGGCGGTAAGTCATCACCGTGTCGTAGCGCCGCCCCGTCAAGTCGCCATATTCCCGCATCACGCGCTTCAGTATGGGCAGGACCTGGTCGTAGAAACGGCGCTGTGCGATCTTACCCTTCATGTAGCTATCCTGGTTTTGCACCACGCCGGACATGAGGGGAATCTGGGGGTCCATGAGGTTGCGGATGCGCACCGACGGATGCCCCGCGAACAGCTTCATCAGGTCGGGCTCGGGCAGGCGGACGTTCTCGATGGTGTGGGTGGTGAGAAAGCCGTCCTGCACGTTCAGGAACGGCGTCTCGGATTCCTCGGCCGCGCGCCGGGCGATCAGGGCAAAGTCGCCGGCCTCCTGGGCATTGCGTGCGTAGAGGATACCCCATCCACAATCGGACACACCCACCACGTCGTCGTGGCCGGCGTGGACGTTGAGCGCCTGCGAAGTGAGCGCGCGGGCGCCGATGTGGAACACAATCGGCAGGCGTTTTCCGGAGATGGTGTACAGCACCTCCTTCATGAGGATCAGCCCCTGGCCCGAGGTGAAATTGGTGACGCGGCCGCCGGCGACGGCAAAGCCCTCGCACGAGGTGGCGGCGCTGTGTTCGGACTCCGGCTCGATGAAAGCCAACTCCTCTCCCCAGAGGTTGCGTTTGCCGTTCGCCACCTCCACCTGGTAGCCGCCGCCCATCGTGGTGGACGACGTGATCGGGTACGCGCAAGCGCCCTGCGTAATATGGGTTTCCACCCAAACGACCATGCCAGCGCCATCGGATGTCGTGGGAATTCCCGGAAACTGCGGTTTGACTTCGAGATCGTCGGTAGACGGGTATGTCTCTAACGGCGTCCTGGTGAGGACGGTGCTCATTTACCCCTCCTAGATTAGTACCTCAGTATGAGGCCCGGAGTTCGCCCCCCGGTCGGCCTCTAGCAGGTGACCCAAGGCACCCAGAGGGTTCACTTCGGTTGGTTAAGAGCCTATCAGATTTCGACGCCAGAGTGAAGGGGGGTATGTTGGCGATGTTGGCGACGTTGGCGGGGCGAGGCGGCGAGGCGAGGCGGGCGAGGCGATGGCGAGGCGGCGAGGCGGCAGCGGCTTCCGTTTGCCCGTTGACTTGGGATATACTACCCCACACTATTAGAGCGAACATCCACTGCGGGAGGGCGTCCATTATGAAAACGTCGACGATGACCGTTGGTATCGTGTTGGGTTTTGCGCTTGCCGGCATACCGGCGGCTGCTCAACAGCCGGCCCAGGGCCAGGGCGCCGCCAAGCCGAAGCTGTACAACACCGTCAAACAAAAGCTTCTGGAAGGCAAGCAGGTCTTCAGCTTCACGCAAACGAAGTTCGATATCGCCGGGTATTGCGAGGTGGCCAAGCACTACGACTATATCTGGTTCGAAATGCAGCACAGCACGCTGGAGTTCAAGGATATCGAGGCCATGATCGCGGCGTGCCCGAACGCCACCGCGACTCCCATGATCCGTCTGCCGGACGCCCAGGAATGGCACATCCAGCATGCCACCGATATCGGCGCGCTGGGCGTCGTCATTCCGACCGTCGACGATGTGGACAGAGCCAGGGAAGCGGCCAAGTGGGCGCGCTTTCCACCAGTGGCGCGTCGCAGCGCCGGGTCGGGGCAGGCGGCGCGGATCTGGGGCATCAACGGTATCAATTACCGCCAGACCTTTAACGACAACATGCTGGTGGTGATCATGATCGAGACGCCGACCGGCGTCGCCAATGCCTATGACATCGCGGCCGTGCCGGGTATCGACGTGGTCATCATCGGCAACAACGACCTGAGCTCGTTCTCGGGATTCCCCCAGAACGACGACCGCTACCAACAGATGGTCACGAAGATTCACGACGACACGCTGAGAGCCGGCAAGATCTTCGGCCAGGCGAACGCGACTTATGCCAAGGGCCATCCGTTGAGCAAGGACGCCAAGTTCTTCCAGAACGGTCCATCGAATGACGGTTGGGTTCCGCCGGCGGGCCGTGGAGGGCGCGGCACGAACCCGAACGCTCCGCCCGAGGGTGAGGAAGGGGGCGGCCGCGGCGGGCGCGGACGAGGCGGCCGGGGTCTACGGTAGCGCCAGGGCGACCAATTCCGCGGGGACTCCCGGCGCACCGACAGCGACCACAATGAACTGCCGGTCATTTACCATGTAGGTCAGCGGAATGCCGGTGGCCATGGCGGGAAGCGCGATTTGATGAATGAGCTTGCCCGTCTTTTTATCCAGGATGCGGAACATGTTGCCGCCGCCGCCCGCGGTACCGGCGAACAGGTTGTTGCCTTCCGGCGCAAACAGCAGCGTCTTGGTCACCATCAGCAGAGCACGCGAAGGCCTGCCCGCGTTGCTCAGGTCGATGCCCTTCATCGCGGGGTGGTTCTTTACGTAATCCGGCGCATCGCCGTTGGCCGCCATCCAGAGACGATCTCCGGTATTCAGGTCGATGGCGGTAATGCGGCCCCATGGCGGTTTGATCAAGGGCAATCCTTGCGGGCCGATGTTGGTTGGCTGCGCGGGCCGCGATTCGCCATCGTTAAACGCGGCTGCGGCCCCTGCCTGTCCAGGCGTTCCTCCCCTGCCTGCTCTGCCTCCTCCGCCGACATAGCCCATATCCGAACGCTTGGGGTCGGCCGGACCAACGGCTAGCGGATCCTGGTTCGTCACGGACGCTACGTATAGGAATCCCGTCTCCGGGTCGGCCGCGCCCCCCGGCCAGTTCGCGCCGCCGGTGTGTTGGGGCAGCAGCAGGGTGGCAATTTTTCCATTCGTATCGCGCACGATGGGCGGCGTAAAAAGAGGTCCCAACTGGTATTGCGACGCGATCTTGACGGCCTCCTCTTTGAGCGCCGGCGTGAAGTCGATCAGGTCATCCAGGCTGGTCCCCTGCCGGTCGAATGCGGCAGGTTTAGTCGGGAACGGCTGCGTGGGCGAGGTCTTCTCACCCGGGACGCCGGACCGCGGCACGGGCCGCTCCTCAATGGGCCAAACGGGTTTGCCGGTCACGCGGTCGAACACGTACGTGAAGGCCTGTTTGGTCACCTGCGCCACGGCCTTGATCTTCTTTCCGCCGACGTTGATGTCGATCAGGATCGGCGGCGCGGTGATATCCCAGTCCCAGATGTCGTGATGGACCAGTTGATAGTGCCAGATGCGCTTGCCGGTGCGCGCGTCCAGACACACCAGGCTATCGGAAAAGAGATTGTCGCCATGGCGGTTTCCTCCGTAGAAATCGCCGGTAGGCGCTTCCACCGGGATGTAGACGTAGCCCAGCTCCTCGTCGGCGCTCAAGGGCGCCCACGCGCCGGTATTGCCGGTGTATTTCCAGGAATCGTCCTGCCACGTTTCGTTGCCGAACTCGCCGGCCTGGGGGATCGTGCGGAAGGTCCAGAGTTTCCTGCCGGTGCGCACGTCAAAACCGCGAATATAGCCCGGCACGTTGTTCTTGGAAGCCGGCGCCGTGCCGGTCAGCAGCGCCGCGCCGACCACTACCGTATCCCGAACCACGATGGCCGGTGAACTGGCGCCGATCTGCCCGGGTTTCACCACGGCGCGATCCAGCCCTTCGGTGAGGTCGATGAGGCCGTCCTTGCCGAAGCCGGGGAGGGGAACGCCATTCTTGGCATTCAGGGCGATCAACTGGAATCCGGGCGAGATCGACAGAATGCGGTCGTCGCCCTTGCCATCGCTCCAATACGCCAACCCGCGGTTCACGGTTCGAGCCACGACGGCCCCGCGCGGTCCTTCGTCGAGACGGTACATCCAGAGCGTCTCACCCGTTGCCGCGTCTACCGCCAGCACATCGCGTCTGGCGCCCGCCGTGAAATAGAGGACACCCCCGGCCATCAAAGGCGTCACTTCCCAATTGAAGTCAGGCCGTTTCCCGAAGTTCTGGGCTTTCCACTGCCACACGATTTTCAAGTCTTTGACGTTGGTGGCGTCGATCTGGCCGAGCGGTGAGTACTTGGTGGTTCCCGCGTCACCGCCGTAGAATCGCCATTCTCCGTTCTTCGCGCCCTGCTGCGCTCCTGCGGGGAGCGCCAGAGCGAGGACTGTCAGTACCAATGAAAGAGTGTGATGGCAGGCTGTCTTCATCGCTTCATCTCGATCCGAATCTCGTTTAGCGCGGCAATTTCGCGATCGAGCTCCTTCTGCCCCGCTGGAAATTCATTCACGCCGAGTATATACGCCACGATGTCGGAATACTGGCGGCTGCTGAGGTTCCCCGGATCGTCCGAAGGCATGGTTTTGCGGATCGCTGCGAACAGATCCCCGGCCGTCTTCCCATTCCATTTCTGCAGGAATTCATCGCCCGCCAACGGGGGACCGGCTTCTCCGCCGCCGAGGTTTTCACCGTGACACTTCATGCATTCTTCGCGGTAGGCGGTTTGCCCGCGGGTCGCCTGCTCCCTGGTGTAGACACCATCCCACACCGACCGCGAGGCCGCGGCAAAGGAGCAGGATACCAAACAACATAAGATCGAAAGTTGCAGACGATGCATGGGGCAGAGGCAGCATACAGGAAAACGTTTACAGATTCAAGCCGCCACTGGGCTTGACTCTCCCCCCGACAGACGATGGGGCTTGACAATCTCCGCATTTCCCATCCATACTGGTCCCATCGAGAGACGATGGGAAGGCGGGTGCAGCGCTGCGGGCAGCGTCAGGAGAAACGATGGGAAAACTGATTCGACGCGCGCAATACTGGCTGCTGCGGCGGCGTCTGGATGCCGAGCTGGCCGAGGAAATGGACTTCCACCGCTCCCTGCTGGACCGCCGCGGCGCTCCCCGCACGGCCATGGGCAGCGTTACCCTGGCGCGCGAGGACGCGCGCGCCGTGTGGATCTGGCCGTGGCTGGAGAGCCTGTGGCAGGACATCGCCTACGGCTTTCGAACCTTGCGCGTGCAGCCCGGCTTTGTGCTGGTGGCGCTGCTGGCTCTGGGCAGCGGCATCGGGCTCAACACCAGCCTGTTTACCGTATTCAACGCCGTCGCCCTGCGCCCGTGGCCGGTCCGCGATCCTGCGCGCGTGGTGAACTTCTGGCGTGTCACCGGGGAAGACACCCGCGGCTTTGGCCCAGCCGAGTACCGCTACCTTCGCGAACACGCCAGTTCGGTGAGCGGCCTGATCCTCCACGACAATGGCGAAAGAGTGAAGCTCGGCGACCGCCCGCTCCAGGCGACCTACGTCAGCGCCAACTACTTCCAGGTGCTGGGAGTGCAGATGGAGCGCGGCCGCGGCTTCCTGGCCGAAGAGGACGTGGTTGCCTCCCCGCAGGCCGTCGCCGTGATCAGTGCGGCGCTGTGGCGCAACCACTTCGACGCGGCGCCGGACATCGCCGGCCGTTCCGTCCGACTGGATGACGTGCCATTCACCATCGTGGGAGTCGTGTCGGCGGAGTTCACCGGCACGTCGCCGCTGCGCAACGACGTGTGGGCGCCGCTCCCCGCCAAGATCCTCCTGCGTCCCCACACTCCCGGTGTCGAAGCCTTCCTGACTATGCCCGGCAACTGCTGCATGGCGATGTCGGGCCGCTTGGCGCCGGGCGTGTCGCGGGCGCAGGCGCAGGCCGAACTGGCCATCCTGGGAGAGCAGTTCCGCATCCAAAACCGCTTCGACGATCCCCATTCCACGGTGCTTGCCACCAGCACGTCCTGGATGGGCAGCCCACGCAAGAAGCAGAGCGCCACTCCGGCGCTGGCCTTCCTGTTTCTAGCCGTGACACTGGTGCTGCTTCTGGCTTGCGCCAATGTGGGCAACCTGCTCCTGGCGCGCGCCGCCGCGCGGCGGCAGGAGATCGCGATTCGCCTTTCGCTGGGCGGCAGCCGCGCGCGCGTGATCCGCCAACTGCTGGTGGAGAGCACACTGCTGGCCGCCGCCGCGGCGTGCGCGGGCCTGCTGATGGCCTATGTGCTGCCGCCGCCGCTCATGCGCCGCCTGGACACCGGTCTCTCTTTTAACCTGGCGCCCGATCTCAGTGTGCTCGCTTATACCATCGGAATCGCCGCCGTGGCGTGCCTCGCCTTCGGCCTGGCGCCCGCATTGCACGGCACCCGCGGCAATATCGCGGTCACCTTGAAGGCCGAGTCGCGGCAGCGACTGGCGCGCCTGCCGCTGCGCAGCGTGCTGCTCTCCGTTCAGGTGGCCATCAGCGTAATTCTACTCGCCGGAGCCGGATTGCTGGTAAGAGGCTTACAACGGATCCAGTCGCTGGATCCCGGGTTCGACGTCCACAACGTCACCGTGCTCGCCCTGGATTTTCCGGCCAGCGAGTACGGCGGCGCGCGCACCAAGGCGCTGGCCCGCCAGTTGGTGGCCCAACTCGAGGGCGCTCCCGGCTTGCCGCCGTGCGGCATTTCCATGGATGCGCCGCTGGGCAATTCCCGAACGTCCACCTCCATGAACTTCAACGGCCGCAAGCAGCGCATCTTCATTCACGAAGTTTCCGCCGGCTATTTCGATGTGCTGCGTATTCCCCTGCTGGCCGGGCGCAACTTCGTCCCGGAGGACGCCGGCCGCCAGGTGGCCATCGTCAACGAAGCCACGGTGCGCCGTTACTGGCCGGGCGAGAATCCCGTCGGCAAGACCGTCCACTATGGCGACGGCCAGCCGTGGACCATCATCGGGGTGGCCAAGGACGCCCACATCGCGGACCTGAATCCCATCGAGCCCGCGATGTTTTGGCCCATGTCCGGACGGTTTTCGATTCCCGTCGTGCTGGTGCGCGGCCGCGGGCCGGACGCCGCCGAGCGCGTGGCCGCAGTCGTGAAGCAGATCGAGCCGCGCGCCCAGGTGCGGCCCGAGCCGCTGGCCGAAAACCTCCAGCGCCAGGTCCAGCCGTCGATCTTTGGCGCCGCCATCGCCGGTTTCTTCGGGCTGCTGGCGCTGGCGCTCGCCTCGGTGGGAATGGCCGGAGTATTCGCCTACATGATCGGGCAGCGCACGCGCGAAATCGGAGTGCGCATGGCGCTGGGCGCGCAACCCGGGCAAGTCGTCCGGCTGGTATTGACATCCAGCCTGCGCGCGCTGGTGTACGGAATCCCGGCAGGTCTGGCGGGGGCGGTAGCCATGTCGATCCTGCTGGCTCACACACTCCCCGGCGTACGCGCCTCCGACCCTCTGGCCTATGCGGGAGTGCTGTTGCTGCTGGCTCTCGCGGCCGCATTGGCCACCGTAGTGCCGGCGCGCCGCGCCGCGCGCATCGACCCGGCGCGCGCACTCCGCTGGGAATGACCGCTTGTGGGGATCGCTAAACTGAAGCTTGGACATCGAGAAGGCCTGGCGCCGGAAATACCGCATCGCACTCGAAAGCCCGCGCCTGGTCCTCCGTCCCTTGATCGTCGAGGATGTGGATTGGCTCACGGATCTCTTCCTGGATCCGGAGGTCACGCGGTTCCTCTGGGATAATGGGGACACGCCGGAAAAGGCCCGACGCAGCGCCGAGGCAATCGTCCACCTGGACCTCATGCACAGCCAATTCGGGCATTGGGCCATTCAGGACAAGAGTACCGGCGTGGTCCACGGCTGGACCGAGCTGAGCAAGCTCCGTCCATGGTCGGGCCCCTCCGACGAAATCGCTCTCAGCTATGTCCTGCGCCGCACGTCGTGGGGGCGCGGCATCGCCACCGAAGCGGCCGGCCGCCTGTTGACGCATGCATTCGCGGTACACGATCTGGATCGGGTGATGGCCGTGATCATGAGCGGGAACACGGCTTCGAAACGAGTCCTGGAAAAACTGGGAATGTGCTTGGTCAAGAGCGCGAAGTCGGCGAGCGGAAGGAAGCTGGAGTACTTCCGGATCGACGCGCCAGCCGTTCGGAAGTAGGTAGAGGCTCCACTATGGCCTCACGCCGGTGAGCCGGCTCAAGGCCATGGCGCTGTTTGGCGATCGCCCAACCGGACCGGGCTTTGTTTGTTTGCCGTCCCGCGATTTCAATGAGAGACTGAGAGCAGCGATATGCGAGTCGTCATTTCCTTCGCTAAGGACGATGCGGATTCGGCCGCTCAGCTCGAGGCGGCGTTGCGGCGCGACAACATCCAGGCATGGTCCAGTTTGGACCTGGCTCCTGGCGAGGATTGGAGCCAAGTTCTCGATCGTGAGAGTGCCGGCGCGGACGGCTTCATTTTTCTGCTGGGACCTGACCCGTATGCCAATCCCCAGCTCCTGACCGAGTGGCGCTTACTTTTCCGCAACGATTGGGAATCGAAAAAGGCCCTGGTTCCAGTGGTCCCTCGTCCACATGGTACAGCCGCGGCGGATGTGCCTCCATTCCTGCGGAATCGAAAGGTCTTCGTTACGACGAATTTCGACGCCATAATCGACCAGTTGCGGCACCAGATTGAGAATCCGGCGGAAATCGTCGACCCGGCATATGAGCAACAGGCCAGGATCGAGCGACAGAAGCGCCTGGACGAGATGAGAGATTATGCGCTTGCTCTCAAAGAAGAAGCCGTGCGCGACCGAG
>JBGPKH010000303.1:0-10257 GCA_041485845.1 Bryobacteraceae bacterium
GACAACGCGCTTTTCCTTCTTCTTGAAGCTCTTCTTCTTGCCCGCTTTGACTGGTGCTTTCGCCATATGCCTCTGCTATGTCTTGCCTGTGGCCTTCTTCTTGTTGGCAACGGTGCCGCGGCGCGGTCCTTTGCGCGTGCGGGCGTTGGTGTGCGACCGCTGGCCCCGGACCGGCAGCCCGCGGCGATGCCGTATTCCGCGGTAGGAGCCCATCTCGATGTGACGCTTGATGTTCATCGAGATTTCCTTGCGGAGGTCGCCTTCCACGGCGCCCTCTTCCTCCAAAATCTGGCGGACGCGGTTGACCTCGTCTTCGGTCAGGTCGCGGACCTTCTTGTCGAAATCGATGCCGGCCCGGTAGAGGAGCGATTTGGAACGGGTACGGCCGACGCCGTAAATGTAAGTCAGCCCGATCTCGGCCCTCTTGGCGGCCGGCAAATCCACACCGGCGATACGTGCCATATGTTTACCCCTGCCTCTGTTTATGTTTCGGGTTCACGCAGATGACCCGCACCACGCCTTCGCGATGGATCACCTTGCATTTGTCGCAAATCTTCTTGACGGACGCTCGAACTTTCATGTAGACTCCAGGGGCTGGGGGTTAGGGATTGGGGGTTGGGGAAAACCCCACTGCCCGCAGCCTATCCTACAGCTTCCTCATGATCCTTCCCCGGGTCGGGTCGTGGGGACTTAACTCTACCTCCACCCGATCACCCGGAACTAATCTCACAAAATTCCTTTTCACTGTGCCCACCAGGTGGGCCAAAACCTGTTGCTGGTTCTCCAGCCGAACTGCATAAACCGCGCTGGGCCGCTCTTCAATCACCACTGCCTCGACTGCCCGAGCCCCAGCCCCCAATCCCTAACCCCCAACCCCTGCTTTCAGGGCCTTGTCAGCACCCACGGCCCGTTCTCCGTCACCGCGATGCAATGCTCGAAGTGGGCCGAATAGGAGCCATCCTTCGTTACCGCGGTCCACTTGTCCTTCAAAACCACCGCTTCCGGCCGGCCGGCGTTCACCATCGGCTCCACCGCCAGCACCATACCTTCCTTCAGCCGCGGATTCTCGTTCTTGCGGTCCACGTAATTCGGGACCTGCGGCTCTTCGTGGAGCTGCGTGCCGATACCGTGGCCCACATACTCCCGTACAATCGAAAACCCGTTGGCTTTAACGTGCTGCTCCACCGTGCCGCAAACGTCAAACAACCGATTCCCGGACCGCACCCGATCGATCGCCATCTCGAGCGATTCCTGCGTCACCCGAAGCAGCTTTTTCGTCGCCTCGCTCACCTCACCGATGGGTACCGTGAGGGCGGAATCTCCGTAATACCCGTCCAGCCTCACCCCGGTATCGATGGAAACGATGTCCCCGGTCTTGAGCAGGCGCTTCGCATTCGGCATTCCGTGAACAATTTCGGAATTCACCGAGGTACACAACACAAACCGGTAAGCCTCGCCGGCGGCCGGAACATAATACCCTTTGAAAGCGGGCCGCGCGCCGGCATCGGCCACCATCTTCTCCGCGGCGACTTCCAGGTCCATCGTACTGGCGCCTTCCACCGCGATATCCTTCAGCTTCTGCAAGATCTGCCAGACCAGCAGTCCGCTGCGCCGCATTTTTTCCAGTTCAGCGGCGGTTTTTCGAACGATCATCCCAATCCATCGATTGACAACTACTCAGCAACTGACCAACTACTGAAGCGCCAGGCTAATCTTGTGAAACACCCGATCGGGCGGATCGTTACTCGCATCCACCTCGACCACCCGGCGGCCGGCGGAAATGTAGAACTCCAGCACGGGCCGCGTCTGCCGGTCGTAAGCGTCCAACCGCTCGCGGATTACCGCTTCGCGGTCGTCGTCCCGAACTACCAGTTTCCCGCCATCCAGGTCGCACAACTCATCCACTCTGGGCGGATGAAAGGAGACGTTATACAGGGTTCCGCAGCGAGGACACTCCCGGCGTCCCGTCAAACGGGCAATAATTATATTGTAATCAACCGCGAGATGAATCACCACTTCGCGGATCCCGCGTCCATCCAACCACCCGCACAGATGTTCCGACTGCGCCAGCGTGCGCGGGTACCCATCCAAAACAAATCCCTTGCCGGCGTCCGGCCGGCTGAGCCGCTCCACCACCATCTGATTGACCACGTCGTCGGAGACCAGAGCACCCGAGTGCATCTTGGCGGCCACACAGGTCCCCAGTTCCACGCCATGCCGGATGCGGTCCCGTAGCATGTCCCCGGTCGAGATGTGGGGAACGCCCAGACACTGCGTCAGCATTCTCGCCTGGGTGCCTTTGCCCGAGCCAGGCGAGCCGAACAGAACGATTGCCTTCACAAATCATGCCGCACCGGAGCCGGGGGGTTGCCACGTCAAGGGGGCACCCGGCGATCCGGCGCTCTTTCGATCTAAAATGAACTCCGGCGGCCGCGAATGCGTCCCGAGCGCGGAGTGAAACCTTCATAATGGCGCATGATGAGCTGCGCCTCGATCTGGTTTACCGTATCCATGGCGACGCCTACCACGATCAGCAAAGACGTTCCGCCGAAATAGAAATTCACGTTCAGCCCTTCCAACAGGAACCGCACGTGCAGATTGGTGAGGGCCGTATCCACCCAGTTGCCCACCAGCCACAAATGGTTGAGGTGGATGCCCGAGATCATAATGTCCGGGATGAGGCACAGGATCGAGAGATAGATGCCGCCGACCACCGTAATCTTGGTCAGGATGTTGTTCATGTAGTCGGCCGTGTTGCGGCCCGGACGAATGCCCGGGATGAAGCCGCCGTACTTGCGCATGTTGTCGGCCGCTTCGTTGGGGTTGAAGATGATCGATACGTAAAAGAAACAGAAGAAAATGATGCCGGCCACGAAGAGCACGTAGTACATCGGCTCGCCGTGCGCGATATTCTTGAGGAGGGCGGTCAGCCAGCCGACGTTCTTTACCCAGCCCATCATGGCGAGTTGTTGGGGGAAGGCCAGGATCGAAGAGGCGAAAATCACCGGAATCACGCCGCCGGCGTTGACCTTGAGCGGCATGTGGGTGGATTGCCCGCCCATCACGCGCCGGCCGACGACGCGCTTGGCATACTGCACCGGGATGCGCCGTTCGCCGCGCTCCACCAGGACGATGAAAGCCACCACCGCGACCATCATGGCCAAAAGCAGAATAAGCGTGATGGCGTTCCACTCATGCGTCACGAACACGTTCGTATAGATATTCCCGATGGCGCCGGGCAGACCCACCACGATGCCGGTAAAGATGATGAGCGACATGCCGTTGCCGATGCCGCGCTCGCTGATCTGCTCGCCCAGCCACATGATGAAAGCCGATCCGGTGGTCAGCGACAGGATGGTAAGCATGACGAAACCGAAGCCGGGGTTGATCACGATTCCCTGCTGCATGGACATCAGGCCCTGGGAAATACCGAACGACTGCAAGACGGAGAGGATGATGGTCAGGTAGCGGGTCCACTGGGTGATCTTGCGGCGCCCGAGCTCGCCTTCCTTCTGGAGCTTTTCGAGCGTGGGGACCACGACCGTCAACAACTGGAGGATGATCGACGCCGTGATGTACGGCATGATGCCGAGGGCGAAGATGGTCAGCCGGCGAATGTTGCCGCCGGCGAACAGGTCGAAGAAGCCGAAGATCGAGCCCGCCTGGGAGCTGAAGAACTCCTCCCACCGCTGGATGTTGATGCCGGGGGTGGGGATATGGCCGCCCAGGCGATACACCGCCAGTATCCACAGGGCGAACAGCACCCTTTTGCGAAGATCGGGGACGCGAAACATGTTCGCGAATGCTTCAAAGAGCTTCATGGGTACCCTCGGATTCCCGGCGCTACTGGCTGGCTGCGCCGATCACCTGCGCCGTCCCTCCGGCCTTCTGTATCTTATCCAACGCCGACTTGGAAAACTGGTGGGCTTCCACCGTGATCTTGCGCGTCAACTCGCCCGAGCCGAGGATCTTGAGACCGTCGCCCAGCTTCTTGATGACGCCCAGCTCGAGGAGGCCATCGACGGTGAAGGAATCGCCTTCGAGCTGCTCCAGACGCCCCAGGTTGACGATTGCGAACTGCTTTTTGAAGATGTTGGTGAATCCGCGTTTGGGGAGCCGGCGATGGAGCGGCATCTGGCCGCCTTCGAATCCGCGCTTCTGGCTGAAGCCGGTGCCCGCGCGCTGTCCCTTGCTGCCGCGCGTGGCGGTCTTGCCGTGTCCCGAGCCCATGCCCCGGCCGATGCGCTTGCGCTCCTTCTTTTGTCCGGCGGGCGGCTTCAATCCGCTGAGGTTCATTGTGTGTGTTCTCCTTACAAGTGGACAGGCCGGAGGCCTGTCCTACTCCACCACTTCCAGCAGGTGCGGGACTTTCTTTACCATACCGCGGAATTCCGGCCGGTCCGGCCGCACCACGATCTGGTTGAGCTTGCGCAACCCCAACCCCTTGACCACCCGCTTGTGTTTCTCGGGAGTACAAATGGGGCTGCGTACGAGTTTGATCTTGATCGTGCCTGGCATCAGAGCTTCTCCACGGCGAGGCCGCGCATTTCGGCGACGGCGTTCCTCTCACGCAACGATTCGAGCGCTACAATGGTCGCCTTCACCACGTTGTGGGGGTTGCGGCGGCCGATCGACTTGGTGAGCACGTTGGGAATGCCGCAGGCCGTAATGACCGCGCGCACCGCGCCCCCGGCGATCACGCCGGTACCGTCGGCGGCCGGCTTGAGCAGCACCTGGGAGCTGGAGAACTCGCCCAGCACGCGGTGGGCGATGGTGTTTTGCAGCACGTTGATGCGGCGCAGGTTCTTCTTGGCGGCCTCGATTCCCTTACGGATGGCGGACGGCACTTCCTTGGCTTTGCCCACGCCAAAGCCTACGACTTTGGCCGAGGGGTCGCCGATCACCACCAGCGCGGAGAAGCTGAGGTTCTTGCCGCCTTTGACCACCTTGGTCACGCGGTTGATCGCGACAACCTGCTCTTTCAGATTGAGACTCGCCGGATCGATGCGTTTCGCTGACTTTATTGCCATGAATTAGAACTCCAGTCCCGCTTCGCGAGCGGCATCGGCCAGCGCCTTGACGCGGCCATGATACTGGTACCCGCCGCGATCGAAGACCACCTGCTTGATGCCCTTTTCTTTGGCGCGTTCGGCCACCAGCTTCCCGATGGTCTTGGCCGCCGCGACATTGCCGCCCTTGGTTTTCGCCGCCTTGTCCACCGACGATGCCGACACCAGGGTAGCGCCCCGGCTGTCGTCGATAACCTGCGCGTAAATGTGCGCCACGCTGCGAAACACCGCCAGGCGCGGCCGTTCCGCGGTGCCCGCCAGCTTGCGCCGGATGCGTTGGTGGATGCGGCTGCGGATTTGCTTTTTTTCGGTTCTACGAATCATTTTGCGCTAGCCCCCGTCTTACCGACCTTCTTGCGCAGCGCTTCGCCGGTGTAGCGGATGCCCTTGTTCTTATAGGGATCGGGCTTGCGCAGCGCGCGGATGTTGGCCGCCACCTGTCCCAGCAATTGCCGGTCATGGCCGCTGAGGACCAGGTGGGTCTGTTTATCGACGCGGAGATCGACGCCGTCCGGAAGGAGAACCTCGATGGGGTGCGAGTAGCCGAGGGTGAACGTGGCGATCTTGCCCTTGACGTCGGCGCGGTAGCCGATACCCACGATGTCCAGTTCGCGGACGAAGCCGCTGGAAACGCCGTGCACCGCGTTGGCCGCGAGCGCGCGGGTGAGGCCGTGCAACGCGGCATGCTGGTCGGAGACGCGCTTGACTTCGAGCTTGCCGGCGGACTGCTCGAAGCTGATGCCTTCCGGGATCGGCACCGTCAGCTTGCCCTTGGGGCCGGTGACTTCCAGTTGCTCGCCGATCTGGATTTTCACGCCGCTCGGCAGCGGGATCGGCTTTTTACCAATTCTCGACATAGTTCAAACTCTCGCTTTGCTCAGTTTTTGAGCCCTCGCCTCACATCGCTTCAGGATCGCCGCTGCGACACGCGGATCGATTCGCGTCTCGAGACCAAGCCGTTTACATTCCCGAACCAACGCACGGATGGCGGCCATTTGACGGTCGTGGGGATCGAGGTGGTTCTTGGCCGTCATAGATCCACGCGCCTCTTGGCGTGGCCGTTGCCGCCACTGCGCCTCATACTGTCAATCAGCGCTTCGAGTTTTGGGTCAGTCCGCTTCTGAATCGCCTGCAGGCTGCGGAGGTCCTTGCGGAACTCGATTACCAGCCGAAAGCCTTCCTGAATCAGGTTGCGGATGGCCGCGATCTGGCGGTCGTGCTTGTCGAGGCGCTCCTCGTGTCGATCCAGGCGTTCCTTGGCCGTTATTGCCATATTCCTACCAGACGCGGCAGAGGATCTCGCCGCCGATGTGCTCTTTGTGCGCGTCGCGGCCGGTCATGACGCCGCGCGGGGTGGTCAGGATGTTGATCCCCATGCCGCCCAGAACGCGCGGGATGTCCGTCTGGCCGACGTACACGCGGCAGCCGGGACGCGAAACGCGTTCGATCGTGGAGATCACCGGCGAGTTGTTGACGCCGTATTTCAAGTAGATCTTGATGGTCTTCTTCGCGCCCTCTTCCGCCACCTTGAAGTTGATGATGTAACCCTCTTCCTTCAAAATGCGCGCGATTTCCGCTTTCAGCTTGGAGGCCGGCACGTCCACCTTGGGGTGGCGGGCCTGGATCGCGTTGCGTACGCGAGTCAGCATGTCGGCAATGGGATCGCTCGTCATAAGTCGCTTTGCTCCTGGGGCTGGGGGTTGGGGGTTGGGGGCTGGGGAAAAGAAACGCGCGAAACGCGACCTTCCCACTCGCGCTTTGGCGAGCCTAACCCCCAATTCCTAATCCCTAACCCCCGCATTTTCCTACCAGCTCGCCTTCGTCACGCCGGGAATTTCACCGTTCAGCGCGAGTTGGCGGAAACACAGACGGCAGATGCCGAATTTACGCAAGAAGGCGCGCGGGCGCCCGCACCGCCAGCAACGGTTGCGATGGCGGCACTGCAGTTTCGGCGTTTTTGCGCGCCGCGCCTTGTCCAGCTTCAGATCCTTGGCAATTTTTGCGGTAGTGGCCATTTACTTTTTTCTCTTTCTCATTGCCGGAACGGCATGCCCATCTGTTTCAGCAGCGCAATACCTTCGGCATCGGTGCGGGCCGTAGTTGTAATCGAAATATTCATTCCCTTGGTCTTTTCCACCTTGGCGTAATCGATTTCCGGGAAGATGAGCTGGTCCTTGATTCCCAGCGTGTAATTGCCGCGTCCATCGAACGATTTGGTGGAAAGGCCGCGGAAGTCGCGAACGCGGGGCAACGCCACGTTGACCAGCCGGTCGAAAAACTCGTACATGCGGTCGCCGCGGAGCGTCACCATGCAGCCGATCGACTGGCCCTCGCGCAGCTTGAACTGCGCGATCGATTTCGTGGCCTTGGTAATGATGGGTTTCTGGCCGGCGATCTGCCCCAGCTCGTTGACCGCGCCATCCATCAGCTTGGCGTTCTGGGTGGCTTCGCCGATGCCGATGTTGACCGAGATCTTGTCGATCTTGGGCACCGCCATGTGGTTCGAGTACCCGAATTCTTTGGTCAGCGCCGGAACGACCTTCGTCTTATAGTGCTCTCTCAAACGTGCTGCCATAGAGTCCTCACTTCTTGTCGAGCGTCTGGTTACACTTGCGGCAAACCCTCACGCGGCGGGTCTTGCCGCCGGCGACGTGGTCGACATGGTGCGCCACGCGCACCGTCTTCCCGCACCCCGGGCACACGATCAGAACGTTGGATGCCTGGATGGGGCTCTCCCGTTCCGCGATGCCGCCCTTGATTTGCTTGGCCGGGTTGGGGCGCGTGTGGCGTTTGATCATCATGACGTGCTCGACGAGTACTTTGCCCGCTTCGTGGTCCACCCGCAGGACACGGCCGGTCTTGCCCTTGTCACGGCCGGAGATCACCTTGACGGTGTCTTCTTTCTTGAGATCGATACGAACCGGCTCAGCCGGTTTCCTCTTTCGAAGTGCCATCAGATTACCTCGGGAGCCAGCGATACGATCTTCATGAATTTCTTGTCGCGCAGTTCCCTGGCGACCGGCCCGAACACGCGCGTGCCGACCGGCTCGCCCACGTCGCTGATCAGCACAGCGGCATTGGAATCGAAGCGGATGTAGGTGCCATCCCGGCGCCGCGTCTCCTTGCGCATGCGGACGATCACGCAGCGCACCACTTTCCCTTTCTTGATCGCCGAATCCGGGGCCGCCTCTTTCACGCTGGCGGTAACCACATCGCCCAGACCGGCGCGCAGGCCGAGGTCGCCGCCGCGTGGGAGGATACAAGAGAGCCTCCGCGCGCCGGAGTTATCGGCCACCTCGAGAATCGTTCGCATTCCTATCATAAGTCGCTACGCTCCTGGGATTGGGGGTTGGGGATTGGGGATTGGGGGAAGGCGGCTCGCTTCGCTCGCACCTTCTCCCTAACCCCTAACCCCCAGGCCCTAACCCCGGTTTTAAATCTTCACATCCAGGTCCTTGGGCTGTGCGCCCACTTGGGCGGCGCGGCGGATAATGTCCGCGAGACGCCACCGCTTCAACTTGCTCAACGGCCGGCACTCGATGATGCGCACCACGTCGCCCTTCTTGGCGCGGCCTTCTTCGTCGTGCGCGTAGAATTTCTTGCGCTTTCCGATGATGCGCTTGTACAGCGGGTGCGGCACGCGGCGGCTCACTTCGACCACGATGGTTTTCTGCATTCCGGTCGAGACCACCTCGCCGATTTTCTCGTTCTTCAATCCCTGCTGCCTGGCTGCGGTTTCGGCCATTTTATTTCTTGGCTCCCTGGAGTTCCCTCTCACGCAGAATCGTGTTGATGCGGGCGCGGGTCTTCCGCATGGCGCGGGCCTTCTTGAGCCCTTCCATCTGACCCATGGACATCTGAAACTGTAGACGAAACATCTGCTCGTCCATTTCACCCAACTGGCGACGTAATTCGAGGTCGTCGAGATCGCGAACTTTTTGCGACTTCATAATCGTTACTCCGCGTCCTCCCGGCCGATGAACCTGGTCTTGATGGCCAGTTTGTGAGCGGCCAGCCGCATGGCGGCGCCGGCCGTCGCACGATCCACCCCTTCCATCTCGAACAGGATCTTGCCCGGGCGAATGACCGCGACCCACTGCTCGGGCGCGCCCTTGCCCTTACCCATACGGGTCTCGGCGGGCTTCTTGGTGATCGGCTTGTCCGGGAACAGCCGGATCCAGACCTTGCCTCCGCGCTTGATGGAGCGGGTCATGGCCACGCGCGCGGCTTCAATCTGCCGGTCGGTGACCCACCCGCACTCCATGGCCTTGAGACCGAACTCGCCGAAGGCGATGCTGGAACCTCGCCAGGCCTTGCCGGCCATGCGCCCGCGCTGTTGCTTTCTATACTTGACCTTCTTTGGCATCATCATGGCGGTTTGCCCCTCAAATCCTTACTGTTTCTCGCCGGAACCGCTGTCGGGCGCCTTCTCCGGGACGTTCTCCGGAGCCTTCTCTTCGGTTCCTTGCGGTGTTTCCGGACGGACCTCCAGCTTCGCCTCCTGTTTCGACTCCTGTTTCCACGAGGGCGACTGCGGCGACATCAGCGGCGGCAGAATCGGCGTGGCCGGACGAGCGGCGGGACGCGGCAGGTCCGACGGCGGCGTCTGCACGGCCGGTCCGGTGGCTTCCGGCGCAGGGGGCGGACCCGACGGACCCGTGTGCGGGCGGTCTCCGCGATCGCGATCCCGGCCCCGTCCACCGCGGTCGCCACGGTCACGCCGTTCGCCGCGGTCGCGGCGCGGTTCGGGTTCGGGCAACAATCCGCGGCGCTTGGTCAGGTCGAGAATCTCGCCCTTGTAGAGCCACGCCTTGATGCCGATCACCCCGTAGGTGGTGTGCGCTTCGGCGAACCCGTAATCGATATCGGCGCGCAGGGTGTGCAGCGGGAGCTGGCCTTGCAGGTACCACTCGCTGCGCGCGATTTCAGCGCCGTTCAGCCGGCCGGAGACGCGGACCTTGATTCCTTTGCAGCCGAAACGGAGCGCCGAATCGACCGCCTTGCGCATGGCGCGGCGGAACGCCACGCGCTTTTCGAGCTGCAGCGCGATGGATTCCGAGACGAGCTGCGCGTCGAGCTCCGGCTTGTGGACTTCCTGAATGTCGATGAAGACCTCGCGCTTGGTCTTCCTGGCCATGTCCTGCTTGAGCTTCTCGATTTCGGCGCCCTTGCGGCCGATGATGATGCC
>JBGPKH010000304.1:0-10254 GCA_041485845.1 Bryobacteraceae bacterium
CCGTCGTAGTCGAAAACGGCGACTCCGGCGATCATGGTCTCGATTTGGTGCATATCCCCGGCCGCGCCGTTCTTCACGGTCATCGGCAGCTCGGTCGAGGAGAATCGAACCGGCGCCGCCGGGCCGCCCGCCGCCGGTTGACTCCCGGCTGCCTCGCGCGCGCGGACGGCTCGCGCCAGGCTCTCCGTGTCGCCCGATCGTTTCAAGATGGCGATGCTTTCCGGCAGATTCCCCTGGCGCATGAGGAACTGCCCATAGTCCGAAAGTATGCGCGGGTCCCCGCCGGCCGCGGCCTGTTTCAAGTAGCGCCCGGCTTCATCAATCCTGCCCAGGCCCTCCAACGTTAATCCCAGCCCGTGCTTGACGCGGTGGGATTCGGGCTGGTAGCGAAGCGCGATTACGAATGCGGCGCGCGACTGCTCGAACCGGCTCAGGGCGTAGTCGGCGCGGCCCAGGTAATAGCAGGCGAGATCCTCCCGGGGGTCCAGTTCGCAAGCGCGCCGGAAGTGCGGTTCCGCAAGCGCGAACTTCTCCTGCGCCGCATACACCATGCCGAGCCATTTGAAAGCGCTCGCGCTGCCAGGTCTTTCCCGCGTGGCGGCGGCGAAGCTCTCTTCCGCCTGCGCCCACTCACCGCGCCGGAATGCCTCCTGCCCGCGCTGCATGTGGTCGGGATCGGCCTCCATCGCCAGACCGAGAAGGCCCGTCAGAATCGTGAGCGCTATCCGCACGCCGTCCATTGCCCACCTCGTATGCTACACCGGCTCGCTTGACGCCGGACCCGCCAAGACATATAAAAAGAGCCGGAATGACTTTTCTAACAGTCTTGCGCGGCCGGCTGTTCGCGCCACTCGGGGCCATCTTCGTTTTTGCCGCGTTGGCGGCCGCGGCGCCGCCGCGCGACCTGCTTTCCACGCTGGATCCCTCGCTGATCAAATGCGACCACGCCCGCGCCTTTCAAGACCCGCGCACGAAGGCGCTCACCATCACCTTCGAATATTTCGCCGGGGAGCCGGAGGTGCGCCTGCCGGTGAGGTCCCTGGGCTGGCCGGCCGATTGGTCGGACTACCGGTCACTGCAATACACGTTTCACACCACCAGCTCCGAGAGTATCGCCATCGCGTTCTCCAATGGCGCTGCGACCCGGTCCTTCCTCACCGAGCCGCTCGCGGGAATCCGCATCTACGGCGTCATCCCGTTCGATGCCTTCATTCAAAGCAAGACCATGACGCCGCTCAATCCTCTCGGAAATAAAGTGTGGCTGGATCGCCTTCTTACGTTCGAGCGCGTGGAGGAGATCGCGTTCCGCATGCGTTTCCCCGGAGCCCCGGCGCAGTTCACGCTTTACAGCTTCACCTTGCGTTCCGATGTCCCCGAGGACGATATCATCGACCGCAAGCCGCTGATCGACCGCTACGGCCAGTGGATCCCCGAGAACTGGCCCGATAAGGCGCATTCCGACGAGCAGTTGCGCGACTTGTGGAATACCGACCGGCTGAGCGCCGCCGATTTGCCGTTTTGCCCTCTGGGCGGCGATCGGACGCGCCAACTCCGCGCGACGGGCTTCTTTCGCACCGAGCGGCAGAGCGGGACGTGGACGTTTGTCGATCCGCACGGCCATCCCTTCTTCTCCACCGGTATGGATCTGGTTGGCTATAAGGAAGGCAGCTTTGCCACCGACGTCCGCCGACGCGAGTTTCTCTTCGAGGAACTGCCGGGCGACGGCCCCGCATGGCTCGCGCCCGGCCAGGTGTCGTTCTACGTCTCCAACATCGCCAGGCGCTATGGCGACAACTGGCAACAGAAATGGACGGACAACGCCATAGCGCGGCTCAAGAACTGGGGCTTCAATACGATTGCCAACTGGTCCGATCACGGGATCGCGACCCAAAGCGGCATGCCTTACGTGCTTCCGCTTTCTGGCTGGACCACCCGCAAAGTCTTTCCTTTCCCATGGGACTTCCCGGATGTCTTTTCGAAAGAATTCGAAGACAACGTGGACCGCGCGGCCAAGCGGCAATGCGAAGCCTTGCGCGCCGACCCGAACCTGATCGGCTGGTTCATCGGCAACGAACCGCATTGGGCCCGCGCCTTCGGCTCCCTCACTCCCTGGCCCGACATGCTGCTGGCCGACCCGGAGCCCTCCGCCACCCAGACGCATTTGCGTGAGCTTCTGCGGGCGAACCCCGGCCAGGAGCGGAAGACCAAGGACGACTTTCTGTACACTTGCGCCCGCCGTTACTTTGAAGCGATTGCGGCCGCTGTGCGGCGGCACGACCCCAATCACCTCGTCCTCGGGATTCGCTTCGCGGAGAATCCGAATGACCGCTGGCTCGAGCTGAGCCGTATCTTCGATGTCTTCAGCGTCAACATCTACTCGAAGGATTTCAAGCCGAACCCGGAGCACATCAAACGTTATGCCACGGTATCCGGGCGTCCGGTGGTGATCGGGGAATTCACTGCCTGCGCTCCCGGCCGCGGCATGCAAGGCCTTTTCTATTGGACCCACAAGGTGCGCGACTATGCGGAGCGCGGCCGTGCCTACCGCTACTACGTCGAGAACGCCGCCGCCGACCCCAACATCGTCGGCACGCATTGGTTTCAGATGGTGGACGACCTGCCCACCGGCCGTCCGAGCGACGAGGAGCGTCTGAATTACGGCTTCATCAACGTGATCGATTTGCCGTACCGCGATTTGACCGAAGCCGCCCGGGCGACGCACGCCCGCATCTATGCTTTGAAACACGGCCAGGCTTCGCCGTATATCGAGAAGCCGCGACCGAATTGATGGCGGCTCACGGTTCCATCACGATCGCGAGATCCCAGGGTCTCAGCGTCACCGTTGCCCCCGATCGCACCGCGGCGCCGGTCAGCAGATCGGATCCGTTGCCGTACGGATAAGTAAATGCTTGCTGGCTGCCCGAGAAGTTCAGGTAATAGTGCAGGAGCTTTTCGTGCGCGTTCCGTCCGTGCCGCACCTTGACCTGGATGGGCAGCTTCTGATCCGGTCCGGCGAGACCGGCCCGCTTCAGCACATCGCGGATTACTTCGCGCTGGAGTGCGTCGGTCAGCACGGTGCCCTCATAGGTCAACGTGCCGCTCCCGTGCCGGTTCCGTGTAATCGCCGGAAATTTCCAATACGGGTCGTCAAAGGACGCAACCACCTCCGCCGTGTCCGGCAGAAGGAACTCCCCCCAAACCGATCCCCTGTTCTGGTCGCCCACGCCATACGGATCGGGAGTGAGGCGCAGGGGCTCCGCGAGGCTGGTGAACTCCTGATAATGAAATCCGGCAGCGGCGCGCAGCGGACCGGGCGCCATTACATCCCGCACCGTCGAATGCTCATTCGTGAAGCCGCTCTTGAAAGCCATGACCACCTGCCCGCCGCCTTGGACATAGGCGGAAAGCTGCGCCAGCACCTCATCCGGCGCGCTGTACAGCGGCGGTACGAGCACTACTTTATAGGGCGAAAGGCTCGCTCCCGCGGGGATGAAATCGGGCTCGACGTTCAGGTCGTAAAGCGCTCCATACATCTGGTTGAGAACCGTCATATAGCCAACCGTGTCGCTGAACGGCATGTAGTCGATCGCGTTGGCGGAGTCCGCGCTGAAAAGAATCGCGACTTGGTTTTGTTTGCTGAGATTGACCAACTGCGGTCCCGACTTTTTCAACTCGCCGGCTACTTTCGACATTTCGGCATAGGCGCGGTTCGGCTCCAGGTCGTGCGACAGGATTCCCTTCCAATATGTCTCCTGTCCGTAATGCAGCGACGACCAATGCCAGTACGCCACCATGTTGGCGCCCGCGGCGAGATGCGTGTAGACCGCCAGGCGCAGTTGTCCGGGAAAGGGCGGATATTGGGTGCGCGAATCCCAGCCGATGGTTTGCGCGTTGGTCTCCGTCACCAGGTAATTCCGCTGCTTTAACGAGCGCGCCACGTCCCCCGTGAACCAGATACCGCGGCCGTCGAACCGCTTCTGCGTTTCGAAGTACGGATTATCCGCTACGATATCGAGGTTCCGCGCAATCGCCCACTGGTCCAGGTTCGTGTGAGCCCCTCCGCTGAAATCGTGTGTGATGAACTGGTCGGGCCGGCGGTATTCGTTCACAATCTTCGCCTGCCACGCAAGAAATTCTGTCACGATGTCATGCTGGAAGTTCTCCCATTCGAGCTTATAGCCCGGGTTCAGAATGCCATCGCGCCCGGGCAGGTCCTCCCAATCGGCGATGAGTTGTCCCCAAAAGGCGAGGCCCCAGATACGGTTCACTACATCAGGCGTCCGGTACTTCCGCATCAGCCGCTCGCGAAACGCTCTGTCCGTGTAAGGTGTGGAAACGCCATTCGGAAAGGTCTCATTATCGATCTGGTAACCGATCACGGCAGGATGATTCTTGAAATGGCCGGCGATCTGGCGAATGATCCGCTCCGCGTACTTTCGATAATTCGGGTTGAGAAGATCCATGTTCTGGCGCGGACCGTAATGACCCGGTGTCAAGGATGGCGGGTACGTCGGCGAATAGGGATTCCGGAGCGGCGGAGCCGTTCCGTGATGAGTCACGAGAATATCCGGATGGGCGCGGTACAACCACGCCGGGATCGAATAGGTCGGAGTTCCGAGAATCACCTTGATTCCCGCCCGATGCATTCGATCGATCACGCGCTCCATCCACTCGAACCGAAACTCCCCGTCTCGCGGCTCCCAACTGCTCCACGTGGACTCGCCCACGCGCACGACATTGATGCCGGCCTTCTGCATCAGCTCGACATCCCGCTCCAGCCGCTCCTGCGGCATGTACTCCGGGTAGTATGCGGCTCCGTAGAGCACGGTTTCCATTTTGTTCGGAGCAAACCGGTTAGGCGATTGTCCGAACGCGCTGACTGCCACAACTATTCCGATGGCAACACAGTTCATGTCACGTAATGTACAACGTGGCGCCGGCTCAGACGGGCCGCGTCACGTCCAAGCCCGCTATATCGCCACCGGAACACGAGGCGCTTTCGCCTCCCCATCGATTTTTTCGCGGCTTCTCAGCTCAGCAAGCGGTCTCCGGCGACGCTCGCCATCGCACGTGCGCAGCCGCACACTCACCGAAGACGTCTACTTACGGCCTGGAATATGATGACAAAAGTACGTTCAGACCACCGCGAGCCCTTATGTCCGAGGCACAGCGGCAATTCGACGCTCAGCGCATACACGAATTGGAGCGGCGTGCCGAGATGTGGCAGCGCCAGTACCGCTTCTTGCTGGAGAGCCTTCCCGAAGCCGTCTACCTGCAGGACGAAGCCGGCAACCTGGTCTCCACCAATACCGCCGGAGAACGGTTGAGCGGCTTCACGCGCCAGGAACTCCTGCGCATGAACGTCCGCGAGCTTCTGACGCCGGAGTGTCAGGACCAGGCGAAAGCCGGCATCCCGCAGTTCTCGGCAGCCGCCGAGTTGTTGACGCGCGATGGCTCGCGCCGGCCCGTGGCCCTCCACGCCAGCATCCTGCGCGCACCGGATGGGCCCATGCTCGTGCAGTACATCGTCCGGGAGGCGGTTCCCGAAAGGCGCTCCGAGGACCCGGGCCATGCCGAAACCAGGTTTCGGCTGATGGCCAAGAACCTGACGGAAATGGTTCTCGCCTATGATATGGAGCGCCGCCTGACCTTCGCCAACTCCGCCGCCGAAACTCTGACCGGCTACTCCATCGCCGAACTGGAGCGCCAGCAGTTCATTTGCTGGGTCCACCCGGAAGACCGTGAGCGAATGCTCGACCACTGGCGCCACCTCTTCCAGGCGCGGTCCTTCTTCGAAGAGGAGTACCGGCTCATCACCAAGGATGGGCGGATGAAGTGGGTGGCTGCGTCATGGGGACCCATTCTGGACGACACCGGCAGGCAAGTCGGCGTACAGGGTCGTGAGCGCGATGTGACCGAACACCGCATGGGCCAAGAGACCCTCCGCCAGTCCGAGCACAGCCTGCGCATCAACGAAGAGCGCTATCGCACGCTGTTTGAAAGCTCGCCGTTTCCCATGTGGGAGGAGGACTTCTCGCGCGTCAAGGTCTATCTCGATGCGTTGGCCGACCTCGGGGTGACCGACCTCAGGGAGTATTTCTCCGTACACCGCGAAGCGCTGGCCGAGTGCGTGCGGCGCATACGGATTCTGGACGTCAACCGCGCGGCGCGCGAGTTCTATGGTGTGACCAGCAAAGAGGAGCTGCTCGGCGACCTCACCTCGATTTTCGACGAGACTGCCTTCGAGGTGTTCTGCCAGGAGATGGCCGCGCTGGCGGAATCCAGCTCGATGTTCAAGGCCGAATTCCAAACCCGTACCGTGAAAGGCGACGAGCGCACCGTGAGCATGATCGTGTCGCTGGTGCCGACACCCAACAAAGACTGGTCTCGGGTCATCGTGAGCTTCTTCGACATCACCGACCGCAAGCGCCTGGAGGAGCAGTTGCTCCAGTCGCAGAAGCTGGAAAGCCTGGGACGGCTGGCGGGAGGGATCGCGCATGACTTCAACAACCTGTTGACCGTGATCAACGGGTACAGCGACTTGCTGATTCGCGGGCTCGACGCCCAGAATCCGTTGCGCCGCGGCCTGGCCGAAATCCAGAATGCCGGCACTCGCGGAGCCGAATTGACCCAGCAATTGCTGGCCTTCAGCCGCAAACAGGTGGCGCAGATGCGGCCCTTAAACCTGAATGAGCTCGTGTGCGAGGCCGAAGGCCTGCTGAAGCGCGTGATCGGAGAGGACGTTCAGTTGATCATCACGCTCGATCCGGCGGCGGGAACCATCAAAGGCGATCGCGGCCAGTTGCACCAGGTGCTCATGAACCTGGTGGTGAATGGGCGGGAAGCCATGCCGCACGGCGGCGCCCTCACGATCGAGACCACGAACGTCTATCTCGGACCGGCTCTTCGGGAAGAAGCCTGCGGCCCCGGTCTCCGCCCCTACCTGCTATTGCGCATCGCCGACACCGGCGTCGGAATGGACGCGCACACCAAAAAGCACTTGTTCGAACCGTTCTTCACTACCAAGCACATCAGCAAGGGAACCGGCCTGGGACTCGCCACCGTATTCGGCATCGTGACGCAAAGCGGAGGCCACATATCGGTGGCCAGTGAACCCGGACGCGGATCGGTCTTCAGCGTGTACCTGCCGCACCTGGCAGGTCTCGCCAAGCCGGAATTCCCGGCGGGACTTCATACACCGGCTTCCAAAGGATCGGGAGTGGTGCTAGTGGTGGAAGACCAGGAAGAGGTCCGGAAATTGACCTGCATGATCATGCGCAATCTCGGCTACGAAGTTTTGGAAGCGGAGAACGGCGCCCAAGCGCTGGCGATGGCGGCGCGCCATGCCGGGCCGATCCGGTTGTTGCTGAGCGATGTCATCATGCCGGGAATGAACGGCCGCGAACTGGCGGACCAGTTGGCCGCCCTCCAGCCCCAGATGAAGGTCATCTATATGTCGGGCTACACCGACCACATCATGACCCAGAACGGTGTGCTCGACAATTCGGTGTCGTTCTTGCAGAAGCCGTTCTCGCCCGATAAGCTGATCGAGATGGTGCAGCGGGAGCTGGGCCCGGCAGCCGGGTGATGAATCTGACTCTGATGAAAGACCGCCACGCGGTCTGCCGGTTGGCGCCCGGCGAGGAACTGCCGAAGTGGGCCACCGGCCACGGGTTTCTTTCGTTGACCCGCACTCCCGAGGAGCTATCGGTGGTTTGCGTCGAAGATGCAGTTCCGCAGGGAATCCCGTCCGAGACCGGCTGGCGGTGCTTCAAGGTCGAAGGGCCCCTGTGAAGGAACAGAGTCTGGACCAAGCGATCCGTGCGCTGGAGTCGGCCGGCCACCGCATCCAGGCTCCCGGCCCCGTAAGCGGGGGTGGTTAGTAGTTCCCATGGGGGTGTTGGAATGGCGCAAATGCGGGTACCTGCCCGGAATGTAGGATAATCCTACACCCGCACATTCCTGAATAGACTATTCGGATAAGTGAGAAAAATACTCTTACCCATTACTATTGACTCGGATACAATCCGATTATATTCTAATTACACAAACAAACACCTACTGTCCGGTTCCGCTTTCGGAGTTGAGAACTCGATATCACTCGCGGACCGGGTTGCCCCGAAACTGCAAACAATCGCCCAAAGAGCGGCGGAGGTACACCCGGATGGAAACTGATCCGACAAATCCGATTACGGTTCTGAATCTCGATCCTGTTGAGGCGGACCATGCCTCGCTGGAAGACATCTTCGGGCGTTCCGAATGGAAATTGACCTCCAGCACCACCGTGGAGGCGGCGCTCGAACTGCTGCGCAGGAACCGCATTCCGATCCTGTTTTGCGAGAGCGACCTGCGGCCAGGTATGTGGCAAGAATTGCTCGCACAGTTGATGTCTTTCCCGGATCCGCCGTATTTGATCGTGACTTCCCGGCTGGCGGACGATCGCTTGTGGGCCGAGGCGTTGAACCTGGGCGCGTACGATGTCCTGGCCAAGCCATTCGACCAAACGGAGGTCACGCGGATCGTCGGCTCCGCCTGGCTGCGCTGGGCCAACCGGGCGCAGCGCCCTGCCGGGACCCAGGCCAGCGCGGCGTGACCCAAACCGGAACTCAGTTGCGGTCCCCGCACCGGGAATCAATGGCTTAATCGCCGCGGAATTGTAAACGTCAAATCTGCCGGGACGCAGGTTCGGCGAGACTGGATGACCGGATACGCCAGGCCCATGCGTTTGTGATCGGCTTCGGGTGCCAGTCGCGGACCGGTTTGCGCGATAATGGCCCCATGAAACTATCTGAGGGCAAATTGGCCCGCATGAAGGCGGTGTCCAACGAGCGCGGCATTATCGCCGCCGCCGCCATGGACCAGCGCGGAAGTCTCCAGAAATCCCTGGCCGCGGCGTGCGGCGTGGACGTGAAAGGGATCACCCCGGAGATCATGAGCGAGTTCAAAGTGGCGGTGAGCAAAGTGCTGACGCCGCACGCCAGCGCCATTCTGCTCGACCCGGAGTTCGGCCTGGACGCCGCACGCGCGCGCAGCACGAACGCCGGCCTGCTGCTGGCGTACGAATTGAGCGGCTATGACAACACCCGACCCGGCCGCCTGCCGGATCTGCTGCCGCACGTTTCCGTGAAGCGACTGGTGGATTGGAACGCCGATGCCGTCAAGATCCTGATTTACTACACACCCTACGATGACAATTCGGTCAACGATATCAAGCACGCGTTCATCGAGCGCATCGGCGCCGAGTGCGCGACCTATGAGATCCCGTTTTTCCTGGAATTTGTCGGCTACGATCCCAAGGGGGGAGACGAGAAGGGACTCGAATTTGCCAAGGCCAAGCCGGAGATCGTCAAGCGCAGCATGGAGGAGTTCTCCAAGCCGCAGTACCGGGTGGACGTGCTGAAGGTCGAGGTGCCGATCAACGCCGAATACGTCGAGGGCTCCAAGGTCTACAAGGGACAGAAGGCCTACACCCGCGAGGAAGCGCTGAAGCATTTTCGCGAAGCGGCGTCCCTTGCAGCGAAGCCTTTCATCTACCTCAGTGCCGGCGTCAGCAACGCGCAGTTCACGGAATCGCTCCACATGGCATCGGAAGCCGGGACGGACTACTCCGGCGTGTTGTGCGGGCGCGCCACCTGGAAGGAAGGCATTCCGGTGTACGGCAAGCATGGCGCAAAAGCGCTCGAAGAATGGCTGCAGCGCGAGGGTGTCAAGAACATCAACGCGGTGAACGAAGCCATCCGTTCGGCGACTCCGTGGTACGCCAAGCTGGGGATCGCGGCGCCGGCGTAAATCGCCGGGATCGCCTGAGTGCGTTTTCAGTTACGGAGCCCGTGGGAAGACGCGGCCGGTGCGGGTCGGATATTTTCGATGGCGTGCGCGCGGACGAAGCTCCAGTTCGCGCCGGATGCGCAGGTCCTCGTCGAATCCGATGAAGCTCTCTCCGTTGAGGTCCGCGGGAAACACTTCCTCGCGTTGCGCCCAACGGATGCGAGGGAGGCGCGGCGGCCTGCGTCTCCTCATTGCCCCACGGAATGGCCGCGATCTCGCGGCTCTGCCCCGGGTAGCTCACCAAGCCGAGGTCGGCGACATCGTCGCGCACGGCCGGGAATGTGCGGCGGACCGGCCTCGCGGCTAACTAAGGAACTGTTATGAAATAACATTACCACTCTGGAATGTTTTTGGGCTATCCTGGAGTGGATGGATGACTCGGCTGGTGTCCGCGACCGCTTCAGGTCCCTGGAGGCGGTGCTGGAC
>JBGPKH010000305.1:0-10199 GCA_041485845.1 Bryobacteraceae bacterium
GGCGCTACCATTCAGGGGTCATACCTGGTGCGCGGCGCGGTGGAGGGCAACACGCTGATGATGGCTCCCGGTCACGAAATCGGGATGGGTTTTTTGCGCAAATCCGCGGTGGATCAGCACGTGATGACGCGCCATCGCGAGAGCGATCTCGACCAGGTGATCGCCAGGCATCCGAAGCTGCTGGGGATCGGGATCGACGAGAGCACGGCCATCGTGGTGCAGCGCGACAGCTTCGAAGTCATCGGCAAGAGCAAGGTATTTATTCACGACGCGAAGTACAAGCCGGGGGCGGATGGGAAGCGATATTACCTGCTGGCGGCGGGGGACCGGTTCGATTTGAAGAAGCGGAAGAAGCTGTAGCGAGGCGGAGGCGCTGGCAGCTCATCTCCCTCGCTGAAAGCGTTGTCGATCCGAGTTGGCAAGTTCCGGGTGATTGCGTAGTGTCAGGACGTGCCGGACAACCAGCTTGTATTCGAATCGCGGGTTGGAGATCTCGTTCCACCCTTCTTCTATCTCTCGATCGAGCTTGCTGAGCGGCTGCGAGGCTTGAGCAAGCCACCTGCTCACTGCCATCGCAACCTGATATCTGCTCTCACGCAAGGGCCCGCGCTGCAAACCACACAACCTGATGGTTTCAGAAGCCCGCCGCCGGCCCAACTCGTCCAGACGCGGATGAGGCGTGATGTCGCCTTCGGGGCCGATCCAAAAATAGGGCTCGGGATCTTCGTCATCCGGCTTCAGCAGATCACCGGCGTGATCGAAATGGCCCTTGGAAGTGTTGCATATTTGGCAGACAGGAAGCAGGTTCTTCCAGTCGAAAGCGCGGCCGGGATCGACCTTCCTGGAAACGTAGTGCTCAATCTGCGCATAAGAGGTTTTGTCGAGCGTGCTTTCACAGAAGGCGCACTTCCCGTGAGTTAACGTCAGTAGTGGTTTCCGTAGCACCGCCCTGGCTGACCGCGTTGCCCAAACGCCGGGCGACCTGTTGGCTTGAATCCGCTTCCAGCCTCCAGTCCAGGCTGCCCTCTCTCGCACGAGTTGAGCGGGTGCGCGCGGCCGGCGGCGAGTGCGAACCATTCAGGCCAACTTGACGCCCCGACGGCTGCGGCCCGGTGCTTCAACCCCGGGTCGCTTTTTCTTGGACGCACGAGGACGGGCCGGCTTTCCGATAGTCTGGGATTCCAACCCGTTCAATAGTCCCGCCGGCAGTCTGACCGTAGTGTCCACGATCAGCTTGAGCTCCTCGCTTCTCTTCGACAACTTATGCGACAACTTCTCCAATTGCTTTCTCTCGGCCGGCGTCAAGCTTCCGACAGCTTCCGCTCTCTTGAGGTTGTCCCAAACCTTCAGGTCCTGCTCTGTTTCAGCGTCGAACCTACTCTCGACTCCGAAGATGTCCTTGAGCGTCGCTGTTACACTCTCTCCGAAAGGGGCGTCTTGTGGGGGCGCTGCATGTGCGACCCCATGCTCGTCCAGACTCAAAACGTGAACGCGGGCGCCCTCGCAAGACGAAATCACAAACGGCGAGTGAGAACTCGCGATGATTTGAACATTGGGCAGTGCCCTGCGAATCGCCGGAAGGAGGATACGTTGCCAACGGGGATGGAGGTAGATGTCGACCTCATCCAACAGAAGGATTCCCGGCTCTTCTGCACCTTCACCGTTAGTCCGTCGGGTTTGGTCTTGCCGCATCATGAAGTCTGCCAGCCATCCGACGGTAGTGCGAACTCCATCGGCCAACTGCGAAAAGTTCAGTGCCCTTCCGCGGAAATACAGGCGAGGCTCCAGGGAGGGACGGAGTTCCACATCAATCCGGACATTCTCGTCGCCGCAAACGAGTCGGAGTGCTTCCTGGAAACGGTTCAGTGACTGCTCGTACGAACCGAACTCCTGGCCTCGCTCCTTTGCCAGGGCCTTTCTACTGAAAAGGTCGACCAACCATCGCTGGATCGCCCCATTCTGAATTGCCGACTCAAAGCCCAGGCTATTGTGCGAGGGGTGTCTCAGCGCATCCATCTCGACCGCGGTATTCACGTACGAGAGCGCACGGGCCGGCGCGTAGGCGGCGACTGTAAACGGCAGGTCCTTGTTGAGTGAATCCTCGCGCCCAAACCGTGCCCACCGGAAATCCTCCCCATGATGTGACTTCCCGCTGTCAGGCTCAGCGATTAGGTGAAACGATTGCACCCACTCTCGAAGGCCGACAACCCAATTATTCTCCGTATCGGCCGTTGCGGCATCGACGTACGGGACTTCGTCAGTCGGCGCTACATGCAGTAGCGCCCTGGATTCCGGGCCCCGGAGAAAATGCCGCCATTCCTCTCGTGGGAAACCGTGTCCCAACCAGGACAGTACCCAGGCGATCGTACGAAGCAGAGTGGATTTGCCCGATCCATTCACGCCGGCGAGGATGTGCGGGCCAAGATGCGGCCCGCCGGCTCCATCCGAGAAATCGACGTCGAGCTTGTCGAACGGGCCCACGTTTTCGGCGATCAAGCGAACGACTGGCATCGTCCTCAGTCTACCGCTTCCGGACACCTGACAGATCGAGCTTCCGCAGGAACTCGCACAGCAATCCTTGGAAGTGGTGCACGCCGTTTTCGCGCTTGACGGAAAAGCGCCCCTGGTTGTAGTTGCGCGACCGCAGACCGCGCTGCACGGATTCGCAGATCTTGATATCCTCCTGCTGGATCTCATCGCTGAAATCGATGGCGGCCTGTGCCACTTCGCCGGTGTAGGCAAACCACTCGAAGATGGTGAGCGTGCGGTCGGGACCCAGCGGCAGGATGATGTTGCTGCTCAGGTTGTCGGGATACACGTTGAGCATGAAGTTGGGGAAGATCCAGTAGTAGAGGGCCGTGCGCGTGCTGTCGGTGAATTGGTAGCGGCGGGTTTCGGAGCCTTGGAAAGCCCGGATAGGCGCGATTTGCGAGGAATAATAACGGAAGGTGTCGACGCGATACTGCGCGTAATCGAGCTCGCGGAAGAGGCTGGGGTGGGCGGCGGGGAGGTGGTAGCCTTCCAGGTAGTTGTCGATATAGACTTTCCAGTTGCACTCGATGACATAGTCGCGGCGGCATGCGAACTTCAAGCGCTCGATGGGGCAGCCGATCTGCGCGATCTCGCCGGGGATCGCGCCCAGCACTTCGCGCAGCGGCGCGGCTGTGGGGTCCTGGTTGACGAAGACGAACGGCCCCCAGGTCTCGACGGCGAATTGCGGAAGGCAGATCTTGGAACGGTCCCAATCCTCGACGCCTTCGAATTCGGGCTGGCCTAACAGCGCGCCGTCCAGGGAGTACGTCCAGGCGTGATACGGGCAGCGGATGACGGACGCCTGGCCGGCGCCCTCGGTGAGGACGGCGCCGCGGTGGCGGCAGACGTTGGAGAAGGCGCGCAGGCGGGTGTCTTTGCCGCGGGCCACGAGCACGGGCTCGCCGGTAATGTCGCACGCGAGGTAGCTGCCGGGAGCGGCGACCGAAGCGGCCTGGCCCACGGCCTGCCAGGTGCGTGCGAAGACCGCGCGATGTTCCGCGTCGAGGAGGGCAGGGTCGGTGTACCAGCGCGCGGGAATGGTGGAAGCGCGCGCCAGGTCGGGGTTGAACGTGAAGTCGCTCAAGTCCATGGGGAGAATATAGCAGTGCAGGGCGGGGAATGGTTCGAAAACGAGACTCGCCGCGGAGCCGCGGAGTCGCGGAGACCAGCGCGGAGGAAGACCGGGAGAAGAGAAGAGAAAGCGGACTCGCGCGGATTGGCGGGCTCAACTTCGCGGTCGGGATCGAGAACGCGGAGGTAGCGGAGAAACGCAATCCTGCCCCCAGGGCTGCCAAACGATGAAGTTGTGCAGGCGAGCATCAAGTCGGGCGGGCGCAATCCGACCAACGATGCGGTGCTGGTCGCGAGCGCACCGCGGTCGTTCGGTGTCAGCCTGGCGAATTTTCTGGGCAGCGACTACCTGACTCCACCGGCGGGCCTGCAATTGACAGGCGTAGTTCTGAACGTGACCAACATCCTCCCGTGTTCCAGCGATAGCTGCTCATTCTATACCATCCTCAAATCCGACTTAAATGGATCGGACGGCAATCCGTATAATCTGCCGATGCGGAACGTCAACGTCGATGTCGATTGGCCACCTCCGGCGACGGCCAATTGTCCCTACCTCGATTCGCGTGTCCGCGTGGAGTTTCACAAGGCGGGCATCGGCGTTTACACGAAGAACACCTGGCTGGTGACGCCCGAGTTGCAGGCTTCCCTGATCCCCGGCTACCAACCCGGCCCCAGTTTCGGCGCCCCCGGCGCCAATTGCCCCAACCTCGTTTGGCCAGGCAATTCCGCAGCCCCCGCCGCAGTAGCCGCGCTGCGTCCAAGCGGGACGAACAACACCTTCAACTACGGCCAGTACAGCGTCCCGCTCTACTTCAAGCTCGAGCAGCAGTAGCCGGGCTTCGCTCAGCGCAGCGCGTTGACGTTGACCGTGTGCCGTACCGGGTTGGCCTGTTGGTTGCGAGCCAGAATAGCGGCCGAGCGTTGCTGCGCCGCCCTGGCTTCATCCTTTCGCCCCGTGCGTTTGAGGACGTCGGCGTAATTCGCCAGGTGCCAGCCCAGGCGCATGTGGTCCGGACCGTAAATCGCCTCCGCTTTGGCAACCGCTTCCTTCGCGAAGAACTCCGCATCCTGGAATTGGCCGGTCATGGAGTAGAGGAGCCCAAGCGTGCTCATCGTATTGAGAAGATCGGGCTCAGAAACTCTGGGATCCTTACGCAGGATTCGCCAGGTGCGCTCGGTGAGGGATAACGCTTCCTTGTACCGGCCTTCCTTGGTCAACGTGGACCCCAACGGGCCCAGGGCGCTGGCCACCAGGGGATGGTCAGGGCCAAACCGCTCTTCGAGAATCGCCACGGCCTGACGCAGGAGCGTCTCGGCTTCGCCGGGTTTTCCCAGATGCTTGCGGGCCATCGCCAGGTCCGCCAAGGCCACGGCCAGGTTCAAAGGGTCGGGTTCAGTCGCGTTCTGCCGCGCCTGCAAGACACGACGGAAGAGCGGCTCCGCGTCGCGCGGCCGTCCCTCCTCGAGGTAGACTTCCCCCAGGTGGCTTTCCACCGGCGCAATTTCGGTGTCAGTGGCGGCACCCGGCTTTTTCAGCATCGAGAGGGAACGTGTCAGCAGACTCTCCGCGGCAACGAAGTTTCCCAGGTCCTGTTCGGTGACTGCCAGGTTGTCCAGAACCGCCGCTTCAAGAGCAGGCGCCCCGCTGCGCTTTTCCGTTTCCCGAAGCAGGCTGGTGAAGACCTGCTTTGCTTCGCCGTACCGCCCGAGGGCTCGCAGATCGCGGCCCGCGGCGAGTTGTTTGTCCCAATCGGAGCTTTGGGCTACGCCAAACGGGGAGAAAATCAAAGACACGGATATCAGTCGAATTGTCGTCAAAGACACAACCAGCCTCGCCGTTGTATCCCTTGGAAAAAACGCTCCGTGCGCGCATTCTGTCTGTGGGAATTGACGAAGTAGCAGGCAATCCGTCCCGCAGAGTTTTTCAACGTGGGATGTACGTGCCACCATGGAAACGATGTACAAGGCCATCATCTTTGATTTGGGCAAGGTTCTCGTCCAGTTCGACTTCAAGCGCGGCTATCGGGAGTTGGAGGCTTTATGCCCCTACCCCGCCGCCGAGATTCCCAAACGGATCGCCACCACCGATCTGGTGGTGCGCTTCGAAACAGGACTGATCGAGTCTCACGATTTCGTGAGCCAGTTCTCGGCGCTGCTCGGCCTTCGCCTGGACTACGGCCACTTCTGCCGGATCTGGAGCTGCATTTTCTCCGAGACCCTCATTCCCGAGAGCATGCTGGAAGCACTGGCAGCGCGTTACCGCCTGCTTCTGCTGTCCAACACCAATGCCATCCATTTCGAGATGATCCGCGCGAACTATCCCCTGTTGCGCCACTTTCACGATCTGATTCTGTCGTACGAGGTGAAGGCCATGAAGCCGCGGCCCGAGATCTATCACGCAGCGGTAGAACGCGCCGGCTGCCGTCCCGACGAGTGCTTTTATACCGACGACATCGCCGATTTCGTCGAGGCCGCCCGGCGTCTGGGCATTGACGCGGTGCAGTTCCATTCGGCCGAACAGTTGCAAGAAGCCATGAGGGCTCGCGGGATTTCGTGGTAAGGCGCCACCGCGACCACCTCCGGCGCCGCGTTGATTCTGACAATCAAACTGTCGTTTAGGCCGGCCTTCGCTGGACCGAAGGTCGCGTACGCCGCCGCGCAGCCTTCGCGGGGAGCGAATACCGGTTGACTGGCGCGCGGGGTCTGGACGGCGCAGTAACGGCGAGCGGTCACAAGGCAAAAAAACCGGGCGTCCTTGGGAGGACGCCCGGAGAGGAGCACCCGTGATCTGCTCGGAGGGGGCGGATCACGAGCGTGGAGGAGCTTACTACGTCAGGGTGGAGGTAACTCGTCAGGCCAGCAAACCTCCGTGTCCCAGGCCAGCCACCTCCCAGCCTGTGACGTGATAGCGAGCCAGCAGCGGCGGCAATACCAGATCCACTACATTCGGCTTGGCCGACCGGAAACAGCCCGGCGCCGAGACGATCGGCACCTCGTCCCGATACGACATCAGGAGCAGGTTTCCGGGTTCGACGGGCGCCAGGAATCGCTCCACCAGGCCGCCGACCTTGATCATGGCCTGCCCGATCACATCTTCCGGGCCGGCCGGGGCGGTAGTCGAAGCCACCAGGATTACGCACGGCTTCGACCGCAGCAAATGTTGCAGGCAGCGGGCGACGGAATTCTCATCTTCCGTGCACGCGAGAACGAAGTTGGCGTTCACGCCGAACCGTTCGAGCCGCTGCCGCATGATGTTCTCGAATAACTGCCGCGCCCGTTCGCCGCTGATGGAATCCGTGTAGAGAACTCCTACACTCGGAGTCCGGACCGGCCGGGCCTGCAGGATGGGGCCCCGTTCTTTCAGGATGCCGATCACCGCCTCCAACTGATCCTTGGCCACCGCAAAGGGCGCGCTCTTCACCGTCGCAATCCGCTGCCCCGCCACCGCGTAGCTGAAATTCAGCGACGTGGCGATCACCACGCTGGACGTGCAGTTGATCTGTTTGAGCAGTTCATCGTCCACCAGAACGCAGCAGTTTTCCGTGGCCAGCAGATTGGCCCGGCCGCCCGCCGCGAGACGGATTTCGAAGCTGCCGCAGCCCATCTCGCTGGCCACCGCACAAACCGCATCGTCCTCACCGACCTCGCCCTCCTCCAGCTCGGTGACCCATATGGTCTCCATGCCTTCGGATTCGAGGACCCGGACATCTTCGTCGCTGATGATATGGCCTTTGGCCAGCAGTTTCTTCCCGCCCGGCCGGAAAACCGTGCAACAAAGGACCCTGCCAGTTGAGGATTTCACGTCAACCGTCTGTGCTCTCATGTTGGCCTCACAAGTAGAATAGGATCGCGTCCGGTTTAAGGATCTCGATATCCTGAAATTGAATTCTACCTCCAGAAATTGTGGATGTGTAGACAATTTCTTCGGTCTTTTGCGGGTGTGGGGGAGTCCCTCCTTTGGGGGTAGTCACTAACCCTTGAGAGGCGTGGGGATCTGAATCAGTTGATCGTCCGGTCCCCAGAATTGGGGCTGCTCCGTCCAGCGCGAAGTCCTCAGAATCCGCAGCACGGCGATCTCGTCGCAGGCCTGGAATTTCGGACAGCGCAGGCAATCCTTCCAGGCTTTCAGCGGAAGTACTCCGCGCTCCACCACGTGGAAACCGGCCTTCTGGAAGAACTCCACCACATAGGTGAAGGCGAACGTGGCGTCGAGCTCGTAGTTCTGCGCTTCTTGGACCAGCGCTTCCACCAGGCGGCGGCCCACGCCGCGCGTCTTGGCCCGTTGGTGAACCGCCAGAGACCGGATTTCGCCGATCGTGGGGCTGTAGAAGTGCAGCGCGCCGCAGCCCAGCAGTTCCGGCCCCAGCGTCACCACGGTGAAGTCGCGAATCGCCTCGGACATCTCGAACTCGGTGCGCGGCAGCATAATGCCCTTGGCCGCATAGCCATTGATGAGCTCGAGAATCGGAGGGATGTCGTGCATCACCGCTTTGCGGACGGTGAGGCGCGATGCGGCGCCCGGCGATTCGACGAACGCATCGGCGCGAACCGCGCTGATCATGCCGGCGCCTCGCTGAGCGTCAGTTGCGTACCGATGGCGTCTCCGCCCAGAACCCGTTCGAGCACCTGGTCGGCAGCGCCCGGCGCAATCCGCACCTGTTCGACTCCCTCGCGCAGCGCGGCCAACGCCGCTGCCAGCTTGGCCTGCATTCCGCCGGTAGCGACACCCCCGGCAATCAGGCGCGCGGCTTCGCTTGCAGTCAGAGTGGGGCGCACCTGCTTCGACCCATCGAGCACGCCTTCCACATCGGTGAGAAAGATGAGTTGCCGCGCGCCGAAAGCCGCAGCGCAGGCCACCGCCATCTGGTCGGCATTGACGTTGTAGACCTGGCCCCGGCGGTCGCCGGCCACGCAAGCCACCACCGGGAGATACCCATGGGCGGCGAGCAGGTGCAGCAGCGCGGGATTCGACTTCGTGATGCGGCCTACGGCGCCGAGAGCCGGATCCATCTGCTCGGCTTCCACCAGAAAGGAGTCGATGCCGCTGAGCCCCACGGCGAGTGCCCCGGCGCGGTTCAGGCTGGCCACCAGCTCGTGATTGACGCTGCCGGCAAATACTTTCAGGACCGCGTCAACGGTCTCGGGAGTGGTGACGCGCAGGCCGTTCACGAAGCGGCTCTGGATGCCGCGTTCGGCGAGAAAGCGGGTCATCTGCTTCCCCCCGCCGTGCACCACAACCATCTCGGTTCCGCGCGCGCGGACGACGGCAATCTGGGCCGCGAGCGCGTCGCGCGACTGCCGCGAATCGAGCAGCGCGCCGCCAACCTTGACCAGGATCCTCACAGCAGGCCCTCGGTCTCCGGGAGGCCAAGCATCAGGTTCATGTTTTGGATCGCTTGGCCGGCCGCGCCTTTGACCAGATTGTCGATGGCGCTGACCACCACCGCGCGGCCGGTGCGGGCATCCAGGGTGACACCAATGTCGCAGTAGTTCGTGCGGGCGACGCCGCGGAGATCGGGCACGTGGCCCGGATTGTACAGACGCAGGAACGGCTCGCCGGTATAGCGCTTCTCGTAGACTCCCAGCAGGTCCTCGGCGCTCTCCAGGCCGGCGGCGTGAAAGTAGATGGTCTCGAGGATGCCGCGGCCGAGCGGCAGCAGGTGCGCCGTGAAGCTGAACTCGCGCTCTTCCAGGCCCGAGACTTCGAGCACCTCGGGCACGTGGCGATGCGTGAGGATGGAATAAGCCGAGAAGTTCGCGGCCACCTCGCAGAAGCTGGTCTTGAGGCTCGGCTTGCGGCCGGCGCCGCTCACGCCCGACTTGGCGTCGCACACAATTCCCGCGGGGCGGTCGACCACGCCGGCTTCGACCAGCGGCCGGATGGCGAGGTTGGCGGCGGTGGGATAGCAACCCGGATTGGCCACCAGCCGCGCCCCGGGGATTCGCTCGCGGTAAAACTCGGGCAGTCCATAAACGGCCTCAGCCAGGAGCGCCGGCTGGGTGTGCGGTTCTTTGTACCAGGCGGTATAGTTTTCGGCGGTGCGCAGGCGGAAGGCGCCGCTCAGGTCGACAACCCGCGCTCCAGCCTCCAGCATCATGGGTGCAAGCTCCATCGAGACGGCCGGAGCGGTGGCCAAAAAGACGATGGCAAGCCTCTCAGAATGAATAGCTTGCGCCGTACAGGGGAGATGCATTGGGCCGCTGGCGCCACGGATCGCGGGCGGGGTGGGATCTTCGCGGTGGTCCAATAAGACCGGTTCGACGTGAGGGTGGCGGTGCAGAATCCGCACCAGTTCCGACCCACTGTAACCGGAGTGCCCAGCGATGCCCGCTTTAGCCTTCATTATGGTTTATTATTCGTTGCTATGAATAATTATACCACAGATGGAAAACGCAGGAGCGCGACGGATCTTGTTGGTCAAACATTCAGTTGCTGAAAACGAAAGGATGTTTACCAAGTCAAGGATCCGGGAGACCAATCGCTAAGAAGAAAATCCCGCTTGGCTCCAGCATCCCTGATACTCAGTGCAGCACGTAGTGCAAAAAAGTGATACCGCGCACGGCGGCTGAAGGGTGAAGGGCGGGGAACGAGACCA
>JBGPKH010000306.1:0-10170 GCA_041485845.1 Bryobacteraceae bacterium
CAGGGGCAGGACCTCGTGGAATACGCTCTCGCCGCTGGCATGGTGGCGGTAGCGGCCGTGGCTGCCATGCCCGCGCTCAGTACGACCGTCAACAATGTGTTCGCGAAAGTCGCCTCGATCATCGAAGCGGCGGTGACATGACGGAACGCATGGCGCGCTGAATCCATCCGGCAGCCCCGGATGGGAGGAACGCGAGTGAGTAGTCCCGGCACTCGCCAAATCGAAACCAACCGCACCGGCTAACGCCGGCCCGGCGGACAGACAGGAGTGATTCTACTATGATCAATCGAATTCGGAACGCAAATTTCTGGCAGGATTGCCAAGGGCAAGACCTCGTCGAGTACGCGCTGATGGCGGGCATGGTGGCAGTGGCCGCAGTGGCGGCAATGCCGGCATTGAGCTCAACGGTCAATAACGTTTTCACCAAGATCGGGTCCATCATCGAAGCACACGTTCAGTGACCGGTGGCCTGGAGGGCCATCGTCCGGGATGGCCCTGCCAGACTTGGCGGAAGTCTACAACCCTGAAGACGACTTCCTGGCGGTCGTGGCTCCGGCCGGAGCCGCGCGCGTAGGCGAGCGGTAAACACACTACCGGGGAAGCGGATCGCCCCGGTGGATGGTGTAAGGATCGCTGTATGCCGGCTTGATCCGATCGTTGACCATCCCGCCCCATACCATGAACCACACCCACTTCGGTTGCGCCCGCAGCACTTCCGCCGAAGGGGGAGTGCCGACCTCTCCCAAGGCAACCGGTTTCCCGTCGGCCAGCGCCATGATCTCGTAGTAGTATCGGTCGCTCAACTGCCGGTAGTTGTCGGAGCTCACCACGTCGACGTACTTCTGACCGGAAAATAGTTGGCGAACTCACCGGGAGGAACGGGCCCGTTCTGGTTCCACACCCAAAGCAGATTGTCCAGATGATGCACGCAAGCTGACCATCACCCACCTCGACACCGCCCATTTTCATCACCTTTGGTGGGCCGTAGGCTTTTTTCTTGGTGTTCCGACCGCAGGCCCATTGGGCACTCCCTGGCTTTCATCCCCGTGGCTTCGCAGCGGACTTCATGTTTGCCGATCTGCATCGGCGGAGTGGTGAAGGCTCCCAACGCTACCGCGCGCACCATCCCCCATCCATGAGAATATCCGTGCCCGTGATGAATCCCGCGTCCTCCGAGCATAGGTAGAGGGCCAACTGTCCGACCTCTTCTACCTTGCCCCATCGCGCCAGCGGCACGTTCGCCAGAAATTGTGTATTCAGCTCGGGATTCTCCATCAGCGGGCGATTCATTTCGGTCCCGATCGGGCCCGCGCTGATGCCGTTCGCCGTAATTCCCTCCGCCGCCAGCTCCAGCGCCAGCGTGCGCGTGATTCCCAGCAGCGCGGACTTGCTGGCCGAATAGACCCCGCGCCCGGGCAGCGAGACCCAGCTCATGGTGGACGTCATGTTCAGAATGCGGCCGTACTTTTGTCCGGTCATGTGCGGCACCAACGAGCGGCACATCAGAAACGCCGCCGTCACGTTGGTGTCCATCACGCGATGCCACTCTTCCAGGGTGAAGTCAGTCATCGCCCTGCGAACGTTTATCCCGGCGTTGTTCACCAGGATGTTCACTTTTCCGAACTCCGCGACGATTCCCCGCTCGATCCGGCGGACCTGATCTTCGCTGGTGACGTCCGCCGCGAAGACCGAAGCCCGGCCCCCGGCGTCGTGGATCTCGCGGGCCACGGCAGTCAAGAGCGCGACATCCCGCGAGACCAGCGCGATCCGCGCGCCCTCCGCCGCCAATGCCAAAGCAATCGCTTTGCCGATGCCTTTGCTGGCGCCGGTGATCACCGCCGTGCGCCCGTCGAGCTTGCCGCTCATGTGGTTGCGGCCCCCTTCTGCGAGCGGTTCAGGATCTCGTCGGCCAGCGCCTGCGGGTCGTCCACGTTGTGAATGGTGAGGCGGCTGGCCTCTCCGGCGGTCTCGATGGAAAGATCCCCTACGTTGACGAGGCGTTGGAACAAGCGCTGGTCCACCCGGACATCCTGTACCTTGGGTAGCTGGATGGTGCGCGTGGACTTGGTGAGGAGACCAGCTTCATAACGCAGCCGTTCACCGCCGATCGTAGCCTTGGTCAGCCGCCGGCGCAGTGCCCGGATCGCCGGCCAGACCAGCACCAGCGCCGGAAGCACCATCGCCAATGGGCCCACGACGGCGTTCCAGGAAACTACGCAGGCAATCTCCAGCCCGACGAACAGGATGCCCGCCAGGAGCGCGCCTGCCTTGATAAACTTAGCGGTTGGGTAAATGGTGAGGTCCGACACGGTACCGAGTTCCTCGCCCTGTATTGTATCGCGGCCTCACATACCCTACGATAGGTGAACGGGAGGACTTTCATGTTTGCGAGAATTGTAACGATTGCAGGGATCATGACCTTGGCGGCACCCTCAATGCTGGCGGATTTCAGCTACCAGGAGACCACCAAGATCACCGGTGGCATGATGGTCAGCATGATGCGGGTGGCGGGCGTCTTTTCCAAGCAGGCGCGTCAGGTGGGCGAACCGATGCAGAGTACCGTGGCCGTCAAGGGCGACCGCATGGTCCACCGAAACAAGAACCACGCTTCGATTATCGACCTCGCCAACCAGACCATCACCAGCATCGATCTCGAAAAGAAGACCTACTCCGTGATTACGTTCGACGAGATGAAGCAGGCGCTGGAGCAGATGTCGCAGAAGATGCAGCAGAAGAAGGCCGACCAGCCGGAGATGAAATTTAAGGTCTCGGTGAACAACACCGGGAAGACGAAGACGTTCAGCGGATTCGAAGCCCAAGAGACCATCCTGAAGATGGAGATGGAGGGCGCCGATCAAAAGAGCGGGCAGACGGGCGCCATGGTGGTCACGGCCGACACCTGGATCGCGCCCAGCGTGCCGGGTTATAGCGAGGTCCGCGAGTTTTACAAGAAGATGGCGCAGAAGCTCAATTGGACGCCGAACGGCAACATGTTTATGGGCCGTCCGGACGTCGCCCAGGGCATGGCCGAAGTCTACAAGGAATCCGCCAAGCTGGACGGGATGCCCGTGTTTCAGACCACGACGATGGGCGGCGAAGGCACGGCGCCGGCGGATGGATCGAGCGCGCAGCCCGCGGCTCAGCAGCAGCCGCAGCAGGCGGAACGGCCGTCGCTGGGCGGCGCGATCGGCGGCGCTCTGGGCGGCAAGTTCGGCCTGGGCCGCAAGAAGCCCCAACAGGACGCGCCGGCACAGACGCCCCCTCCCTCGAGCGGCAGCACGAGCGTCTCAGCA
This sequence comes from Bryobacteraceae bacterium, assembly GCA_041485845.1. Lineage (GTDB taxonomy): Bacteria > Acidobacteriota > Terriglobia > Bryobacterales > Bryobacteraceae > OMOG01. The sequence goes on from JBGPKH010000306.1 coordinate 3,294, forward strand.
GTCCTGATGGAGATGACCACCGAGATGAACGATTTCTCCGCGAACACGGTGGACGCGGCGCAATTCGAGGTGCCGGCCGGGTTCAAGAAGGTCGAGTCCGACATGAAACGCGGCGGGAAGTAGGGCCGGCGCGCCTGGGCGGTATAATCGGACGATGGGTGATGTCCGCACGCTGTTGACGTTCGAACAGTTCGAGCAACTCCCCGACAATCCTGGAAAGTGCGAATTGCTGGGAGGAGAGCTGACCGAATTGCCGCCCGCCAAACGCCAGCATAATGTGAGTTCGAAGCGCCTGTTCCTGCGGCTGGATCGCGCCATAGAGCAACTTCACGCTCACGGAAAAGCCGCCAAACTGGGCGAAACATATCAAGAGATGGGTTACCGGCTCGGACCGTTGACGTGGCTGAAGCCGGACTGTAGCATCACGCATGCCGGCCAGCCCGGCGACGATTACTATGAGGGCTCGCCCGCGCTGGCTGTGGAGATCGTCTCGCCGGCCAACACGCCCCGCAAGATCGCACGCAAAGTGGAAGCGTTTCTCGCCCATGGCGCCGTGGAAGTCTGGGTGATTTATCCGGATCGCCGCGAGCTCCTGGTCTACCGCGTTGGCGCGCAGGTGGAAGCTCATTCGGGGCGCTTCACGAGGGACCTGCTTCCCGGCGTCGAGATCGATCTCGACGCGATCCTGGGCTGATCACTTTTTTCGCGGCGGCGGCGTTTTCTTCGTCACTTTGGGCGGATGCTCCTGGTTTTTGACGATCTCCTCGATCTGCGACCGCAGCTCCTGGTACACCGGATTGGGCGGGTCCATCACGATCAGCGCCCGGTGGTACAGCGACAGGGCGGCATCCTTGTTGCCCTCGGCGATCCGTTCGGTCGCCGCGCCCGACAGTCCGATGGCCAGGAAATGCGTGCGGATGGCGTTGGCGCGCTCTTCCGCTTCTTTAGCCCGATCGTACTTTTTCTGATCGGCGTAAAACACCGCGACCTTGTCCAGCGCCATCGCGACCATCGGATGATCGTCTCCCACGGACTTGATCCATAGCGCAATCAACCGCTGGTAGAGGGGCTCCGCTTCCTCGTATTTTTTCTGTCCGAAGCAGGCGTACGCCAGCCCATCGACCGTCGCGATGAGATCGGCGTCCTCCTTGCCGAACAGCGTCTCGCGGATCACCAGCGCGTGGCGGTAGGTTTCCTCCGCCTGGCCGTAAGCGCGCTGCGCGATGTACGCACCTGCAAGGCGATCGAGATCCGGCGCCAGCGACGGATCGAGCGGCCCGGCACTCTTCACGCGGATTCCCAGGCCGGTGGTGAGCAGACGTTGGGCGCGCGATCGAGTCCCTGCGGCTCGAACCGTTCGGCGGGAATCCGAATTCCTGAAGCATCCCGGCGGCCAGCCGGACCGCGCCGCGGATCTCCTCGCCCACCGGCGCCGCGTAGAACCGCTCCCACACACCGACGCGCACGCCTTTGACGATCGGCGGGCGCAACGCCACGGGAGCGGAGAACGGGTCTTGCGCATCGTAGCCTGCCAGCGCCGAAAACAGCAGCCGCAGGTCTTCCGCGGTGCGCGCCATCGGTCCGGCGACCGTCATCAGTCCCGCGGGATGGCCGAGCGATGGGAAGTGGCCCGTTGCCGGAATGCGGCCGGGCGTCGGTTTCAGCCCCGCGATTCCGCAGAAGTGCGCGGGCAGCCGGATCGATCCGCCGCCATCGGTCCCGATACCGCCCGGCGAGCAGCACGCGGCAATGGCCGCGGCCTCGCCGCCGCTCGATCCGCCGGGAGTGCGTTCCAAATCCCACGGATTATTGGTACGCCCGGTGATGAAGCTGTCCGTCTCGTAGCTCGCCAGCAGGCCGGGCGTATTCGTTTTGCCGAGCAGAATAGCGCCCTCGTTGCGCGGGCGCGCCACCGCCGCGGCGTCTCCCCGCGCAATATGCCCGATGCGCAAGCGGCTGCCCGACTGTGTCGGCAACCCGGCAACGTCAAAGCTGTCTTTCACCGTAACGGGTACGCCGTGCAGCGTGCCGAGTGGTTCGCCGCGCGCGATGGCCTGCTCGCGCGATCGGGCCTCCGCGAGGGCTTGGCCGGCAGCACGGTCACGAACGCGTTCAGCGCGGGGTTACGCGCCTCGATCTCTTGCAGGTGCGCCTGGACCAGATCGACCGGCGAGAGGGCTCCATCCCGCACCATCGTGACCATGAGGCAGAGCGACGAACGATAGGGCGCCTGGGTAGTGTAGCCCAGCCCCGCGGAATAGAATAGAAGGCGTGGCCACGCTGACGTTCACCGAAGCGCGCGAAACCGTCCTCAACACCGTGCGTGGTGCGCGACCGGTCCCCGGCATCGAAGAGATCCCACTCGATTCCGTGGCCGGGCGCGTGCTAGCCGAGGATGTCGCGGCCGATCGCGACGCGCCGGCGGTGGCTCGTTCAGTGCGCGATGGATACGCGGTGCGCGCCATCGATGTGCCCGGCGAGTTGCAGGTAATCGGCGAAGTCCGCGCCGGCGAGCGCTACCAGGGAGCGGTGGGGCAGGGACAAGCGGTCGAGATCATGACCGGTGCGCCTATTCCCGCGGGCGCCGATGCCGTGGTGATGATCGAGCACACGCTTCGCGAGGGCCACCGCGTGCGCATAGACCGCTCCGCCTCGCCGCAGCAGTTCATCAACCCGCAAGGCTGCGAAGCGGTGGCCCGCGAGATCGTGCTGCACGCCGGAAAGCGCCTCGACTATACCGGCGTCGCCATGCTCGCTGCATTCGGACACACCCTGGTGAACGTCTACCGGAAGCCGGTGGTGGCCATCATCGCCACGGGCGACGAGATCGTCCAAGTCCATGAAACCCCCGCGGAGTTTCAAGTTCGCAATTCCAACGCGTACTCGCTGGCCGCGCAAGTGGCCCGCGCCGGCGGCCAGCCGTGGATGCTGCCGGTAGCGCGCGATACCCGAGAGCACACGCACGACGTAATCGCGCATGCCCTCGACGACTGCGACCTGCTGCTGCTTTCCGGCGGTGTCTCGGCCGGCAAGTACGACGTAGTGGAGGAAGTGCTCTCGGGAGTCGGCGCCGGGTTTTTCTTCGACCGCGTGCTCATCCAGCCCGGCCAGCCGCTGGTGTTCGGCAGCGCCGGCGGCACGTTTTTCTTCGGCCTGCCGGGCAACCCCTCGTCCACCATGGTGACCTTCGAACTCTTCGCGCGCGCCGCGCTGGAGTTGCTCGGCGGCCAGGAGGAGATTGCGCTGCACATGCCGTTCGCGCGGCTCACTCGCGACTTCCGCCACAAAGGGGGGCTCACGCGATTCCTTCCCGCGCGCCTGAGCCCCGACGGCGCCGAGGTGACTCCCGTCGAATGGCACGGCTCCGGCGACGTCCCGGCGCTCACCCGCGCCAACGCCTGGCTGGTGGTGGATGCGGACCGCCCCGAATACCCGCGCGGCGAACTGGTTCGGGTCTTGTTGAAATGAAAAAGCTCTCACACTACGATTCCGCGGGAAGCCCGCGCATGGTGGATGTTTCCGCCAAAGCGGAAACGCGGCGCACGGCCCGCGCGCATGCCTTCGTGCGCATCGCGCCCGGCGTCCTCAAAAAGATTGCGCACAATCCCAAGGGCAATCCCCTGGAGATCGCGCGCATCGCCGGCATCGCCGCGGCCAAGCGCACCTCCGAGTTGATTCCGCTCTGCCATCCGCTGATGCTCACCCACGCCGATGTGGAAGTCACCCTCGAAAAGAAGGGCGTGCGCGTAGTGGCCAGCGCCTCGACCACCGCGCAGACCGGCGTGGAAATGGAGGCCCTCACCGCCGCTTCCGTAGCCGCGCTTACGGTGTACGACATGATCAAAGCACTCGACAAATCCATCGAAATCCAGGATCTCTATCTGCTCGAAAAGACCGGAGGAAAAAGCGGCGACTACCGCCGTAAAGGAAACCATGCCTGACGCCGCCGTCCTGACCATCAGCGATTCGGTAAGCGCCGGAACCCGCTCGGACCGCTCCGGGCCGGCGGTCCGCGATCGTTTGGAACAACTGGGCTGGCGTGTCACAGTGATGGAAGCGATCCCCGATGAAGCCGCGGAAATCGGCAGCCGCCTGGCGACCTTGACGGATGGCGGTCAGGTGGCGGCCATCTTCACCACGGGCGGCACCGGCGTGGCGCTGCGCGACGTGACTCCGGAGGCGACGCGCGCCGTGATCGACCGCGAAATCCCCGGCCTGGGCGAACTGATGCGCACGCGCGGCCGCGAATCCACGCCCATGGCGGTGCTTTCCCGTTCCGTCGCGGGAACCCGCGGAAGAGTCCTGATCGTCAACCTTCCCGGCTCGCCCAAGGGCGCGGTGGAGTCGCTGAATGCTATCGTGGAATTGGTGCCCCACGTGCTGGAACTGCTCGGAGGGCGGACCGGGCACGCGGCCGCCCGGCAGGAGTAGAATGTCGCGATTCGTTGTATTGACGCTTCTCACCGGGTTGCTCGCTGCGCAATCGCAGCAGCCGCAGCAGCCGCCCAAACCATCGCCGCCGGCGGCGGAACAGCCCGAAGGGCCCAGGATCAGCGTCAGCGTCGAGAACGTCATGGCGCCGGTGCTGGTTTTCAACCGGGACGGCAGCTTTGTCAGCGGTCTGCGGCCCGACCAGTTCCGTTTGTTCGACAACAACAAGGAACAGAACATCCAGGTGGACGAGACTTTCACGCCGATCTCGCTGGTGATCCTGATCCAGGCCAATTCGCGCGTCGAGAAGCTTCTGCCCGAGGTGAATAAGATCGGCAACCTGATCAAGCCGCTCATCATCGGCGACCAGGGCGAGGCGGCGGTTATCGCGTTCGACCATCGCATCCGCACGCTCCAGGACTTCACCTCCGACCCGGACAAGATCACACAAGCTGTCAAGAAGATCTCTCCGGGCAGCACTCCCAGCCACCTGATCGATGCGGTGGACGATGGCGTGCGCGTGCTCCGGACACGCCCCAAGGACCGCCGCCGGATCATGCTGGTGGTCGGCGAAACCCGCGATTTCGGCAGCGAAGGCCGCGGCCGCGAAACGCTCGTCAACCTGCAGGTGAACAACGTGGTGGCGTACTGGGTCGACATGTCGCACCTGCTCGGCACGCTGACCGCCGGGCCCCCGATCCCGCGCCCCGACAACCTTCCGCCAGCCATGCACCCGCTGCCATCCAACGTGCCTGCCACTCCGACCATGGTGGCGCAGACCTATGGGGGCAACGGCGGGCGCGCCGAGTTTCTGCCGCTGATGCTCGAAATCTTCAAAGACGTCAAGAACATCTTCAAGACGAGCCCTGCCGAACTCTTTACCAAGGGCACGGGCGGAAACCAGTTCAGCTTCTACCGGCAGCGCGGCCTGGAAGACGCCATCCAACAGATCGGCGAACAGCTACACAGCCAGTACCTGGTCAGCTACAGTCCGAACAACAAGGAAGAAGGCGGCTGGCACCAGCTCGCGGTGACGATCGTCGGGCACGACTACAAAACGCAGACGCGCCCGGGGTATTGGCTGGCAACCAAGCAGTAGCGCCGTACGGGGGGGGGCGAAGACCACGCGAAGCCCGTGAAGCCCTCCCCCACTTGCACGTCCGATTACCGTTTGGTAATAATACGGCACAGAGCGTATGGTTTCTCATCGACAGGAGATCTGCCGTGCGGAGCACCTTGGAAGCCGCCCTGGTTGCATGTACCGATAGTCCCTGGAAAGCCAAGGCCCGCCGCTTCCTGGGCGGGCTGTCGTGCGACGAACTTCAATATATCGCCGGATTCCTCGGCGCGTGTATTCTCGAGTCTTCGGGCCCTCCCCAGTCCGGCGTGTTCGATTGCCGGAATACGTCGGAGGACCGCGAGCTCAAGATGATCCTCGTGAAGGAATACTTGTGCCACGCGGGCAGCGCCAGCGGACTGATCACCCGGCGCGCAGACTAGCTTATTAGCTTACTTGGCGCGAAAATTCAGGCTAGGGTCCCGCCAAATGGGACGGCAACAACATAAGCCAAAGCCAACGCTGGACCGTCGGGGCAATTGTTCCGAATGATGGCGCGACCGCGCTCCTGTGCGTAGGAGCGAAAGGGGCTCCTGGCGGGTGGCCGGGATCTGATTACTCAGTTATATCCCGGCCAAGGACACTTTGAAGGGTACAGGAGAGCGGTGTTGCGGGAACTTCTGCAACGTGGTTTGAGCGCCGGCGCTGCCAACAGGGAGCAGATTCTTCCAAAAACCATTCCTAACCCCTTTGTCAAACAGAGACTGATAGGGACAGTATATCCGGAATCACTTTAGCGGTAAATGGCCTTGTTCATGCTCAATCGATATCCGGTTCCCGGCCCTCCACAGTCGCCCGCACGAGCTCGACCAGGCCAAGCGGGCGTGAGGCGCGTTCGTAGCGCAGGAAGTTGCCGAAGTCCATCGGCGGAGTGCCCGACACCGCGAACTCCCAGTCCAGAATCGCGGGCACCGACCATCGCCCGTTGACGCACCGCAGCAGTGTGTTGCGCTTGTTGAAGTCGCCGTGTAGCAGGTGCGACTGCGCGTCCAACGACGCCAGTTCCCCGGCTCGCGGCCACATCAAGGCGTGGACCCGAGTCCGGCAGGTCCGCGGGCAGCCGGCGCTGCAAGATGGTCCGGCTCCGGCCCTCCAGCAGCGGTGCGCCACCGCCAGCCCGGGAGCGAGCCAGCCGCCTTTTGAGAAAACTGTACGGTGAATCGCGTGTTGAGATCCTCGATCGCCAGCGGAAAACGGCTGAGATTCTATCAGGGATGCCCTTGACGGCATTTCCTTCCTCCTCCACAATAGGTAGCAGGTCTACAGTAGACAATCCATCTGAGCGAACCCTGAACGCGTGCTTGCCTGGTGGTACAAAATCCGCAGTCG
>JBGPKH010000307.1:0-10130 GCA_041485845.1 Bryobacteraceae bacterium
AGCGGCGGCGGAATTCTGCCATCGTTGGATGAATGGGTGAGCCGGCATGAAAGAAATCGAACTATCTGCTCAATGCAATTCTAACCGGTGGATTGGTCAATGCCACGCCGGCCGCCGGTTTCGACCATGTGGATGGAGCCGGTGACGGCGCCGGCGGCGCCGTAGAAGGTGAGCTTCATGAAGAGGCCATGGTAGCGCATTTGGGGGGAGGGGCTTGGGGGGAGGGGCTTGGGGGGCGGATCTGCGACAGGGTGATGGGCGATCGAACCGGGATCAGCCGCCACGTTTTCCACCGGCCGGCTGCGGCTCGCCATTAGGCGCCCTACGGCCAAGTTCGGCGTATTTTGTGGCCAGAACTACGAGGTCCCTAAACACGCGAGCCTCGAAAAGCGATTTTGCTCCCGCATTTTTCACGATCAAGGGAGAAGCTTTCTTGATGTGCCCGTAGATAGCCCTCATCTGCTGCACTTTTGGTTGAACAGTGCTCCTCACCAGTGCGTTGCCCAGTTCGCGAAAAACCCCTTGCGGTCTCTCATCGTGAATGTAAGGATCGGTGCCATCCAGATCGCTCAGCGATTTGGAAACACGACGGCTGACAGACTCAAAGACAAACCAGGTGTGATTACTTCTGCGGGTCTTCAGCCAACCAAGAACAAGACCTAGCTCGAACGGCATATTGAATCGAGGGGTCTGGGGACGCTTACGGTCGAGCTGCACGCGCGATAAGTCGTGAAAGGAGTATTGGCAGGACGTAATCAGTTCGAAAATCCGGTCAAGACGCCGTGTGCCACCCGGGACCTCAAGCGTAGCTCGAGGTTTCAGACCGAACGCGGTCAGTCCAGCAATGAACGCTAAGAAGAGATCCTGAAACCGGTCATCGTACGGTACGTTGATGAACGCAGTCTTCGGAGAAAAGCTGGCCACCTACTTCTTCCCACGGCGGGGCGATGGCATCCCCGCCGCTTTGGCCACGCGGAACTTCACGGCCTTCTTGGCGGGGATCTTGATGCTCTCGCCAGTCGCAGGGTTGCGCCCTGTACGCGCCTTACGGTCCACGCGTACCAACCGGCCGATACCGGGCAGCTCGAATACGCCCGTTTTCCAGGAACGCTCCGCTAGCTCTGAGAGGACCATTGCCTGGCGTTTCGAGACGCCGAGCGTCCTGGCCGTCTCCAAGACCGTGGGAAACGGTGTCGTTATCTTGGCAGGACGAACCATGATGCTATTATTATGGCACGCGGCAACCGTGTCATGTCAGGCTGTTTCAACAGCGTTCCGCGTCTGATATGAAGGGATGGCCAACTGGATTCAGGCTCGATAGCCGCTCTCGTCGCGCTTGGCTTGCCCAATCGCCGCGAGCGTTTCCAGAATCGCTGTGACTTCGGGAACGCGAGCGCGCGCAAAGGTGCGTGCGACGGTTTCGGGCGGGACAGCCGCGGGGGTTTGCATCAGGTAGTCGCGAACGGCGCGGACGCGCTCCGGGAGCGATGGGGGCCACGGAAGACGCGTGGCGCGGGCGGGTTGGAGTTGCTCTTCCTCCATTTCCACATCCAGGCCGGTTTGCGTGGCGGCGGTTCTTTGGAATTCGGGGCGGAGGCTATCGAGGAGCTGGGAGAAGCTGTGCTTGGGCAGGAGTGGATGTCTTCGGCGAAGAACGTAAAGATACAACGCATCAAGAAGGATGCGACGGCCTCGGGCGGGTGGTCTTTTTCGAGGTCGCGGGCGAGGTTGGCGAGCTGCCACGCGACGTCCCTGGTCACGAAAGGGTCGAGCCAGATGGTGCGCAGCCAGGTGCGGAACAGCTCGGTTTCCAGATGTTCGATCCGGATGCGATGAGTGAGCGAGTCCGGAAAAGGGACGTAGGCCTTGCCGGCGCCGGAAAAATCGGCGAAGAGCTCGATGGAGTAGCCGACGTCGACCACGATGAGGAACGGCGGCCATCCATCAGCGGCGGGAAGGGCCTTCGCGTATTGCTCGGCCTGATTGCGGGCGCGGAGCATGGCTTCGTCCCAGCCGGCAGTGCCGCGGACGCCTGCGCCACGGCGGCGGGGAGCCTCGAACAGGAGAGCGGGTTCGGGGGCTTCGCTGCCTTGCTTGGCCTCGAGGACGAAGCAGCCCCGTTTGTAGAGATCGATGAATCCCGTGCTGGTGAGACCGGTGGAATAGCGGAAGGTTACCGGCCGCTCGAATACGTAATCGTTGCGGCGATCGTCGGCGACGGCGGGATTGGGACGCGGGACGTCGAGATAGTCGCACAGCTCGGAGCGAAACAGTTGGTAGTTGGCGCGTTCGGCGGCGGCGGAATTCTGCCATCGTTGGATGAATGGGTGAACTGGCATGAAAGAAATCGAAATCTGTTCAATGCAATTCTAACCGGTGGATTGGTTTGAAAGTTGGGGGCTTAGATCGCACCGACTGGCCATGGTAGCGCATTTGCGGCGGGGGGCTGGGGGAATTGAGGCCGGGGACGGAGCTTCGACAATGAGACGGGCCATCGAACAGAATCCCGGGAACAGGGGGGGATCCCACTGCAACCGCATGAAGGAGATGGTCGTTTCTTGGCTCTTTGCGCCAGGATTTTGCGCTCAATGAGATGAGGGGTGGTATTGTGAACCGGAATCACGATAGGGGGCCCGCCGGTTTGAACGATCAAGATCCCGGCGCAGGGTTGGCCTCGACGCAGAACGCCTCAACAAGGGGGGAGAAGTGGACCGGATATTGACTCAAATCGATACGGTATGGAGGACACTCGCATGAGGATCATCCATACCACGATCTTGGTGGCGTGCTGGCTCTCACCGGGACACGCGCAAGGCATTCGGCTGTACGACCGAGGCAAGGACGACGCGGCGCAGAAGGCGCTCGATGCGGCCAAGAAACTCGCCAGCGGCTCGCTGTTCGATGCAGAGCTGAAGAACCTGGACGCTTTCGTGAAGTTGGAGGTCGACAGCACTTTCGAAGGAGAGGCCCGCGTAAGGAGCAACTTCTTAAACCAGATCGCGGTCGGAACTTGGGGAGGCGTCGACATACTTATTAGCAGTCTGAAGGCCCAGTTGGACCCGAAAACGATCGACACAAGGATCGCGGACCTGCGTGCGGAGCGCGATCGCCTGCAGGTGCAGCGGGACAAAGTCAACGCCCAAAAGCCGGCGCCCGGACCGGCGCTTCCAGCAAACCCCGCGGAGTCCATTGCTGAGATCGTAAGCCAGGGGATCGACCTGGACAACGCCGCCGCATCGATCGCCGGTGGGTTGAAGAGCCCGAATGCCGAAGGCCAGCAAGCCATCGATTTGATCGGCAAGGCTCTTGGGGAGAGCAAAACGGCGGTCGACGCCGCGTCCGCGAACCAGAAGACAGTGACGGATACCGCCAAGCAACTGCAGCAGCTCCGGTCGAGTCTGAATAGCCTGGCGGCGGATCGGGTGAAGATCGAGCTCGACCACTTGAAGACACTCTTGAAGATCTGGGAGAGAGCAGGCGACGACATCAAACAGACGCAGGGTCTGATCGATGAGTATGCGAGCCAGTCAGCCGGGATCGACGCCCGCACGACAATCCTCGATACCGTGCGCTCCCGGGCGGCAGCAGCCCGCAATGCCGCCCCGGAGGACCTCAGGGCCAGGCGTAACGAACTTGACGCGGTCGTCCGACGAGCCCTTCTTGCCGCCGCGATAGCGGCGCGCTGGAACTCTGCGGGGTTGATCGCGCAGCTACGTGAGGCACACGAGATACATCAATATTCCATCCAGCGAAGCCGTCTTGAGGCTCATGCTCTCGAGGTCGCCGTGGGTTCCGGAGCCCAGCGTCTGGCCATGTTTTATAAGGGTGGGGTGCGGCCGGAGATCATCGCACAGATCCTTTACACGGCTGCCACGGCGTCCATCTCGGGCGCGATCGCGGCCACAAAATAGAGAAAACGATCATGCGCATACGAATCAAGACTCTGAGCGCCGCTTTGTTGTGCACGCTGATGACCGGCTGCGCCGGAGAGGAGCAGGCGCGGCAGTATGCGGCCCAGTTGGCCGCCATCCTAAAGAGCTATCAGGACAACGTTGACAAGCACCTGAAGGCGCAGGTGGCTGCCTACGAGAGCCTTGCCAAGGCTTTGGATGAGTCCGCGAGCCGGGATGTGCAGAGGACTTCGGAAACCGACCGGGAGGAGCGCGCGGTACAACTCGCGGACCAGCTCCTTTCGGCCAGCGCGGAGGAATATTCGAGCTTTACGCGGACTCGCTTCCGCGAAGCTCTGGGTGCTTTCGCGGAGCGCGAGTTCGGGAAGAATCGCGACATGGTGACGCGCGATCTCGATTCGTACCGGCGTTTCCTGGTGGGCACTCAGGATCTCCAACAGGAAGCAGCGGACGTCGGCCAGCTTGAGAAGCAGTTCACCGATCTCTCGAAGAAGTCTGGGACGGTCGACCAGATCAAGCGGCTCGCAGCTTTCGGTCAGGACGTCAAGAGCAAATATGACAAACTCCTTTGCGACGGGTCGAAATCGGAACAGAAGGACTTGCAAGACAACATCGCCGCCCTCGATAAGAAGATTGCAGACGCGGGCACGAAGGAATCCGACAAGCCTAACCTTACGGCGGAAAAGGCGAAGGCTCAAGCCGCTCTCCAGCAGGTGAATGACCGGCTGAAATCGCTTTCGAGCTGCTCCAACAGTTCATCCCAGTAGGAGGAAACATGCCTGTCACTACAAATGACTTAATCCAAGCCAATAACAAATCGATCGAGTTGCTGGAATCAGCCGAGGAGTTGATCGACTCGAAAAAGGGTGATTTGCCGGCAGAAGACCGGTTCGTCGCGCTCACGACGATCGCGGATATCGATACCAGGCTTCGCGTGCTGAAATTCACACAGGCGCACTTGACGGCCAGCAAAGTTGTCGTCGAATTCAACGCGGCGGATGAAGGGAAGTTAACCGAGCTCGAACGGCAGATCGACGACTTTATCATTCGCGACGCTGAGGTGAACGCCGTGCTCGAATCGATACCGCCAATTATGAACGCGGTGGTGAAAATCGATGCGCTGATCAACGGACACATCGCTCAGGCTTAGAGCCGGACCTTGGCGGGGTGGCCGGCCTCCCGGAGCGGCGCCGTGTACCACTGCCCAAGCGCCGGCGCGCAGTTGTCCGCAAGGTTCACGCCTTCTGCCGCATGATCCAGCGGACAGCGTTGTGCTGCAGCTTGACGTACTCCGGATTCCACAGATCGCTCAGCATGTGGCCGGGCGACATGTAGCAGACGCGGCCCTTCCCGTAATCGTATGCCCAGCCCCCCGGAGCCGTGGCGCCGTAGCTCTGATAAGTGAGGCCGTCCTCGTTCACGGTCTGGAGGAAAAGGAGCTTGGGGTCCTTGTCGTAGGTCATGTAGTGCTGCTCGTCAGTGACTACGAAGTCTTTGACGCCCTGCGTGATGGGGTGATCGGGATTGGTCACCTTCACTTTGAAGGTCCGGATGGGAGGATGTCCGGTATAGGCCGCGCCCAACACGTGGCGGAAGTCCGGGTCGGAGAGGCCCACGTGGGTGGTATTGTGCAGGAAAAGCGCGGCGCCGCCCGCCTCCACGAACTGGCGCACGGCCTTGCCTTGCTCGGGCTTCATCCAAAACTGCGATTGTGCCCTGCCCGGCGGCAGGGGCGGATCGAAAACCAGCTTCGGCCGTCCCGTGGCGGCCCAGGCGGCATTGCTGCTTTCGTCGCCTCCGTAGCCATCGGGCCAGATCATCCCGTCGCGCAGAACGATCAGGACCTTGTAGCCGTCCAGTGTTTCCGCGTTGAGCAAAGACGTCTCGTCGGTAAAGTCGATGGAGACGCCGAGTTCTTTGGCGATGGTTCTGGTGAGACCGACCCGGATGTAATCGGAGTTGTGATAGCGATCGCCGATGAGGGCGAAGGCGGTGGCCTTCCGGGCCCCCTTGCCGGGAAGCGGCGCGAGGGCCGCTCCGGCCAGTGCGGTGAGTACCGAACGTCGGGTAGGGTTCATGATGACCTCAATTCCCCGGGCGGCGCGTGCCCTGGGCATCCACGCTGTCCACCCGGCGAGTGTTATCGCGGGAAACGCCCACGATCAGGAATTCCAGCGGCTGGGTTCCGGTGTTCTCGAACGAATGCACATCGTTGAGCTGGATGGGAACCGCATCGCCGGCGTGGATCGGCGCCGTCTCGGCGGCTACCGTGGTTGCGCCGTCGCCCGACATCACGTAATAGAACTCGGCAACCTCGCGATGGAGGTGAGGCCCCGTGGACCCGCCCGGCGGAAGCACAAGGTGATCCACATAGGCCCACGGGCCGGTGAACACCGAGGTGTCGAGCGTACGGCGGTACTGCGCCACGCCCTTGCCGCCGCTCATGCCGTTCACCGGACGTAGCAGCGCGCGATCGAGCCGCATGGTCATGAACACGGGGATCGGATCGAGCGGCACATCTACCCGGGGATCGCCGAGGTTGAAGGCGTCGTACGTGCCCTTCATCGCGGAGACGTTGATGTTCATCCACTGCACGGGCTTGCCGGTGGGGTTGTAGATGGCGTGGGAGTGCCCCATCCGGCAGGGCGCGCCGGCTGGTCCTTTCAAGACGGAAGTCCGTCCATCGATCGTAAACTGGGCCTCGCCGTCGAAGATGACGAACATCTCCTCGCACTGATTGTGAAAATGGGCGCCGATGCCGCTCTTCGGCTGGATGACGCCGCGGTGCAGGAAATAGAGGTTGGTGTCGAGGGTGTGCGCGTCGAACAGGGCCATGTAGTCCAGTTGGCCGGCTCCATCGTGGACCGCTTTCGAGGGCCGGTACTTCGACGGATCCGTATGCACGATACGCTGAGCCAGGGGCTCGCGCGCCGCCAGCGGGAGAATCCAAAGAGCCGCGATATACAGTATCTTCATGGCTGCCGGCTTCCTTCCCGGCTAACTCACATCGAACAGCATCACGGTGTAGTTCTTGGTCGAGAGCGTGTTCTCGATGGTGGGCCACACCTTCTGATGCACGTCCGAAGCCACCCACTTCTGCCGCAGCTCTTCACTCTGATAGGTCAGCGCGAAGCGGTAATTGACGCCGGCGGGGGCCTTGCCCATGATCGTCGAACGCAGCTTCAGCATCTTCACGTCGATGTATCCGGGCTGTTTGGAGGCCGCGGGCCGGAAGATGGTCTCGAAATTCTTCAGCATCTCCTTTTCCTTGGACGGATCGACGGTCAGGTCCACGTGCAACTGAATGGGATGCGCGGGCTGCGCCGCGGCCGATGCGGCGGTGGCCGCCAGCATGGTCTTCAAGTACGTTCTTCGCTTCATGTGTCTCCTTTACTGACAATGTAAGAAACGTTCCCTGACGGTCGCGGCTCTGTCAGTGCCCGGCTACCGCCAGTTTGATCCGGTACAGCCCGGTGCGTGCGGTAATGTAGAGCGTTTTGCCATCGTCGCCCCAGCCGCAGTTGGCGGGCGTTTCGGGCGGCTTGATAGTGCCGAGGTGCTTGCCGTCGGGCGAGAACACCCACACTCCCCCGGGGCCCGTTCCGTAAACGTTGCCCAGCGAATCCACCTTCATGCCGTCGGGCAGGCCGTCTTCCTTCTCCGCGGTCACATCCGCAAATACCCTGGCATTGCCGGCCGTCCCGTCTTTGGCCAGATCGTAGCGCATCCAAACCTTGCGCTTGTCATCCGAGTTGGCCACATAGAGCGTCTTCTCGTCGGGCGAAAGCGCGATTCCGTTGGGCCGCGTGAGATCCTTGACGATCGCCTGCAGTTTGCCGTTGGCCAGCCGGTAAACCCCGTTAAACTTCACCTCCTTGGCTGGGTCGTCGTCCCCCTTGGGCAGCCCGTAGGGCGGATCGGTGAAGTAGAGCGACCCATCGGAGTGGAACACCACATCGTTCGGGCTGTTCAGCTTCTTGCCTTCGAACTTGTCGACCAGCGTGGTGACGTGCATGTCTTTGTCGATGCGCGCGATGCGGCGGTTGCCGTGCTGGCAGAGCAGCACCGCGCCATCCTGGCCGGCGGTCATGCCGTTGGGACCGTTGAAACCACCGGCGGGCAGGCTGTTTCCGTCATATCCGCCGGGCCGCAGAATCTCGGTCACCTTACCGTCCGGAGTCCACTGGCGCACCACGTTGCCCACCACGTCGCTGAACCAGAGAGCATGGGACGGACGCCATAGCGGGCCCTCGATGAACGTGAAGCCGCCTGCCAGCTTTTCGATCTGCGCGTCCTTCGGCGCCAGCGTGTCGAAGGCGGGATCCAGCCGCAGGATGCTCCCGATGGCTGGGGCGTAGACTACCGGCGTGGGCGCCTTCGAACATGCGGCCATCACCAGCACGGCCGCGAACAACAGCGGTTTTTTCATGTGAACTCCAGATACTACCAGTGCGTGAGCGAGCCGTCGGGACGGCGGTAAAGGTTGGCGCGGCCGGGCTGGTCCACGGAACCGATGAGCTTCAACTGCTTCAGGTCGGCGGTGACGCCCAGACCGGGCCGGTCGTTGGTATAAGCTTTGCCCATCTTGAAGTCCAGGCACTCCGGCAGGTACGGAATGGGCCGGCCGCCGAAATTGTATTCCATCACAACCGGACCGGGAAAAGTGGAAAGGCAGCCCACCAGCGCGGCGGTTGCAATCGGGCCGGTGAAGTGAGGCACGATTCCCACCGAGTGCGTTTCGCACAGCGCCGCCACCTTCATCATCTCGGTAATGCCGCCGGCGTTGGGGAGCGTGGCGCGGATGTAATCGATATCGTGGTTCTCCACCAGCTTGTTGAAGTCCCACCGATTGCCCCATTCCTCGCCGGCTGTCAGCGGGCAAGTGGTCATCTGGCGAAGTTTGGGGATGTCCTGGAGGAAGTGCTCGTCGCGCACCGGGTCTTCCACGAAATACGGCTCGTACTCTTCGATCAGCCGGCAGCAGCGGAGGGCATCGGCGAAGTCGAACTTCTGGTGAAAGTCGATCATCCAGTCGCCATGGCCCACGCCTTCCCGGATCTCCTTGCAGGCTTGCGCCACCAGGCGCACGCGCTCGTGAGTATTAAACACGCCATCGGGAATCGCGCCGCCGACGGAGGCGTCCACGCGGAACCCGCGATACCCGGCATCCATCGTGGCCTTGGCACGGTCCTTCAGGCTCATGCCGGCGCCACGGCCTCCACCACCACCGCGGCCGCCGGCCGCCGCCGCGCCCGGAGGCGTCCCTCCGCGGGCAGGCCGGAAGTCCCATAGCATTCGCAGAAATTGCGGACCGAGCCTCCCAACAACTCGTGCAGCGGCGCGCCGAGCGCCTTGCCTTTGATGTCCCACAGAGCCATATCCAGGGCGCCCTGGGCGTGCGTCTTCTCGCGGCCTGGCGGGTAGAACCAGGCAATGTACATCTCCTGCCAGATGGCCTCGATGTGGAAAGGATTCTTGCCGATCAGCGTGCCCGCGCACTGTTCGAGGGTGTCGCGGGCGCCGCCTTCGCCGATACCCGTGAGTCCGGCATCGGTTTCCACCGTCACCACCATGTTGCTCTGGTTGAACAGCCGGTTGGGGTTAGGCGGCTCGTAGATATTGACCTTGGTGATCTTGGCCTTGGGTAGGGCCGCCTCGGAGAGCTTGGGGCGCGCCAGGCACGCGCCGGCGCCGATGGCGAGCGATTTCAAGAAGGACCTGCGTTGCACGGATTCGGCTTCCTTTCCGCTGGTATTTCAGCGCTGGCGTGATTGATAATATCATTTCGAGCTAAAGTGTCAACACCAAATGACGCAATCCCAAAACGCCGGCGGGGACTTGCGGAACAGGCTTACGCGCTCATTCGCGACAGAATCCTGCGCGGCCAGCTTCCCTTCGGCGCTTCGGTGTCGCGACGCCATCTGGATCGATGGTGTCCGGGGCGATGCCAGTATAATGCCAATATCCGGCGCGATTTCGAGTTGAAGGAAAGGGTCACCCTGCTGCTCCGTGTCACCAGCCAGACGGGATCGCAGAATCGTTTCTGCCAATTGCAGGCCAGAATTCAGTTTTGAGGCTCTAGCGCACGGGAGGGAAGTATGAAACGCACCTTCGCCTTGTCGTTCATGGCAGTAATGCTGCTCATGCCAGTCATGCCTCTCACGGCTGCCCAGCCGCTGACGCAGCGGATCGGCCACACCGATCCGGGTAAGTACCGCA
>JBGPKH010000308.1:0-10123 GCA_041485845.1 Bryobacteraceae bacterium
AGAGCAAGCGGATTCGCGTGAATTGGCGGTCGCGACTCGCAGTCGGGTTCGAGAACGCGGAGCGAGCGGAGGAGCGCAGTCCTGGGCGCGGCAGCGTGTCCCAGGGCGAAACGGGCAAGTTATTTTTGCGCGCGCGCTTACCTCCTCCCCCTCGGCGCCTCGGCGCTGAAATCATCCCCGATCCAGCAACTCCAAAAGCTTCTCCTGCACCGCCTCCGCCGCCGGAGTGTCCGGAGTGCTCGCCAGAATCGCGACGGACCGGCGGCTCTTTTCAACGGTCCGGCGGTGCGGACACGCGAGACAGCCCGTGCGATTTCGGCTGGCAAATGATGAATCGCCGTCACCTCGGCGACGCCGCCTGGGGCCAGATGACCTCTTGCGCAGGAAGTGGCGTCCCCTGGTACTGAGTCCGCTGCGTGGGCTCCAGTACCCGTCGACCGTGATCGCGACCCAACCCCCGCCGGGCTGCTCGGTGACGAGCGGAAGTGGAGTCCACGAGACGACGTTACGTTGTGCTGAGCAGAGGCTGGTTGAAATCGGGAACCGCGAACTACCCGCGGGCCGATCTGGCGCGGGGTGATCGCCGGCCCGCTACCGCGAGCACCGGATGCACGCCGAGATTGTGCGCGGGCTTGCAGCAACCATAGGATAATGTCAGTCGTGGCGAGAAAAATCTTCTCACTCCTGGTAACCGTGCTCCTGACCGCGTTCCTGGCTGGTTGCGCCGCCGAGAACAATGTGACCAAGACGCCGGTGCCTCCCCCGCCGCCGCCCCGTATGCTGCGGTAGTCCCATGTCACCCGGCAATCCCTGAAGCAGAACCGCCACGAGCCCGACGCCCTGGCCGGCTGGAGATTCTGGCTCTCGTCATACTTCTTTGCGCGGAACGAGCTGGGATTTTGCAAGGCGGCGGAAATCTTCAACCTGCGTTACTTTGGCTCGGATTCGTTTCATCGTCCTGTTGTATGGCCCGCCGCGGTGCCAAGACCATGGAGAAGTATGGCTTGGTCCAGCTTCGCAGGGGGCAGGGGGGCGCAATTGTTCCGCGTGTCCCTAATTCAGGAATCGCATTGGCCGTGCCTATCGGTTCTGGCAAACAGGACACGACGCAAACACCCGTTTGAGGGTCTGTCCGTTATCGGAGTCCCCATGCCGACAGATTCAGCGTGCCGCTCTCTCGCTGTTTCGCGACTTGGTGCGTGTGGACTGGCAGTTCCGCTGGCACGGTAACACCTCGTCCCGCTAGACTGACCGGCTTTTCGTGTCAGTCCGATAGAGAGTATGACTCGGTGCTGCTGATTCCCGCCGACGGAGGGGAACCTTGGGAAAGAGGCCGCACAAGCCGGGTGCTCCCCGGTCTCGCTTGGCCCCCAGATTTTCCGCGCCGAAACCGCCGCGCTGGCATCACTGGCGGTCATCACCGCCGCGGCAGCAGGTTCTCCATCGCCCACAGCTCGCTGGAACTGCTCAGTTGCTTGCTCAGCGTCACCCAGCGGCCGGCTGTCACCCTCACCGGCGTGGTCTTATCTACCGCGGGCTGGGTATGTTCGGGCTCGCCGCCGTTCAACGCGAGGCGGTAGATTCCAGGCTTGTTTTTGCGATTCGAGTAGTAATAGATGGACTGGCTGTCGGCAGACCATCCCCCGATCGCGATGTGGCCTTCCTTCGAGCGCATTGATTCCCTCACCAGCTTCGGTTCGCCGCCGCTCGAAAGCAGCACGTAAATGTGGTCCCGGTCACCGCCCTTCCAACTCGAGAAGGCCACCCACTTCCCGTCGGGTGAAGGGCACACATTCTGGATCCCCATCGAGCCTGAGTAGACGCTGGTGGTGTCACCGGTCCTCGGATCGACCCAGTAGATGTTGGCGTCCCCGCCGGCTGTCGAGCCGTAGGCGCTGTAATAGAGTTTGCCCTCTGCCGGTGAGCAGGTGCTGCTGGAGGAAAACGTCCTCTCGTTTAAGGTCTTGAGAGTCGGGATCCACCGGGTCTCACCGCTCGCAACCCGGACTACGACAAACCCGAGGTTCTTCCTGTCGCGGTCCTTCGGACCGAAGACGGCAAGCTCCCTGCCATCCGGCAGCCAGACGGCATTGTAAGCACCAACCAACGGCAGAGAGATGCGCATCGGCTCTCCTCCATTCAGCGGCTCCAGCACTAACATCGGAGATTCCCCTTTGCGTTCGTTCGCGCCGGTGCGGGCCAGGTATGCCAGCGTGCTCCCATCCGGCGACACGGCAGGCGAGGTGATGTTCTCATAGGCGGTCTTCAGCCGCTGAGGGTTGCCCGTGAAGCGTCCCGTCATGCTGTCAAACGGGACATAGCTCGTCTCATACGTTCCGAAGCTGCTCAGATAGTAAAGCGTACCCTTCCGATCGAAGCCGATGATGTTGGCATCGGGGATCTCCGTCTTCAGCAGCACCGGATCGCTTGCCGGCTTGCCATTCGCAATTGCTGCTATCCACAGGCTCCGGGAGCCGTTCCGGTCGCTTTCAAACACCAGTGCCTTGCCGTCCGGAGTCCAGAGCGGGTTGGCATCGTGCGCCGCGTGTTCCACCACCTTGGTCTCCTGGTTGGTTTGAAGATCGATCACGGCGATATCCCGCTCCCTGGTTCCTTCTTTGCTCACGTAATCGAATGCGACATAGCGGCCGTCCGGCGACAGGCTGGCGCGGGTGTCTACATCGCCAAACGCCATCTCGCGGATCGTGCGGAACGCCCCGTCCTTCACGTCGACCATCCCGACGTGATAGAGGCGGAGGTTCGGACGGCGATTGAAAGTCACCAGGATTCTACTGCCGTCGGGAGTGAAACTGACCGGATGCAGCCACGCGGCCTCGCTCTTCAGGCTGGTCTTGTACACGAGTCGGTCTCCCGTGCCATCCACGTTGATCAGCCGCATCTCATATGCGCCGTTTGGCGGCATCAGAGTGTAGGCGATCCACTGGTTGTCGCGGGAAAAGATGGCCGTGACGATCCCTCCGTACAGGGGGTTGGGCTCCTGCTGGGAGAAACTGGTCAGCCGCCGTTGTTCGCCGGTCGTCAGGTCCTGGAGCACCAGGTCTCCCGTCTTGTCGTCGTCCCGCGCGTGATAGCGGCCATCGGAGGAGGGCGCGCCCTGTTGCCAGAACTGGTTGGTGCGGACATAGAGACGCCGCGAGGCGGGCGCCTCCGAGCCGCGGCCGAGCGCGGCCAGCCTGGCCCGTGCCTGCTCCACCGCCTCCTTCTGGTCGCCGAACCTGCTCAGCACCTGCTCGTACGTTTTGCGCGCATCCGCATTGCCTTGCTTCTCATAGCACTCCCCCAACCGCACCAGCGCCCGCGCGGCAACCGGCTTGTTGGCGCCCTGCGCCAGCTTCTTGTACTGCTCGATGGCGCCCTTGAGGTCGCCGTCTACCGACTCCTTCTTCATCGCCGCGTGGAGCGCCACTTCCGCCCGGTCCACGTTCTGCCCCCACGCCGGCGCCGCCATCGCCGCCGCCACGACCGCCGCCGTCATTGTCAAGGTAAATCGCATAACTGCCTCCTCACCCACGCTACGGGTCGTATGTGCGCCGGCAGTCGCGCCAGTGTGCGGTTTCTGTGTGATTCACCCATCGAACCGATATCCTATGCCGCGGACGCTGGTCAGGTACCGGGGCTCGGCCGGGTCCGCCTCGATCTTCCGCCGCAGCGCTACGATGTGGTTGTCCACCACACGGTCGGTGACGTGCGTCCCGGCGCCCCACCCGGCGTCCAGCAAGCGGTCGCGCGTCAGCACCAGGCCGCGGCTCCTCACGAACGCGGCCAGCAGCTTGACCTCGATGGCCGTGATCTCGATCGTTCGTCCGGCGCGCCTAAACTCGCAACGTCCGAAATCCAACTCGGCGTCGCCGAAGCGGTAGACCTGGGGCACGGCTGCGGCATCGACGGTGCGCCGCAGCACCGCCTTGATGCGCGCCCGCAGTTCGATGGGACTGAACGGCTTGGTCACGTAGTCGTCGGCCCCGAGTTCGAGTCCCAGCACCTTCTCGGCCTCCTGGGTACGCGCGGTCAGCATGATGATGGGGGTCTTCAGCCCGCCGCGCCGCAGTTCGCGGCACACCGTCAGGCCGTCCTTGCGCGGCAGCATCAGGTCGAGCACGATGAGGTCGAAAGCCTCCGCGCGCGCCGCCCGCACCGCCTCCTCGCCGTCTCGCGCCACCGCGACTTCATACCCTTCCAGCGTCAGGTCGTCCTGCAAGCCCAGGGCGATGTTGGCTTCGTCTTCCACCACCAGAATCCGGCTCATGATTCTCCTGCCGGCAGCAGCAGCGTGAATGTGCTCCCGCGGCCGGGCTCGCTCTCCAATCGAACTTCGCCCCGGTGACCCTTGGCGACGTGCTGCACGATCGCCAGGCCGACGCCGGTTCCCTTCGAGCCCGAAGCAATCGCGCCCGCTCCGCGCTCGAACCGATGGAAGATCTTCTTGCGCTCCCGGCGCGGAATCCCCACGCCCCGATCCCGCACCGCAATTGCCACCCGCGTCCCGTTGCGCGCCAATTCCACCCGCACCGTGTGGCACTCAGGCGAGTATTTGAAAGCGTTGTCCAGGAGGTTCCAGAGCGCCAGCGAGAGCGCGTCCCGGTCGCCGCGAACGGGACAAGGCGTTTCCGGCATCGACAACTCCACCCGGCCGTCATCCAGTTGCCGCTCGAAATCGGCGGCCACCGAACGGACCACGTCCCCCGCGTCCAACGGATCGAGGCGGTACCGCATGGCGCCCGTCTCCATCCGGCCGAAGTTCAACAGTTCATCGACCAGGCGCTGCAACCGGCCGCTGTCGGCGGCCATCGCCTCGTAGTAGCGCTGGCGGCGCTCTTCATTCACCAGGCGGCCGCCGGCCAGCATCTCCGAAAGCTGCCGCAACGAAGTGAGGGGTGTGCGGAACTCGTGCGACACCGCCGATACGAAATCGGACTGCAGTTGCATCACGGCCAGTTCCCGGTAGATGCCCCGGAAGGTGAAGTACCCGCCGGCGAGCACCAGGAGCGAAGCCAGTGCGAATCCGGCCAGCAGGATCCGCCTGCGGCTCTGGAACTCCCGCGTCTCCACGGGCGGATGGACAAGAGCGACGCTCAGGCTCCAGGGCAGGTTGGTGGCGGCCGCCTTGCGTGAGGCTTGCGCGCCAACTCCGCCGGCAAACCGGCAAAGGATCGGCCGGTCCCGCTCATCGGCCAGGGCAAGCTGCATTCCGGTCGCACGCGAGACCCGGCGGCACATGTCTTCCAGAAAGCCGTCCCCGGCCAGCACCGCGGAGAGCTGCTCCGGTGTCGCCGTCCATACGCTGAGCACCGGCTTGCCGTCCGGGCTGGAAAGAGCGTGTCCGGTGGCAGGCAGAGAGTGCCAGCGTTGCCACAACGCATCCGCGGCGGCCGAGGCGGAGAGCACGGACTCCGGAACGGGCGCGCAGACAGACCCCCCGGGCAGCCAGCTCTGCGCTTCCTCCCGCAGGAAGAACCAGGCGCCCCGCGAGATCCGCCACCGCCCCGACTGGATCTCCCGGCACAGATCTCCCGCTTCCCGAGCCAGCGCTGCGTCTTGCCTTTGTTCGGAGAACACCGTACAGCGCGCCTGGAGTCCCACTAGCGCGGCGGGCAGTCCCGCGGTTCGGACCGCGCCCAGCGCCGCGAGTTCGGAATACGACTGCATCGCCTCGCGGAACCGCTTCGCTTTGCGCAGCGTTCGGCCCAACCGGAGCAGGGCGCCTGCGCGAACACCGGAATCGCGGGAAGCCGTGAGGCCGCGGTAGATGACGATGGCTTTCTCCGGGTCGTCTCCGACGAATTCGGCGGATTCGCCGGCCCGGAAGGCATCGCCGGAAATCGCGCCGCTCTCCGGCGCCTCCGGGTAGTAGACGATGCCCCCGGGCGGCTGCACCCGCAGGCCGCGGCGGTCCGCGGTGAAGGCGACGGTCGCCTCCGGCAACGAGGTGGTGGGCTCCGCCGAGAGAAATCTCTCCAGATCGGCGATCTCCCGCTGGAACATCGAGACGGCGCGGTCGGCCGCATTCTCCAGGCTTTCCTGCGCCCGCTGCGCGTCGAGGGCACGCTCACGCGCGAGCAGTTCCTTCCCGAGCCATGCCATGGCGAAGATCGCCGCCAGCGTGACCATCATGGAGAGGGTCAGCACGTAGCGTGGCGGACGCAGCCAGTCCAGCACCGGCATTGACTACAGATTATAGATGGGAGTGTCGGAAATCGATATGGGAATTGTGTGGATTCGGTATGCTGGTTTCACGCCTATAACTCGCCTGATTGACCTCAAGCCCCCGATCACATACAATGCAAGCGATTCCATTTAGGGGACGATTCATGTATACGATCGATCGCGGGCGCGTGAGCTTCGTTCTGGCGCTGCTCACGGCCTTATTCTCCGCTCCCGCCTTCGCCCAACGCGGCGGACGCGGCGGCCCCGCTCAGCCGCAGGGACTCGAATTCCGCTTCATGGGCCCGGCGGTGGGCAACCGCATCTCGGCCGCCGCCGGCATTCCGGGCGACCCCACTACCTACTACGTCGGGGCCGCTTCGGGCGGCGTCTGGAAGTCCACCGACAGCGGCCAGCGCTGGACGCCGGCCTTCGACAGCCAGCCCGCGCAAGCCATCGGCGCGCTCGCCCTCGCCGTGTCCGACCCCAAGATCGTCTGGGCGGGAACCGGCGAAGCCTGGGCCATCCGCGATAGCGACATGATGAGCAACGGCGTCTACAAATCCACGGACGCCGGGCAGGCCTGGACCAACATGGGCCTCCCCGAGGAACGCAGCAGAAGTGCGGCGCATTGAGAACGACCGGCCTGGCCCCCAAGTGAGACACGCCGCCGCCGCTGCTCCAGGCGCCAAAGCATAAAATGGGTCAATGCGGGTGATCTGCCTGGCTGTGCTTTTGACTGTGACCGCAACGGCGGCACGGGTGGCCCCTTCCCTTGCCGAGGGATGGCGGCTTCATCAAACGTTGCCGCTGGGCTTCGAACAGAATGGAAACGAGTTTGTTGCCCATGCCCCGGAGTATGCTCTGCGGCTGTCGGCCCGCGGCGCAGAGATGTCTTCGGCCCGCGGCGCATTTCACATGCGCTTTCTCCATGCAAATCCCGCGGCCACGTTGCGCGGTGAGGAGATGCTCGACTCGACTGTCAATTACTTCCGGGGCCATGACCCGAGGCAGTGGAAGACCGGTCTGCGGACGTACCGCAGCGTTCACTACGCCGGAATCTATCCCGGAATCGACATCCGGTACAAGGCCAGCCAGGGCGGCGAGCTCGAATACGATTTCCGCCTGGCGCCCGGGGCCAATCCCGCGCGCATCCGCCTGGCCTTCGAAGGCGCTCGGCCGTTGCAAATCGACCGTAATGGCGACCTGGTGCTCGCCCTCGGCTCCGGTGAATTGCGCCAGCGGAAACCGGCCGCGTACCAGAATGGCTCCGCGGTCGAGAGCCGCTTCGTCATTGGTCGCGACCGAACCGTGGCGCTCGCGGTCGGCCCCTATGATCGCTCGCGTGTGCTGATTATCGATCCAGTCCTGGACTATGCCAGTTACTTCGGTGGCTCGCGCACTGACTCGATCATCGCCATGGCGCTCGATGCCGCCGGAAACATCTATCTGACCGGCGGCACGAATTCCGCCGATTTCCCGGTTACGGCCGGATCGTACAGTCAAAAGTATTTGGGTGGACCTTGTCCGGTCTTCAATGGGACAATTAATTCCTATTGCCCGGACGTGTTTGTTTCCAAGCTGAATCCCACGGGAACGGCCCTGATCTACTCCACCTACATCGGCGGGACCGGCACTGACAGAGGGTGGGGCTTGGCCGTCGATGCGGCGGGAAACGTGTACGTAACCGGCACCACGTCTTCAACGGATTTCCCGGTGACCCCGGGGGCACTCGGTACCGGCCTGCCCCACCTGTTCGAGGCCTCTGCGTTTCTGCTCAAGCTCGATCCCAGCGGATCGAAACTGCTCTACTCGACTTACCTGGTCGGAACTACTGACGCGACCTGGAGCACCGGCAGCGCTCTCGCGCTCTCCGCGGGCGGCGAGCTGGTTGTGGCGGGGGCCACCTCGGCGCCAGACTTCCCGGTTCGCAACGCTTTGCAGCCGCACATTGGTGGCGGAACCTGCGCTACGGATTACGCGAACCTCACGTCGCCATGCAGCGACGCCTTCCTGATGCGCTGGCGAGCGGCCGATATGACGCTCGAGTATTCAACGTTTCTGGGCGGATCCGGAAATGACGCCGCGAACGCGGTTGCGGTCGACCCGTTTGGAAACGCATATGTCGCGGGCATGACGGAATCGCAGGATTTTCCCTTACAGAACGCTGTTCAGGCGCGACGCGCGCCCGGTCATTGCCAGGTACAGCAAACCTTCCCCGGCTCTATAGATATTGACTTTTATGGCTGCGCCGATGGTTTCGTCGCACGGATCTCCGCGGACGGGAGCCAGTTGGTGTACTCCACATATCTCGGGGGCAATTCCGCAGATACCGTGAATGCCATAGCGGTGGATGCCTCGGGCTCTGCTTACGTCGCAGGCACCACGCTGTCCACGGACTTTCCGACGGCGAATGCTTTCCAGCCTCAGGCGGGTGGTGGTGTCTGTAACGTGCTTGGAGTCCCTTACGGCGCGTGCACTGACGCGTTCGTCGCCAAATTCTCGCCGGACGGCAGTCAGTTGATGTATTCGACCTATCTTGGGGGAACGAGTCGCGATGAAGCGTCTGCCATCGCAGTCGATTCGCGCGGCAATGCTTACGTGGGAGGTTGGACGGCTTCGCGTACCGGTTTTCCGATCACGCCCGATGCGATCCAGCACTGCAATCGTTCCAGCCCTGCAGGAGGCGGCAGCCCGGGATTTCTGACCGTGCTGAACCCGGAAGGCGCGCTCATCTCCTCGAGCATGATCCCTCCCGCGTCCTTCGTGCACGTCGTGGTGTTGGGGGCGGCAGGCCACGTTTACGTCGCCGGTTCGACGGAGCGTGGCTATTTCTCAGTCACGGCGGGGGCTTTCGAGGCGAACTCGGGCTCGGCTTTCTTTGCCGTGCTGGATTACAGCGCCTCGCCGGCGGCGGTCCCCACCATCGACCAAGGGTGTGTGTTAAACGCCGCCAGTTATCAGCCATCGGAAGCAGGGTCGGACAGCATCGTCTCGCCTGGCGAAATCGTGTCGATCTTCGGCAGCCATCTCGGCCCACAAGAGGGCGTGGGCGCCGTACTGGACGCCAACGGCCGCATCACCACTTCCCTGGCCGGGGTCAGCGTGACCTTCGATGGCATTCCCGCTCCCTTGCTGTACGTCCAGGCCGGCCAGGTGAACGCCATCGTCCCCTTCGCCGTCGCGGGAAGACAGCAGAGCGTGGTGCAGATACACCATCAGGGCGGCGTATCGAACGGCGAAACCGTGAGGGTCGCCGATAGATCCGCAGGGATCTTCACCGTGGGTGCGCTGGGCAACGGGCAAGTACTCGCGCTGAATCAGGATGGCACGCTCAATTCGCCCGACAACCCCGCGCGCGGGGGTGAAATCGTGACTCTCTGGGCAACCGGCGTAGGGTTGCTGAGCAGCGCGTACTCCGATGGTGAAATCGCCAGCGGGCCGCCGGCGGTCGTGGTCAATCCACCATCGATATTCATTGGGAGCTCGCCCGCCGCCAGCGTCCAGTACGTCGGCCAGGCGCCCGGTCTGGTGGCAGGTGCGATTCAGATCAATGCGTGGGTGCCAAAGGGCGGCGGGGCAGGTCCCGCCGTGCCGATCGGGATCGCCAATATTTATCAGCGGGCCACAATCGCGGTGCGCTGATCCGATGGGCACCGAATCTGATACACTGCAAGCGATTCCATATATAGAGGACACTCATGACTGACCGGCTGTGCCACTGCCTTACCTCCGCCTTTCTTGTCTCCGTTGTTCTGATTGCTCCCGCGTTCCCCCAACGCCGCGGAGGCGGTGGCCCTGCCGTGCAAGAGCCGTTGCAATTCCGCTTCATGGGCCCGGCGGTGGGCAACCGCATCTCGGCCGCCGTCGGCATTCCGGGCGATCCGACCACTTATTATGTGGGGGCCGCTTCGGGCGGCGTCTGGAAGTCCACCGACGGCGGCCAACGCTGGGCGGCTGG
>JBGPKH010000309.1:0-10064 GCA_041485845.1 Bryobacteraceae bacterium
AAACCTCCGCAGCCGCCTGCGCTGCCCACCGAGGTCTGGATCAACCCGCCAACCAGGCCTGAATCCGGCCCGCCGGATTCAGACAAGAAAACTCAATAAACCATGCCGACCCGCGTCTCAAAACTCTTGACAACTTCCGTGGTGCTGCTTTTCGCAGGATTCCTCCTTGTTTTAAATGTAATTCTCGCCGTTATTGTATCGGGACGGCGGGTTCCCAACATTCCTCCGTCAACCAGAGCTGGGGCGCACTGCGGTGCTGCAAGTACTGGGAAGAACGGGTCTCAAGAGATAGCATACATCCGTTTGCCGTTACGAAACAGACAAAACATTGGGGAGTGTCTGGTTCAACACATCATTAAAATTGGCAGTCTTGCACACTTCCTGTTTACGACGCGCCTACAGTAGCTCGCCAGTTAGACGCGTGTGGTACGCCGGTAATAGCACGTGGCGCTGGCAGAGAACTGCGCCAGCTCCTTACTTCGGCCGTATGCGAATCACCTGCCCGCCGCCCTGCGCCGTCTTCACGTGCAACAGCGTGGCCGGCTTCGCTCTATAGGTGACCGTGTAGACGAGCTTGTTGTTGTTGGTAGAGATCGACATCTCTATCCCCGCCATCGGGCGATTTCACCGTGGCCTGGCCCCAGGCGAGGACGGTCAGGGAAAGCAGAAGAAGGGTCCGCATCACGCTTCAATAGTAACTGAGGTTCGCGGCGGCGGCGCCCGTCTGTTACGCTGAAGGACACTCCCCGATGGCCCCGAAGCGCAAACCCGAAATCATGAGTCCCGCCGGATACTGGCCACAGTTGCGCACGGCTATCGAGGCCGGCGCGGACGCGGTCTACTTCGGACTGAAACATTTCACCGCGCGCGCCAAGGTCGGATTCTCCTTGGCCGAATTGCCGGAAGTCTTCCGCACGCTCCATCGCCGCGGGGTGAAGGGGTACGTCACGTTCAACACCCTGGTATTCGATCATGAGCTGGCCGAAGCCGCGCACGCCCTGACCGCCATCGCCCAGTCCGGCGCCGACGCCATCATCGTGCAGGATATCGGGATCGCCAAACTCGCCCGCCAGATCGCGCCCGACCTGGAGATCCACGGCAGCACGCAGATGAGCGTCACCAGCGCCGACGGCGTCCGCCTGGCGCAGAGCTTCGGCGCGAGCCGCGTGACCCTGGGGCGCGAGCTGTCGCTCGACGAGGTGCGCGCCATTCGCGCCCGCACCGATTGCGAACTGGAGATCTTCGTTCACGGCGCGCTGTGCGTGGCGTATTCCGGCCAGTGTTTTTCGTCGGAGGCGTGGGGCGGCCGCAGCGCCAATCGCGGCCAGTGCGCGCAGGCCTGCCGGCTGCCGTACGAAATGATCGTGGACGGCAAGCTCAAGCCGCTCGCCGACGCGCGCTACCTGCTTTCTCCCGGCGACCTCTACGCGCTGCACCAGGTCCCCGAGATCGTCGAGATCGGGGTCTCCGCGCTCAAGATCGAGGGCCGCTACAAAAATTCCGGCTACGTCGCGCTGACCACGCGCGCCTACCGCCAGGCGGTGGACGATGCATGGGCGGGCCTCGCGCCGCGCATCGATCGCGCCGCCGAGTTGCAGCTCGAACAGGTGTACTCGCGCGGGCTGGGCCCTTACTTCCTCACCGGCACCGACCATCAGTCTGTGGTACAGGGACGCGCTCCGCGGCATCGCGGCGTGTGCATGGGGCGCGTGGTGCGTGTGTCGGAATGCGCGATCCTCATCGGGCCAAGCGCGGAGAAAGAGATCTCGCCTCTCAAGCCGGGCGACGGCGTAGTGTTCGATGCCGCCGACTGGCGCAGTCCAGAGGAGCCGGAAGAGGGCGGGCGCATCTTTCAGGTCGAGCCGCGCGAGGGCAAGCTGGAGCTGCGATTTGGAAACGGCGCGCTGCACGCCAATCGAATCCGCGCGGGCGACCTGGTGTGGCGCACGCACGATCCCGATCTGGATAAGGTGGCGCGGCGGTACAGCGAGGCCGCGGCGCCCGTGCGCAAGCAGCCGGTGAGTGTGGCCGTCACGGCCCGTGAGGGCGAGCCCCTGTCGAGCGAGTGGCGAGCCGGCGAGGTGCGCGTGACGGTCCGCTCCGAGGCATCCCTGGGAACGGCGAACAATCGCGGGCTGGACGTCGAGTTTCTCCGCGCGCAGCTCGGCCGGCTGGGGAACACGCCTTACGAACTCGCGGAATTGACGGCGGACATCGAAGGGTGTGTGTTTGCGCCGAGCTCGCTGCTCAATCAGGTGCGCCGGGAAGCGGTGGAACGCTTGCAGGCGCAGCAGGGAGCGGTGCGGGAGGTTCGCATCCATCCGGCCGCCATTCATGTACCGGAACGTCCGCCGCGCCCGCACGGCGAGCGCGAGTGCCACCTGCTCGTCCGAACTGCGGAGCAGTTGGACGCGGCCATCGATCTGGCGCCCGCCAGCATCACGCTGGACTACCTCGATCTCTACGGGCTTCGTCCATCGCTCGAACGAGTGCGCGCGGCGGGGATCGTGGCGCGTGTCGCCAGCCCGCGCGTCCTGAAGCCCGGCGAAGACCGCATCGTCGATTTCCTGCTGGGGTGCGATTGCCCCATCCTGGTGCGATCCGCCGGGCTGCTGCATGCCTTGCGGGAACGGCCGCATCGGGAGCTGATCGGCGATTTCAGCCTGAACGCGGCGAACGCCATTTCGGCTGCGGAGTTTCTCGATCTCGGGCTCTCGCGCCTGACTCCGACTCACGATCTGAATGCCGCACAAGTCGCCACGCTCGCGCGAAGCGTGGGCGCCGACTCGATTGAAGCGATCGCGTACCAGCACCTTCCCGTATTCCACACCGAGCACTGCGTGTTCTGCCGGTTCCTTTCCACCGGCACCAGCTACCGCGATTGCGGCCGGCCCTGCGAGCGGCACCGCGTGGCGTTGCGCGATGCGGGCGGCCGCGCCCATCCCGTGATGGCGGACGCCGGGTGCCGCAACACCGTCTTCGGCGCCGAGGCGCAGGAGGCCGGCCGGCACCTGGAAGATTGGCTGGCAGCGGGCATCCATCGCTTCCGCCTGGAATTCGCGCACGAATCGGGCGAGCAGGTGACGGGGGTGGCGCGCGCCTTCGCCGGCGCGCTCGCGGGACGTCGCACCATGCGCGAGCTCACGCAGCAGCTCGGCCGTATCGCGCCGCAGGGCATCACCGAGGGTAGCCTCTTCGTGCCGGAAGGGTATCTCACGCTGCCCGTGCTGCAGTAGCGCAGCCGGTTGGCAAGCGAAAGCGCCTGCCCCACCTGATATCATGCAAGATTACCCATGCTCAAGGACCAAGTCGCCCTGATCACCGGCGCCGCCACCGGAATCGGTGAGGCCACTGCCCGGCTGTTTGCCCAACAAGGGGCTCGCGTGTTCCTGCTGGATCGCGATGAAGCTCTCAACCGCGCCGTGGCCGAATCGATCCGTTCCTCGGGCGGATGGGCCCAAGCCTTCACCGGCGACGTGCGGCGGGCCGCCGAGATCGCGCCGGCGGTGCAGTCCGCGGTGGACCAGTTTGGGCAGCTCGACATTCTCATCAACAACGCCGGCATCTATCCCCGTGCCCGCTTCCTGGAATTGACCGAAAAGCAATGGGATGAGATGCAGGACATCAACCTCAAGAGCATGTTCCACTCGATGCAGTTGGCGCTGCCGCACATGATCGCGCGGCGCTCGGGCAGGATCGTGAACATCTCGTCGGTGACGTTCCATCTGGGGATGGCCAACCTGACCCACTACGTCGCTTCGAAGGGCGGGGTCATCGGGCTGACGCGGTCGGTGGCACGCGAAGTCGGGGAACACAATGTCCACGTCAACTGCATCACGCCGGGGGCGATCAAGACCGCGGCGGAGGCCCGGGTGGTTACCGAGGAGCAGGCCAGGGAATTCCTGGCCCACCAGACCCTGCAACGCAGACTCATGCCGCTCGACGTGGCCCGCGTCTGCCTGTTTTTGTCCTCGGAGCTGAGCGATGGAATGACCGGCCAGTGCCTGAACGTCGACGCCGGGTGGGTAATGCACTAGGAAGCGAGAATTTCTACATGACTACGATCAACCGGAGATCCTTTCTGACCCTCGCGGCGGGAGCCGGCTTGTCCGCGGTATCCGCTTCTGCGCAAACTCCCCGCGACTGGAGCGGGAAGGAACCCGTCCGTTACCCGGACCCCGACGTGGTGGTCCTGGACCCGCGGTTCGCCAAATACAGGGTCGGCAACACCACGATCCAACGGCTCGCCACGGGGATGCTATGGGCCGAGGGACCCGCGTGGTCGGGCGCCGGCCGCTTCCTGGTGTTCAGCGACATCCCCAACGACCGGCAGATGCGTTGGGTCGAAGAGGACGGCCACGTCAGCACGTTCCGCAAGCCCTCCAACTACACCAACGGCAACACCTTCGATTGGCAGGGCCGGCTGCTCTGCTGCGAGCACCTGGCGCGGCGCGTGGTGCGCCTCGAGCACAACGGCGAAACCACGGTGCTGGCCGACAAATGGCAAGGCAGGCCGCTCAACGCGCCCAACGACATTGTGGTCCATCCCGACGGCGATATCTGGTTCACCGATCCGGGCTACGGAATCCTGGGCGTGTACGAAGGCACCAAGGCGCCGCTCGAAATCAAGGAAGCGGTGTATCGCATGGACGGCAAGACCGGCAAGATGGACCTGGCGACCAACGAGTTGTACAAGCCCAACGGGCTGTGCTTCTCGCCGGACTTCAAGAAGCTCTACATCTGCGATACGGGTTCGACCCATTATCCGGAGGCGAAGAACATAATCAAGGTCTTCGACGTGGCCGATGGGAAGACGCTGCGCAACGGCCGGCAGTTCATCTCCATGGAACTGGCGGGCAAAGGGTCCGGCCTCGCGGATGGCATCCGGGCCGATGTGGACGGCAACATCTGGACGGGTGCTGGATGGGTCGGCCCGGGATACGACGGCGTCCATGTGTTCGCGCCGGGCGGCGAGCGGATCGGCATGATCTTTCTACCCGAGATCTGCGCCAACGTGTGCTTCGGCGGAACTCACCGCAACCGGCTGTTCATGACGGCGAGCCAGTCGCTGTACGCGGTGTACGTCGGCACCAAGGGCGCGCACATCGCGTAACGGCAGGCGCAGTTCGGGCAGGAATCCGGACGGGCACCGATCGGGCCGGCCGGGCCGTTGCTGATGCATGGCGAGCACGCCAAGGAGAATCGCCTGGCCGGGATCATGCCGGCGTGGCGCTGGCCGGCGAGATTTCCCTGGGCGCGTCGATTTCGTCTTCCGGCTGGGTGGAGGCTCGCGGGCGGCACGTGCGGAACCGATGAGGATCAGCCCGGCGGCTGAGCGCGGAAGTACTGCCGCTTGGGGTCCTGCGGGCTGCTTCCTACTTCAATGACAGCCCCCCGCTCGATTAGCGCCTTCAGCCTGGTTCTGGTCGCGCGCACGGAGAGGGAAGCGGCCTTCGCGATGCGGGCGGTCGAGCGTCCGCGTCCGTCCGCGAGGAGACGGAGAATCGCTTCATCTTTCTTGTCGAGTCGAACCGGCCCGGACGCGATCGTGGAGAGGGTGGCGCGGAAGCGGGATCCGAGCTCTTCCAGTACGGGTGCGGGCAGCCCGGCATCGGTGCAGGCAGCCGTCATTCTCTGGATGCCGCTGCCCCATTGTTCGATCAGGCCCAGTTCGTGGAACACGCGGCCAATCACGCGGTTCCTGAGCTTGGAGACGCCCTTCCGGATATCCTCGAGCGTCAGGCCGAGCGGAAGAATACCCGGGTTTTCGATCTCGATGCGGTCCTCGTAAACAGCGACGCGAATGGGCGCTCCCCGCTCGGCATAATCGGCATGGACGACTGCGTTGACGACCGCTTCGCGGAGAGCGGCGGGAGGAACGCGCCAATGATCGATGCGCCGCACGGGCCCGATCACCGCTTCCCGCGACATGTGCTTTTGAACGAATTCAATTGCCTCCTCGACGGCCCGGGGCAGGTGGCTGCGGATTTCGGCGCTGTCGGCGATCCGGGACCGGTCCTTTCCGGCAAAGCGGCCAGCCTGGATCCAGGCGTCCGGGAAGCGGTCGAAGCGGTCCTTGGCGAAGAGAATATATCCGCCCACGGTGGGCACGTCATGCTGCTGGTATCGCGTGATCACCCGGAGGGTGCGGAAAGCCGAGGGCGTAAGCTTTCGCAGGGGCGCGAACAACTCGGAAGCTACTCGGAAGTCGAGTGCTTCCGAGTTCAATTCCGGGATGGGTTGCTCGTCAAAGGAGCCGAGGTCGGCAAAACGGCGCATCTCCTGGATCTGGGCCGCGTCGGCGCGCCGGTTGGTCGAGCCGACACGGACGAAAACGCCCTCGTCGGGTCCCAGGCGGGCGAGGTAGTGGGGGCGCGCCGCGCTGGGGTAGACCTGCGCCACCAGCACCTGCTTCTTTCTCCAGGACACGATCTCGATGTCGGGCACCAGACGCGGGCGGATGGAATCCGACACGAGGTTGGCCAGGCGTTCTTCGGCGGCCAGAATTTCGGGCACGCCGAGCACGCGGCGCGTGGCGTCTTCAATCCCGATCGCGAGCACTCCGCCGGCTGTGTTGGCGAAGGAGACGAGGGTCTTCAACGCGCCTTCGGGTGAGGAGAGGTCGCGCTTGTATTCGACCGTCTTGCCTTCCGGCCGCCGCAGCAGTTCCAGCAGGTCCACTACTCTGCATTATACTCGGAAGCGCTCGGAAGGGGAGAGGCTTCCGAGTAGAGGGTGGAGCGCCGCTCACGCCACTGGCTGGGCTTCCGGCGCCCGCGCTTCCCGCCACAGCCGGATGTAAGGCTTCAAGTCTTCCATCATCTGGCGAAACCCGCCGATGGTGAGCGATTGCGCGCCGTCGCTGACCGCTTTTTCGGGGCAGGGGTGGACTTCCAGGATCAGCCCGTCCGCCCCGATCGCGACTCCCGCCCGCGACAAGGCCGGCACCAGGCTGCGTTTCCCCGTCGCATGGCTCGGATCCAAAACCACGGGCAGGTGCGTCAGCTCATTCAACACCGGGATGGCGGCGATATCGCAGGTGTTGCGCGTGGCCGTCTCGAAGGTGCGGATGCCGCGCTCGCAGAGGATCACGTTGGGATTGCCGTGCGCCACGATGTACTCCGCCGACATCAGCAACTCCTTGATGGTCGAGCTCATCCCTCGTTTCAGCAGCACCGGCCGCCGGCACCCGCCGAGCGACTTGAGCAGCGCGAAATTCTGCATGTTGCGCGCGCCCACCTGCATGCAGTCGGTGTACTCGGCCACCAGGTCCACGTCGCGATCGCTCATGATTTCGGTGATGATTCCCAGCCCGGTGGCCTCCTTAGCCTTGCGCAAAAGCTTGAGGCCCTCGAGCTCGAGGCCCTGGAAATCGTAAGGCGAAGTCCGCGGCTTGAACGCGCCGCCGCGCAGTATGCGGGCTCCCGCCTGGGCCACCCCCTCGGCGGTCTCCATGATCTGTTTCTCGCTCTCCACCGAGCAGGGGCCGGCCATTACGATGAACTCATCGCCGCCGACCTCGATGCCGTTCACCTGAATCGCCGAGTGCTCCTTCTTGAATTCCCGGCTGACGAACTTGTACGGCGCCGAGATGCGCATGGCCCGCTCGACGCCGGGCGTGGCCTCGAGCGATTCCAGACACGCCGTCACATCGCCAACCCCAACCACACCGATCACCACCCGCTCCTCTCCTTCGATGGAATGCACCTTGTACCCGAATTCACGAATTCGTTCGCGCACGTGGTCGATCTCCTCCCGAGTCGCGTGCGGCCGCATGGAAATGATCATGGCTCTCCCTCCCAAAAACAAAAAACCCACCCTTGCGAGTGGGCCGGTGAAAATCGAAACGCCGTTTCCGCCAACGCCACTCTACCGGATCTGGTAAAACCAGACCCGGAAAGTAAACGAACTGGGATAACGGAACGACATGGAAAATCCAGTATACACGGAAATGCCGGCGAAATACAAGCTAAATTGCGTATTTGCAGTAGCTTGATGGCACCACGTAGTGGCGGTGTATAGGACTCACCGCACCTTGAACTTCGAGGACAGCGCCGACAGTTGATCCTCGAGCGACGGCGGCTTCTTCTCCTCGGGCTTCTGGAAGTGCCTGCGCTTGGGCTCTGCCGGCGCCGTATCGAGCGCCTTCATCGACAACGCGATCCGCTTGGCCTTCGGGTCGGCGCTGAGCACCTGCACCTTCACGATCTGCCCGGCCTTCACCACTTCGCTCGCGTCCTTGACGAAGCGGTTCGCCAGCTCGCTCACGTGGACCAGCCCGTCCTGATGCACGCCCACATCCACGAACGCCCCGAAGCGCGTGACGTTGGTGACCACTCCCTCGAGCGACATCCCGGGCTTGAGGTCGGCGATCTCCTTGACGTCCTCGCGCCACTTGGGCGCCACGAACTTCTCGCGCGGATCGCGCCCCGGCTTACGCAGCTCCTCGCGAATATCGCCGAGAGTGTACATGCCTACCGATTCGGTGGCGAAGCCCTCCAGCTTCACCTGCTCCACCAGTTCCGGTTTGGCAATCAACTCGTTCACCGTCGTGCCCAGCGACGCGGCGATCTTCTCCACCACTCCGTAAGACTCCGGATGCACCGCCGTCATGTCCAGCGGATTGTCGCCGCCGCGAATGCGCAGGAACCCCGCCGCCTGTTCGAAGGTCTTCGGCCCGAAGCCCGCGACCGCGGTCAACTGGACGCGCGAGCGGAACTTGCCGTGTTCGTTGCGGTACTCCATGATCTTCTGCGCCGTGCGCTCGTTGATCCCCGCCACGTACCGCAGCAGCGCCCACGACGCGGTGTTGAGGTCCACGCCCACGCGGTTCACGCACGATTCCACGGTCGACTCCAGGCTCTGCTTCAGGCGGCGCTGGTCGACGTCGTGCTGGTATTGCCCCACACCGATCGATTTCGGATCCACCTTCACCAATTCCGACAGCGGATCCTGCAAGCGCCGCGCGATCGAGATGGCGCCGCGGATGGTGAGATCGAGATCCGGAAACTCCTGCCGCGCAATCTCCGACGCCGAATAGACCGACGCCCCCGACTCGCTCACCGTCACGCTGAAGATCCTGGCCAGGTTCGCCTGCCGCAGGAAGTCCTGCACGAAGGCCGCGGTCTCGCGCGACGCCGTCCCGTTGCCGATGGCGATGGCCTGCACGTTGTGCCTGGCGATCAGCGAGGCCAGCGTCTTCACCGATCCGGCCAGGTCGTTCTTGGGCTCGAACGGGTACATCACGGCGTTCTCCAGGAACTTGCCGGTGTCGTCCACCACCGCGATCTTGCAGCCGGTGCGGATTCCCGGGTCGAGCGCCAGCACCGTCAGCATTCCGGCCGGCGGCGACAGCAGCAGGTTCTCCAGGTTCTCGCGGAAGACCTTGATGGCCTCCTCATCCGAGCGGTCCTTGAGCTCCAACCGCACTTCCGTCTGAATGGAGGGATTGAGCAGCCGGTCGTAGGAATCCTCGATGGCTTCCTCCAGGTGCGGAACCCACTCCCCCTGCGCGCGAATCACGTGCGACCGCAGCCATGCCAGCGGTTTCTGCTTCTCCAGTTCGATCTCGAAGCTCAACACGCCTTCCTTGGCGCCGCGGCGGATGGCCAGCATGCGGTGCGACGGGATCTTGCCCGCCGCCTCGCTGTACTGCGCGTACATCTGAAACTTGCCTTCGGAATCCGGCGCGCCTTCGATGGCGCGGCTTACCACCAGGCCCTCGGCCATCATCATGCCGCGCACCGCCTTGCGGAACCCGGCATTCTCGCTGATCCATTCCGCGACGATGTGGCGCGCTCCTTCGAGCGCGTCTCGCGCCGATTCCACGCCCTTTTCCGCGCTCGCGAAGGTGGCCGCGAACTCCTCGAGCGGCGCCTCGCCGGCCTGCTGATTCCACAGAAACTGCGCCAGCGGTTCGAGGCCCCGCTCGCGGGCAATCGAAGCCTTGGTCCGCCGCTTGGGCTTGTACGGCAGGTACAAATCTTCGAGCTCCGTCTTCTCCATCGCCGCTTCGATGCGGCTCTTGAGCTCCGGCGTCAGCTTGCCCTGCTCTTCGATGGACT
>JBGPKH010000310.1:0-10026 GCA_041485845.1 Bryobacteraceae bacterium
CCTCACCTCCGCAACCCACAGAAACTGAGGAACTTAGGTCGTGAAAAGAAAATACACACAGACCCGGCCACTTGCGCCTCCCCGGAGGTCGCAACCCCTCTCCGCGGCGACTGGCCACATCCCCATCCCGCGCCGGCCCCGGCTCGATCGGCGTCCACCGGTAGCGGCCCGACGCAAAATCGCTCAATCCCCAGGCGAGCCAACCCAAACCCGTCGCGAAGCTTGCGTAATTCGTCCCGCCAACGCGCCCTCGCTTCCGAGGTCGGAGAGGCTGCACGTGCACTCGAAGTTGGAGGCCGTGCGGTTGGCTGCGCTGCCGGGTTGGATTGAGTGATGCGGGCGCATGCTAGAATCCAGTCATATGAAGGGAAACCTGAAGGTAATCGCATTGTTGAATGACGCTCTCAAAGAAGAGTTGACGGCGGTCAACCAATACTTTCTGCATGCCGAAATGTGCGAAAACTGGCATTACGGCCGGCTCGGCAGTTATATCAAGAAGCAGTCCATCGACGAGATGAAGCACGCCGAAATCCTGATCGAACGGATTCTTTTCCTGGATGCGACTCCCAATATGACGGAGCCCATGCAGTTGACCATCGGCAAGAACGTCAAGGAACAGCTCGAGACCGACCTCAAGCTGGAAATCGACGCGGTGGGAATGTACAATCGCGCAGTTCAGGTGTCGCGCGACGAGGGTGACAACGCGTCGCGCGAAATGTTCGAGCGGCTGCTGAAGGACGAGGAGCGGCACGTCGACTGGCTGGAGGCGCAACTGCACCAGATCGCGGAGATGGGCTACGAACGGTACCTTTCGCAGCAGGTACGCGAAGGGTAAGCGGGGACAGCCGTTATCGCTCCGGCCCCAGGATCAAGTTCAACTCGCCAATCCGCTGGTCGAGCTCCTTGCGCAGCACCCCATACCGCTCGATCGCGTCGCGGCCGATCTTCTGGTCCGTCGCGTTGGTCACCGTGTAGAGATAGGTGACGTGAGTCTGCAACGCGGGCTGGCTGTAACGGATCGATGGCGTAAGCACCTTCGCCGCGAGCCGATTCAATTTCGCCAGCTTGTCCGCATCCGGCCCCGATGCGCCGCGCAATCCGGCCTGCGCCGTCCGCAACCGGGCGGCCATCCGGTTCAAATCGCCGGCCAGGTCGCGCACCCGCACATTGTGGTCGAACTGTTCGCGGAGATCGGCTGTGGTCACGCCGTCCCTGGTCACGCGCGGATCCTCGAGAATCGATAGCGGCTGCGTCGAGGTCCACGAACCCACCGAGAGCCGCAGCGAGAACCTGCCCGGCGCCGCCGCCGGACCGTTGGGCCCTTCGGGGCGGGCGGCGCTCATCCACGGCCCCGGATAGCGAAGATCCCACGTGAAGCGGTGCATGCCGGGCGTCTTTTCCAAACGCGTCGGACCGCTGCGCATACGGAAGCCGCCGCCTTCGTCTTCGCTGGGCGGCGTCTCCGCGACGGCCGGCCGCTCCTCGGCCGGGGCGCCGGCGCTCGAGAATTTGCGAACCGGCTTGCCCGCGGCATCCAGCACCTCGAGCGTGATCTCGCCCGCGGGAGCCGCCGCCAGATAATAATCGACGGCCGCGCCGCTGAGCGGATACTGAATCGCCGCGCCTCGCCCCCCGCCGCGCGCGGTCGTGCGGATGGCTTCCCGCGGCGCGAACAGGTACGATTGCGACGTCTGAACTTTGTCGTTGAGCTGATGGAGCGGCGTGAGGTTGTCGAGAATCCAGAACGAGCGCCCCTGCGTCGAAAGCACCAGGTCCTGGTGCGCAATCTTGATGTCCGTCACCGGGGTCACCGGCAGGTTCAGTTGGAACGACTGCCAGTGCGCCCCGTTGTCGAACGAGATGTAAATCCCGAACTCCGTCCCGGCGTACAACAGTCCGGCGCGGTTCGGGTCTTCGCGCACCACTCGAGTGGGTTCGCCGGCGGCGATCCCGTTCTTGCCATCGGTGAGGCGGGTCCACGTCTTGCCGAAATCGTCGGTGCGGTAGATGTAGGGAGCGAAGTCGCCCAGGAGGAAGCGATAGATGGCCGCGTACGCGGTCCCCGGGCGGTGCGGGCTGGGCTCGATGTTCTGCACGCGCCCGCCCGGAGGCAGGCCCGCGGGCGTCACGTTGGTCCACGTCTTGCCGTCGTCGCGGGTCACGTGGATCGGCCCGTCATTGGAGCCCGTCCAAATCAGACCTTTCTGTATGGGCGACTCGCGAATCGTGTACAGCGTGCTGTAGACCTCCTCGCCCGTGGCGTCGCGGGTGATCGGCTCGCCGCTCGGGCCCTGCCCCTCCGGGGGGTTGGCCGTAAGGTCGGGGCTGATCTTCTCCCACGTCACGCCGCCATCGCGCGTGCGGTGCAAGTATTGCGAGCCGTAGTAGACCGTGCGCGGCGCGTGCGGCGAAACCTCCATGGGAGCCACGCGCTGGAAGCGGTAGATCAGCGTGCCTCCGCCGTTGCCGTAAAGAGACTCCGCGCCGATCCAGTAGCGCTCTTCGTCCGGCGTGTTCAGATTCTGCCGGCTGAACTGGCCCTTGCATCCGCCGTACACGATGTCCGGGTTGTCCTTGTCCGGAATGATCGGCCCCGTTTCGCATCCGGGGCCCACACGGAATTCCTGCCCGTTGCCCAGCGCCAGGCTGGGCGCGATCACCGTGGTGTTGTCCTGCTGCGCGCCGTATACGCGATAGGGATACTGATTGTCCACCGCCACCTGGTAGATCTCGGCAGTGGGCTGGTTGCTCTGGGTGCTCCAGGTACGGCCGCCATCCAGCGAGACGTTGGCGCCGCCGTCGTTGCCCTGGATCATGTACTGGGAGTTCTTGGGATTGATCCACACATCGTGGTTATCGCCGTGCGGAACGGGCGACGAGCGGAAGCTCTTGCCGCCGTCGGTGCTCTTGAACCAGCCCTCGTTGCCCACCCACACGACATCGGCATTGTTCGGATCCACGCCGAGCGTCGTGTAGTAGAACGGCCGCGTGATCAGGTTGGCGGCGCCGTTGATCGGGGTCCATGTGGCGCCCGCGTCTTCCGAGCGGTAGAGACCCGAGCCAGGCTTGGCCTCGATCAGCGCATAAATGCGGTTCGGACTCGCCGCCGAAATGGCAACGTTGCTGCGGCCGAACAGTTCGTTGGGCAGTCCGCCGGCGAGCCTGGTCCACGTGTCGCCGCCGTTGGCGCTCTTGTAGATGCCGCCTTCGCGCGCGCCGCTGATGATGGTCCACGGCTTGCGCTGCGCGTGCCACATGCAGGCGAAGACCACGTTCGGGTTGCCGGGCTGCAGCTCGAGATCGGCTGCGCCCGCGGTCTCGGAAAGGAAGAAGACCTGCTTCCACGTCTTGCCGCCGTCGGTGGTCTTCCAGACGCCGCGCTCCTTGTTGGCGATGAACGGATTGCCGCTGGCTGCGACGTACACGATGTCCGGATTCGAGGGATGGACCCGCACCGTGGCGATCTGTCCGGCATCGCGCAGCCCGATGAACGTCCAGCTCTTGCCCGCGTCGGTGGATTTGTAGATGCCGCGCCCGATCGACACATTGCTGCGGATCTTCGACGACCCCGTGCCGGCATACACCACGTTGGGATTGGACAGCGACACCTCGACCGCGCCCATCGACGCCACCTTAAAGAAGCCGTCCGACACGTTGGCCCAGGTGTGGCCGGCGTCGGTGGTCTTCCACACGCCGCCACCGGTGGATCCCATATAGAAGGTGTACGGCTCCGAAGGAACGCCGGTAACGGCGGTCACGCGCCCGCCGCGCTCCGGGCCGATCATGCGATAACGCATGCCGGACCAGAGTGCCGGATCGTAGGTCGCCTGGGCGCTCGTAAGAATCGAAAACGCCAGCGAGAGCAACGCGGCGCGGCCGGCGCAAGAGATCGTGTTGCTGAGCATGTTCCCGATTCTATCCCAAGTCGCTGGGTGCCAGCCTCGCGGGAGATGCGCCGGCCGATGCCGGCGGGTTAACCGATCGTCTGTCCCACTGTGCCGTATCAGTTCCGCGTTGCACAAGGCCGTTCAGACAACGCAGGAACACGACGATGCTCCGCTTTTCGGCGGCTGTCAGGTGAAGCGGGCGAATTTCCGCATCCAGCCCCGGATTCCGATTGCCGCCGCGATCATAATATTCGATCACGTCTTCGAGCGTGGCAAGACTGCCATCGTGCATGTAAGGCGCCGTCCGGGCGATCTCACGCAGCGTGGGCGTTTTGAAATCGCCCCGTCCCGCGCCGGGATCGGCCAACTTCCCATCACGCCAGGCGATACCGGTGTTGTGCAGACGCTCGTCGGTGAAGTTCGGACCGACGTGGCAGGCGGTGCAGTTGCCCTTTCCCCGGAAGATCGCCAGGCCCGCCTGCTGCTCGGCGGAAAGCGCGGCGCGGTCGCCTTCGATGAAGCGGTCGAAGGGCGAGTCGCCGGAGAGAATGGAGCGGACGAAACTGGCCAGCGCGCGGGAGATCTCCTCCGCCGGCAGTCCCACGCGGGCAGTGGCTTCCGGAAGGGTCAGGTCCATTTCATTGACGTCCTGAATGGGCTTGAGGACCTGCTCCTCCAGAGTTGCCATACGCCCATCCCAGAAGAACGAGCGGCCGTAGCCGCGGTTGATGAGGGCCGGAGAATTGCGGCGGCCCTTGCGATCGAACACGCCGACGGCCACCGGCCGCCCGTCGGAGAAAGCGCGTTCGGGGTCATGGCACGAGGAGCAGGCGATGGAGCCGTCGCGCGAAAGGCGGCGGTCGAAGAACAGCCGCCGCCCTTGCTCGATTTTTTCCGCGGTGAGCGGGTTCCCCTCCGGGACTGGAAGGTACAGATCCAGTCCCAGAGGGATCGTCACTGCGGCCGCAAGCAGAAAGAGCATTCACTTCTTCGCCGTCAGCGCGGGCAGGAAATTCTCAAGCACCCAGAACTGCTCGGCTGTCTGGTTGTTTGACCAAAAGGCAACCCGTTTGCCGTCCGGATGCATTTGCAGCTCTGTGGCAAAGCGCTCACCCAGATCGAGCTTTCGCGGTGGACCTCCGTTTACGGGCAGTAGCCACGCCGCGACATCGCCGGGTAGTGTCCCATTCCGCGAATAGAGCAGCGATTGGCTATCGGGAGTCCATCCGCCCAGATAGACGAACTCAGTGACCTTCAGCAACTCCCGGGGTTGTCCCCCTGCGAGTGGCATCACCATGATAGCCGTGTGCGCTGGGGTTCCGTTGGAGGTAAGGTAGGCGAGCGACTGTCCATCCGGCGAGACTACAAACCCGCGCGTGGCCACTCCGTGGTTTGGGAGAAGTTTCACGCGCACGATCTCAGACTCCTTACCGGAGCTGAGTTCACGCTTTACAATCACGCCATCGCCTCCTTGCTTGCGGCCTCGTTCATATACAATCCCCTTTCCGTCGGGGAGCCACTGCGGAGTCCCGAAGCCTGGTTCTTCTGGACCGCTAATCGCTACCGGCTCGACTTCCGCAGTCTGAGCGTCAATACTGAAGATTCCCCAACGGCCCTTGGCGTCCCCCGCCGGGACCAGGAGCGAGCGGCCGTCCGGCGACCAGCTTGGCCATGTTGGGTACGTCAAATTCGGCCGCAACTCCCGTCTCTGCCCTGTTTCAGCGGAATATATAGTCAGGAAAGTACGGGCGTCGCCATCCTGATAGGTTATGTAGGCTAGGTACTTTCCGTCAGCGGACCAAGCCGGATAGATACCGTTCGTAAACTGTTGCATGGTTGCCGGGTTCGATTTTCCCGACTCCAGGTCCACGGAAGCGATCGATACCTTCACTCCTCCCCCGAGCACCGAAAAGTAAAGTTCGCCGGTTCGTGTCGGTCCCAGATAGTCATCGTGGTTGGCTCCGAAGTCTGGCCTGAGCATTTCCGGATTCCCTTGCGGTTTTCCATTCTCAAATGGCAGCGACCACAGGGCGGGCCGTCCGTTCCGATCGCTGATGAAAAGTAGATGCTTCCCTTCCGGCGTCCAACCTGCCAAACGATCGTTTGCGGGATGGATCACGGCAGGAACTTCCCGGCTGCCATCCACCGCGATCACAAATATGTCGCGCTTCCCGCCGTTTTCGCTGGATGGGAGGTCGAACGCCAGATACCGGCTATCCGGAGAGAAATATACCTGCGTCGATCCGGCCCAATCGATCGATTTCAAGACTCGAAGAGTGCCATCCGATGTCGAAACAAGGCCGAGTTGGTTGATATGATCCTTACGGCGGATCCCGACGGCGATCCACTTTCCGTCAGGGGACCAGTCCCGAGCACGAAAAAGGTCATCAGTTTTGAACAGAACCCGCGATTTCGCGGGACTATTCCCGTTCAATTCCATGATTCGAAGCTCCTCGCTTACACCTTCGACGATCCAGGGGTAGCCGATCTGCCTGGAGTCCGGGGAAAACACCGGCTTCCCAGGGCGTTCTACAGGACTCTCATTCTTCGTGAGCACGAGGTCGGCGCCGGTGATCAAATCATGGACGGCCAGGTTTTGGGGACCGGTCCTACCCCCACCCGGCCCGAGATAAGACGTGAAGACCACGTAGCGCCCATCGTGGGAAACGGGGCCGTAAGGGCTGCCCCCGAACTTTGTCCACACCTGGCGTATGTTGCCGCCGCTATGCGGAGCGGCTTGAACGCCCAGACCTGCGCGAGCCAGCGCCACCGCGTCTTTCTGATCCGCGTACTCCCGCACCACCTGCTCGTAAATCTTTTGCGCTTCGGCATTGCCCATCTTCTGATAGGCCTCCGCCATCCTTACTAGCGCCGTCGCCGTCACGCCGCGATCCGTTTTGCCGTACTTCGCCACGATGGCGCCGTACTGCTTGATCGCGCCGGAGAGATCGCCCTCCAGCGTTTCTTTCTGCCGGGCGGCTTCGAACATCGTGTCCGCCTCGGTTTTCTTCTGCGCGCCGGCGGGCACCGTCAAAAGTATCGCTGCAATTGCCGCCAGGATTCC
The DNA here is from genome assembly GCA_041485845.1 of Bryobacteraceae bacterium. Lineage (GTDB taxonomy): Bacteria > Acidobacteriota > Terriglobia > Bryobacterales > Bryobacteraceae > OMOG01. The sequence goes on from JBGPKH010000310.1 coordinate 6,952, forward strand.
TGCTGTGCATCGGTTCATAACTGCCTCCTTGCGCAATCCTAGTAGGCGAACTTTCAGCCAGTACTCAGGGTGTGTGAAGATTCTGCAAACTTTCCAGGTTGATTTACCCATCGAAGCGATACCCCATTCCGCGCACGCTCGCTAGATACCGGCGCTCCGCCGGCTTCTCCTCGATCTTTTTGCGCAGATTCGATACGTGCGTGTCCACCACGCGGTCGCCGCAGGTGGCGTCGGTCCACACCTGGTCGAGCAGTTGCTGGCGGCTCAGCACCCGGCCGCGGTTGCGGATGAACGTGGCCAGCAGCTTGAACTCGACCGGGGTGATCTCCACGAGCTCGCCTGCGCGGCGCAATTCGCAGCGCGCGAAATCCACATCCACATCTCCGAACCGGTAGGTTTCCGCCGCGGGAACGCCCGCCGCGCGCCGCAACAGCGCCTGGATTCGCGCCCGCAGCTCCAGCGGGCTGAACGGCTTGGTAACGTAGTCGTCCGCGCCCAATTGCAGTCCGAGCACTTTCTCCGCCTCCTGCGCCCGCGCCGTCAGCAGGATGATAGGCGTGTGGTTGCCGCCGCGCCGCAGTTCCCGGCAGACCTGAAACCCGTCCTTCTTAGGCAGCATCACGTCGAGCAGGATGATGTCGAACTTTCCTTCCCGCGCGCGCCGCACGGCAGTCTCGCCGTCGCCCGCCACCTCCACGCCGTAGCCTTCGAGCGTCAGGTCTTCCTCCAGCCCGAGCGCGATGCCGGGCTCATCTTCCACTACCAGGACCCTGGTCATGTCTCCGCCACCGGCAGCAGCACCGTGAACACGCTTCCCTCCCCGGGCTGGCTCTCGACCGAAATGTCGGCCCCGTGCGCCGTCACAATCTGGCGCGCCATGGCCAACCCGACTCCGGTGCCCCGTATGCTCGCAGTCTTGGAAGCGGCGCCGCGCACGAATTTACGGAAGATCTCCTTCTGCTCCACGAGGGGAATGCCGATGCCCCGGTCGCGCACGCGGACCATCAGCCGCTTGCCCGCGTCCGAGAGGTCCACCCACACGGTGCGGTTTTCGGGCGAATACTTCACCGCATTATCCAGCAAGTTCCAGAAGACGAGCGCCAGCGATTCGCGGTCCGCACGGATTGCCGGAAGCGCTCCATTCCCGTGCAGCTCGATCCGGTAGCCGAGACCCGAAACTTCCTGCTGAAATTCCGCTACCACGTCACGGACGAATGCCTCCGCATCCACCGGCTCGAAACGGTATTGCAGCTCGCCCGCCTCCATGCGCCCGAAATTGAGCAGTCCCTCGACCAGACGGTGCAGCCGTTCGCTCTCCCGCAGCAGCGTCTCGTAAAACTGCTGCCGCCGTTCTTCCGTCGTCACGCGGCCCCGCACCAGCATCTCCGAAAGCTGCCGCACCGTGGTCAGGGGCGTCCGGAATTCATGCGACACTGCCGCCACAAAATCGGATTGCAGCCGCGCCACGGTGACTTCGCGCAGCACCGCCCGGTTGATGAAGTAGCCTCCCGCCAGCACCAGTAAGGCCATCATGGCGATTCCGGCCAGCAGGAGACGCGTCCGCCCGGACAACTCCGGCGATCCCAACCCCGCAGCGCGGCTGATCGCATGCACGGTCCAAGGCAATTGTGTCGCGGATGCGGGGCGCAGCGATTGCAGCGAGAGCGGCGCATCCGGGCGTCCCAGGACGGGCCGTCCCTCTGCGTCGGTGAGCGCGAAGTCGACCTCCTGGGCTCTGCCGGCGGCGTGCAGCTCCTTGAGCCATGCGGAATCCAGGAACCGCGGTCCGATGAGGAGCGCCGCCACACGTTCGGAAGAGGACCGCGTCAGCAGCAGCACCGAACGCTTGCCCGACCGGAAGGTGCGCCGCCCGCGCGGATTCACTTCCCGTTTTCGCAGCGTCTGCCATTCCTGCCACAATGATTCCGCGGCCTCGGCGAGCGCCAGGCGGTCGGGATCGATCGGCCCGTGCGACGCATTTCCGAGCCATTTCGCGGCTTGATCGAAGCTGAATTCGAATTCGACTCGGGTCAAAAGCCAGCGGGCGTTTTCGAGGCCGTCGCGCAGGAGAGCGGCTTCGCGTTTGAGATCCTCCTCGCGCCCCGATGCTTCGAAGATCAGGGCGCAGCCTTGCAGCGCCCTGAGCCCCGCCGGCAATCCGCTCACACGTGCGTTGTCCAGCCTGCCAAGTTCGGCAAAGGCATCGAGCGCCTTGGGGAGGTTGCCGAGTTTCCTTTGGATCCGCGCCATCCGCAGCCAGGCTTCGCCTCTCAGCACGGGATCTCGGCTATGCGCCGATCCTTCGAGAGCCCGGAGCGCACCCGCCAGATCGTTCTTCCGGAATTCCAGCTCGTCCGCGGCGGCAAGCCCCGCGGAGTCCGTTGGCGCCGAAGGCGGTATCGCCGGGTAATACGGCAGCGGGGTTCCCGCGCGACTGAGCACTCCGCCGTTGCCCAGGACAACCAGGGCCGCGCCGTCCCCGAGAGCCGCCGCCGGCGATGAGGGCGCAGCGCTGAAGGTGGTCAACCGCTCTTCGGCTTCCGCCAGGATCCGCTGCATCGCCGTGGCGGCCAGGTCGGCCGCCTGATCGCGCTTCTCCTGCACGCGCTTGCTTTCCAGAAGCCGGTCCTGCTCCACCATGCGCCAGCCGAGCCAGGCCAGGCTCACCGCGGGCACAACTGTAGTGGCGGCAAACAGCACCAGCAACCGCCGCGAACTGTGTGACTGCTTCTCGAACATGGACGAATCCAGTATCGGTGATCTATTGTCATCATCCAACGTCAAGAAAGTTTATGGGAATTGTCAGGATTCTGCAAAGATGCTTTGTGGGGCAGACGATCGTTTTTCGTCGTCTGCCCTTGTCCGGGCGCTCGACCAAGACCACTGTTCCGCCACCTCTGCCAATCCGGCGGTAACCGGGATATTAGTTCCCGTTATAGGGGCCCCCACGAGAATTTTGTTCTCGTTGCGTGAGATTAAGCGGCGGCCTTGAGTCCGACGGCTCGTAGGAGCGCGTCCAGGTTGTCGCAGATGCATTGGTACAGGCGATCAAGTTGGCAGCGCTTCTCTTCGGCC
>JBGPKH010000311.1:0-10005 GCA_041485845.1 Bryobacteraceae bacterium
GATCCACCTTGTCGATCCAGTGCTTCAGCGCCGATGGAAAGAAGCTATGGGAGGAAGATGAGAGGGGGCCAATGTTTACGACCTCGGTAAGCTCAACGGTCAAGGGCATAACAGAAAAAATGAAGAAGAAACTCCAAGCCCATGTTGGTGAGTCGGGGTTGCCGACGTCGAAGTGAAGTCGTCTCAGGGCTTCCGCGGCGTACTGAAGCTACCTGGCAATACTGCCCAGAATAGCCATTTTGAGCAGAAGTTCGGACGGAAATCCGCATTTGGCCGAGAGTTCGGCCATAGCAGCGCAACCCAGTTTTTCACTGTAATGAGCAGTATGAAACGGGCCTGGAAGTCAGCGCGGGGGGCTCTCCTGGCCCCTTCTCGCGCATGACGCCAAGAACGGGTGTTGCATCGTAGTGGGCAGAATTGCCGGGCGGCCGGGCCGTGCGCACCGAGACCACCGGCACGCAGTGGGCGCAGAATTTACGCGAGGCTGCCTGCCACCCCATCGTTTCCCAAAAGCCCTCTCCCCTGTTTTGGTTCACCACCTCAGAGCTGCTGACCAAGCCCACACCGGCCGGTAAGCGCAGCGAGCCGCTTTACCTGAAGCAGCCCGAAGTGTTGTTCACAGGATCTGGGCCGACCCGGTGCAAGAAGAATTCTTCAACCTGGCCGACTGAGCCCGGCGGTATCATTAAACCTCTCAGCACATGCCAGAAAAAACGCCTTCCCCTGCCGACCAGTTGCCCGTACCCGTGGAGCTGGTAGAGCGCAGAATCTACCTCATCCGTGGCGAAAAAGTCATGATTGACAGCGACCTGGCTGACCTCTACCAGGTGCCCACCAAATCGCTCAACCTGGCTGTCCGCCGTAATGCCGACCGCTTCCCCGAAGACTTCATGTTTCAGCTCTCCAAAGACGAGTACGAAAACTTGAGGTTGCAATTTGAAACCTCAAGTTCAGGCTATGGCGGCCGGCGCTACCTGCCTTACGCTTTCACCGAGCACGGCGTGGCCATGCTTTCCGCAGTGCTGAACAGCGACCGCGCCGTGCAGATGAGCATCGTAATCGTTCGCGCGTTCGTCCGGATGCGCCAATTGCTGGCCACCCACAAAGACCTGGCCCGCAGAATCGAACAACTGGAAGCCCGCCAAAAATCCTACGGCCGTACGCTGGCGCAGCACGACACCGTTTTGGTTCAGGTGGTCCAAGACATTCAGCGAATCAAGCACCCGCCGCAGACCAGGGCCATCGGCTTTCGGATACCGCCCAGCCCCAAGAAGAAGTAACCCCACGCCTTGAGACTGCACTTCCACGTCCTCAAGCATTCCGTCGCCACCCACCTGCTCGACGCCGGCGTCGACATCCGCTTCGTGCAAGACTGGCTCGGCCACAGCAACATTCAAAACACGGTCATCTATGCCTACCTCAGCTAGGAGTTGCGGACCGGAGCGCCCATCCAAATCCAGCCGGCGTTTGCCTTCGGTTCCACCGCGGATTACGTAGTCCCGGACAGCCGCTGGTCCACTCACCATGTCCGGCCAATCTATCGTAGCGGCTGGTCGAAATCAAATATGGCAGACTGTTTCCATGCTCGAATGGTTTGAGATGCAATTCACCGATTGGGCGAACTTGCGCCTGGTCGCGAGTCCCACGGGGCTCCGCGCCATCGAATTCGCAAGAGCCGGACAGGCCGTCCGGCCGGTAAAAGGGCAGCGCAACTATTCCAACACAATCCTGCTCGAAGCCGTGCGACAGTTGCGTGCTTATTTTGCCGGCGAGCTGCGCGAGTTTCAGCTTGCTCTCGACCTCAAAGGCACCGACTTCCAGACGCGTGTCTGGCGGCAACTCACCACGATTCCTTACGGCGAGACGCGCAGCTACGCGCAGATCGCCGAAGCCATCGGGACGCCACGCGCGGTGCGCGCGGTGGGTGCGGCGAACGGCGCCAACCCGGCGGCCATCGTGGTTCCTTGCCATCGGGTCATCGGCGCGAGCGGCAAGCTGGTGGGATATGGCGGAGGGCTGCCGCTGAAGCAGCGCCTGCTGGAGTTGGAAGGCGCAGCGCCGCTTGCTTTGCCGGCAGGCTGAGCGCCTGCCCCGGACAGGCCGGAGGCCTGTCCCACGAACTAATACGCCCAGCGCCAAAGGCTCGCGCCCACGGTATATCCGGCGCCCACGGCAGCGAACAGGACCAGGTCGCCCTTTTTGAGACGGCCCTGGCAGATGGCGTCGCGCGTGGCCAGGGGAATGGTGCCGGCGGTGGTATTGCCGTAGCGATCGATGTTGATCACCACTTTCTCCAGGGGGATGCCGAGGCGATCGGCGGCCGCGGTGATGATGCGCCTGTTCGCCTGGTGGGGAATCATCAGGGCGACGTCGTCGAGGGTGAGGCCGTTACGTTCCAGCAATTCGCGCGCCGACTCGTACATTTTGCGGACCGCGTATTTGAAGACCTGCTGGCCCTCCTGGCGGACGTAGTGCAGGCGCTGGTCGACGGTCTCGTGCGAAGCGGGCATGCGGCTGCCGCCGGCGGGCATTTTGAGGAACTCGCCGCCCGAGCCATCCACCTCGCCCACGAAGTCGATGAAGCCGTAGTCGCCGTCGCCGTCGTCCGCCGGTTCGATCAGCATGGCGCCGGCGCCATCGCCGAACAGTACGCAGGTGGCGCGGTCGGTGTAATCGATAATACGGCTCATGGTGTCGGCGCCGATGACGAGGACTTTCTTGTGGGTACCGGCGGCCACCAGGCTGGCGCCGGTGGTCAGGCCGTAGACGAATCCCGAGCAGGCGGCGATCAGATCGAAGCCCCAGGCGCCGCGCGCGCCGAGGCCGTTCTGGACCAGGCACGCGGTGGACGGGAAAAACATGTCCGGGGTCACCGTGCAGACGATGATGGTGTCGAGTTCCGAGGCCTCGATACCGCGCTGCGCAAGCGCGCATTTGGCAGCCTCGACCGCCATGTCGGAGGTGGCCATATCGGGTTCCGCGATGTGGCGCTCACGGATGCCGACCCGCTCCATGATCCACTGGTCGTTGGTAGCCACCAGTTTTTCCAGGTCCTGATTGGTGAGGACGCGGGGCGGGGCATAACAACCCAGTGCGGTGATTTTCGCCTTTGGCTTGTTCTTCATTTTCACTAAGGATTCAGAGTAACAGGGGTCGGGGGCCGGGGGCCAGTGGTCCGGGATAGCGGTGTACGCTAGTAGGAGCATGCCAGATCCCCAGCGGATGCTCGACCTTCAGAGCCTCCAGAGTTCTCTCTTTTTCGAGACGCCGGAGGAGATCTATGCGCGCGTCTTCCGCGAGCTCAAGCCGCGTACCCCTTTACCCGGCTTGCGCGTGGAGTTTTGCCGGTTCGCCAACGCGGACAGTTTCATCCGGCTGGAGGACGGCCGCCTTCACGTGCGCATTTCAGATCTGCTGGAGGGCGCCCCGGCGCCGGTGACCGAGGCGCTGGCCTATATCCTGCTCGGCAAGCTGTATCGCAAACCCGTGGCCCGGCGGTATTCCCACCGCTACCGGCTTTACTTGAACCGGCGGGACGTTCGACGCCAGGCGCAGTTAGTGCGGCAGATCCGCGGCCGTAAGTTCATTTCCGGTCCGATCGGCGAGCTGCACAATCTGGAAGAGATTTTCGAGCGGCTGAATGGGCAATACTTCGATGGCCTGTTGGGGAGACCGCTGCTGGGATGGAGCCGCCGGGCATCGCGCAGCCTGCTGGGGCATTTCGACCCGTCCCACAATGCGATCATCATCAACCGCGTTTTCGATCGGGCAGGGGCGCCGCTGGCCGCGTTGGAGTATGTGATGTTCCACGAGATGCTGCACCTGCGGTATCCGGTGGACCACAACGGATCGCGGAGAAGGGTCCATACCAAGGAATTTCGGGAGGCGGAAAAGAAATTCCCACGACTAAAAGAGGCTAAAGAAATGCTGAAACGGCTGTGACGCGAACCGGATGCACATACCGGATTGGCGCACAGCCGTCGATGTAAGAAGTAGATTTAGGCGCTCATGGGCATGGCTGCCGGGACCATGGTCCGCAGTTCCAGCCGCATGACATCAAACGTTTTTATCAGACTCGAAACGTCCACCGCGCAAAACCCCCAGCGATAGAGGAACAGGCGCACCTGGACCAGGAGTATGCCGCAGGCGAAAGACGCCTGATAGCGGACCAGCGCCGCAGCCAGGTCGGGCCGGTCGTGCCGGGATTGTATCATGAGCACCTTGATAGCCGCGCAGACGCGCCCGAAATCGGCATTCAGACAGCGCAGATATCCACGAAAAATCTGGCAGCGTTGAATGCGGAGCCTGATTGCCATTCGAGGTGTGAAGCCGGGTTGGGAACGAAGGAAATCCAGATCCTGACGGTCGAGCAGGCGCATCATGGGCCGATAGCGCTCTATCGACAGTTCGTCGATCCATTCGGCGGTAACGGGGAGCCTCCCGCCCGTCACCGCGACCTTGCGTATGAGCAGGCGAAGCGCAAGCAGCAATGCCAAACACGTCGCCACCGAGATACCGATCATCAATTCCATCGAGACGTTCTCTCTTTGTTCCAAGAGAAGGATACTGGTATTTCCGGCCATTTGCAAGGCTGGTTAGGGTAATGCCGGTACTACTGTAACCAAAATAACCAAAGATAACGTCTTATTTTCGGCCGACTTTCAGAAGGGTGGTATTAAGGGAATCCAACTGGAGCAGAAGCCGCTCCTCGTGCTCGGGGCCGAAATGCGGGATGGTCATGCGCACTTCCTCCCCCTTGGGATTCAGGAAGAAGAGCCAGGCCAGTGCGCACGCGCAGGAGACTCCCATCAGGCCGGTATCGATTGCGGAAAAAAGCTCCAAGCCGAACACGCTCGAGAGGATGACGCTGAGAGTATTGCTTAGGAAAAAAACCGTATACAACGTAGCGTGAAGTACTACATTCTTGCTCAAGGGCACGGGATAGCGGCTCAGCAGAAATACCATCAGAAGCAGGAAGATCGCCAGGCAGAAGGTCACGCCGCGGTCGGTGGCATATAAATAATTGATGATGGAAACACTCAGCTTCTTTATTTCACTGCGCTGCGGAGGCGCGCGGCGGATCTTCGCCATCAGACTCAGGATCGACAGCCCGACCGAAATCGCCATGCCGAAGTACATCGCCCACCTTCCCAGAGTGTACAGGCCCCTGTGGCGTTCCAGCACGAGGCGGCACAATTCCAGAACAACCCACACGTAGAAGATCAGGTTGAGGGGCTCGGAAAAGAACCAGAAATAGAAGTAAACGCTGGACTTAATACCCACGAAGAGGGGCCAGACACCATTCGCTACGCGGAAGATGAAATACCAGAAAAAAACGCGATAACGTCGATGAAGACCGGTTCGGAAGAGTTTGATGGCGGTCAGGCCGGAAGCCAGCAGCGAGGTGACCTGTAGAAACAAAACGAGCACGTGACCCGGCATCTAAGACCACTTCTGAAACCGAATCTTAGCACTGGGCCGCGCGCTCGTGAACACTCTCTTTCGAATTACCGCACCCACGGGCAGGGGTCGCACTGGGGTAGGGGGTTATCGTGTTTGACCGGCCGGGCCGCCAGGAAAGAGAATGCTATCAAGGCTAGAAGCACGAGCTTTTTCACGTTGAATGTCCTTTCAGGAACGTTACAGCTTGTAAACTGAGTACTATACTATACGGGACCACACCGTAATAGGGTTTCTACCCCAAAACTTTTCTGAAAGTGGAACAGGGCTGGGGCCAAAGAACTAAGGCCCAGCCAAAAGCGGTACACGCTCAGCGGTCTGGAATGGTATAGAATCAGTCTTGGAAGTGTGCCGGATCCGGTACCGTCCGTAGTACCGCACCGTATCAACCGTACCGGCCTAAATGGTATACCCGGTGGGGGATTTCACCGCCAAGCCGCAATCGGGACGAGGCCCAGCCGAATTCTGGCGCAAGACGTTGTCCCAGATTCCCACAGTTTTCGGGAAACTGGTGTACCTGGCATCCCTGCGGGACGAGGCCACAGGACGGTACGTTCACGACGACCTGACCCGTCTGAAGGGCCCGGAAGAGGCCGATCGGACTCTGTGCCAAAGCCACCAGCAAGTCTTCTCGCAATGGATCGCATCGCCCCTGTCGGAACAGAAAAGGGATTTGGATCAATATGTCATGGAGGTGGGTGGGCGGATCCAGTCGTTATGGCGGTATCGCAACGCGGTCCCGCCGATGGCCCGCGAAGTGGAGCGCCAACTTTATCTCACGGATTTTGAGACGTTGCTGGACCTGTTGCAGTTCGACTACGACGCCGCTTCCCCGATTCCAGGAGCATTGCCACACCCGTAACTTCTCCCAACAGGTCGATTTCCGCGGGCCACGCAAAAGAACTCGCCGGTTGCTGCGACCCGGGATGCGGCTGAATGAGGAGCCGATCGCCCGCCAGAGTGCACCATCCGCAAACGCTGCCGTTGCGGTGCTCCAGGAAATATATCGGACGATCATATTCATTCGTCCAACCGGCGGCGGCGATTTTCCGGCGGCTTTCATCGATTACTACCAGCGAACCGGGATGTAAAATGGGGTACATGGACCAGTCCTCGAGCCCGATAAATCCGTAGCGGTACTGTCGTAAATCCAGTCCATTCAAAAAGCTAAACGCCGTTTTCCCCCAGTTCCGGATGAGGTGACTGAGGAGAGTAGTCTTATTCAGATCGAATTCCTGGTTCAAGGATGTTGGAATGGCGACCGGAGCGTCGGATGCGAATCCCACCGTGTGGGTCTGTTCCAGACCGATGTGAAGTGTTTCGGAAGCCAATTGATTCCGCGGGACTCCGTACCATCGCAGCACCTCATCGAAGTCCAGCCGGTAGATGGCGCAAAGGGAATAAAGGCGGTAAATCGTGGGCACCGTGCCTTTGTTTTCAATGTCCGCAAGGCGACTCAGCGCGATGGCGAATTCATCGCTCCCGTGGCGGGCGGCAATCTTCTGACTGGCCTGTTCCACATCGCGATAGGTCAGCTTGAGCCGGTCGCGAACCCGCTTGAGCTTTTCTCCAGCACGGTCCATGTTATGATCCTCGCTGTAACCGCTGCCGAGGGCCTTCGACGGTGGCAAAGGGCCGATTGGAGCGAATTGGAATTATATCCCGCGGACGGGACGCTATCAAGGGAAAAAGAGAGTTTCCGTTCTGAAACCGGAACAAAGCAGAAAGGCGGCGGGGGAGACAAGCGTGAAAATCATCGTGGGAATATCGGGAGCGAGCGGCGCAATTTATGGACTGCGCCTGCTGGAACGGCTGCGCGCTCAACCCGACGTGGAAATCCACCTGATCCTCTCCCGGGCCGGCGAGAAGACCTTGCACCTCGAAACCGGGAAATTGGCTTCCGATATCAAGAGGCTATCAGATTTTTCTTATCCGCTGGAGGATATTTCCTCGCGCTTGGCCAGCGGCTCCTATCCCGTTGATGCTATGGTGATTGCTCCGTGTTCGATTCACACCATGTCGGCCATCGCGTACGGCATAAGTTCGAACCTCCTGATTCGCGCGGCGGATGTCACGCTCAAGGAAAGGCGCAAGTTGATTCTCATGGTCCGGGAAAGTCCTTTTCATGTAGGGCACTTGAAGACAATGACATTATTGGCGGAAATGGGTGCGATTATTGCGCCTCCGATTCCCGGTTTCTATCACCACCCACAGACCGTAATGGATCTTGTGGATCACAGCGTGGACCGCGTTCTGGACCTGATCGGCCGGGCGGACGATCGCGTGCGCCGATGGGAAGGAGGTACGCCGTGAGCGGGAAGAAGGGGCGGCTGGTTGCCTTCCAGGGCGCACGCGGCGCCTTCAGCGAGGAGGCCGCGCGCAAATTGCTCGGCCAAGGCGTCGAGGTGCTGCCCTGCGAGCGCTTCGAAGACCTGTTCCGCAGCCTGAAGGAAGGGCGCACGGAGGGGGCCGTGGTGCCCATCGAGAATACCCTTGCCGGGTCGGTGCACGAGAACTACGACCACTTGCAGAATTTCGAATTGCCCATCGTGGCGGAAACCAGCGTGCGCATCGTTCACAATTTAATCGCGCAAAAGAACGTGTCTTTTTCAAAAATCAGGAGAGTTTATTCCCACCCCGTAGCGCTCAATCAGTGCCTGGATTTCTTTGCCAAGAACCCGCAAATCGAAAGAATTCCGTTTTACGACACGGCTGGCAGCGTGAAAATGATCATGGAAGAGGGGCTCACCGATGCGGGTGCGATCGCCTCCTCGGTGGCGGCCGGGATTTACGGGGGACGAATCCTGCGCAAGTCCATCGAAAGCGACCGTCAGAACTTCACCCGGTTCTTTCTCCTCCGCCGGCCCGAGTATGCCCGCCGCCATCCGGTGCGGGCCGCTGCGCACGTGCCCTGGAAGACGTCGCTGGTGTTCAGCACCCGCAATATCCCGGGGGCGCTGTTTCGCGCCTTGAGCGCGTTTGCTCTGCGGGATCTCAACCTGACCAAGATCGAATCGCGGCCCTTGCGGGGGAAGCCTTGGGAATACCTGTTCTATCTGGACTTCCTGGGGCGGGTGGATTCTCGCAGCGCGCAAAACGCCCTGAATCACCTGCGGGAGATCGCCGATATCCTGCGCGTGCTGGGCTGTTATCCGAAGGGCGCATAGGCTCAATACTGTTCACTTTGAGTTGCAGTGCACACACGGTATCAGCAGGCCGATTGACAATCGGCCGCAGGTTGACAACCTGCCCCACAGCTAGCGTGACACGAACAGGAATACGTGTGCCAAACTGGGGATAGTTCCATGGCCCTTGAAAAACAGCAAGTGTTGACCGGCGGAGCCGCGGCCGAGCCCGTGGAGGAAGCCACCACGCCCCCCGCAGCGGAGCCGCTGGAAGAAGTGCCGGTGCTGACCGTGCGCGATACGGTGATTTTTCCCGGAGCGCTGCTGCCCATTACGGTGGGGAGGCCGGCGTCCGTTGCGCTGGTCCAGTCCCTGGGCGAGAACCGCACGCTGGCGATCGTCTCGCAACTGGATCCGCGGGTGGACACGCCCACGCCGGGGGATCTGTACCAGGTCGGGACCTTGTGCGTGATGCATAAAGCGGTCCGCGTGCCCAAGGACAACCTGCTGTTGTTCTGCGAAGGCATGGACCGGATCCGCACGCGCGAGTATACGGCGAGGGAACCGTTTCTCAAGGCACGCGTGGAGCGGATCGCAGGCGTGGAGCCGGAGATTACTCCCGAGATCGAGGCGCTGCGGCAGAACGTGGTGGGCCTCTTCCAGCAGATCGTCTCGGCCTCTCCCAATCTCTCCGAAGATCTCGCCGCCAGTGCGGCGCAGATCACCGAGGCCGGCCGGCTGGCGGACTTTGTGGCGGGCAACGTGCCCTCGCTCAGCCCCGTCGAGCGGCAGCATCTGCTCGAGCTGCCCGACGGCAAGGTGCGCCTGAACGAGATTCACCTCCACCTGACGCGCGAGCTGGAACTGCTGGAGCTGCGCAGCCGGATTCAATCGCAGGTGCAGGGGCAGCTCTCGCAGAGCCAGCGCGAATTCTACCTGCGCGAACAATTGAAGGCCATCCAGAAAGAGCTGGGCGAAGGCGACGAATCCACGCGAGACACGGAGGACCTGCGCAAGAAGCTGGAGGCCGCGGGCATGCCGGAGGAGGTCAGAACCGAGGCCATGCGGGAGCTGGCCCGCCTTTCGCGGCTGTCGACCGCGTCGCCGGAGTATGGCGTAGCACGCACCTATCTGGAATGGATGGCCAGCCTGCCGTGGAGCGTGTCGTCGGGTTCGAAAGTGGATGTGGAGCTCGCGGCGCAGATCCTGGACGAGGATCACTACGATCTGGAGAAGGTGAAGGATCGCATCCTGGACTACCTGGCGGTGCTGCAACTGCGACCGGTGCTCAAGGGGCCCATTCTGTGCTTCGTGGGACCGCCGGGCGTGGGGAAGACCTCGCTCGGACGCTCGATCGCGCGGGCGCTGGGGCGCAAGTTCGCGCGCATCTCGATGGGCGGGATGCACGATGAGGCCGAGA